>CAZNZA010000061.1:8694-30381 GCA_964577325.1 uncultured Polyangiaceae bacterium
GAATCTCCTCATGCCCATCGGGTCCAGCGTCAGCGATGTCGGCTAGCCACCGTGAGTTGGCTCTCCGTGCTCGTATCGATGATGACGCTCGGGGCCTGCGGCGCGAGAACCTTGGGCTCCGATGGCAAGGCAGAATCTCAGTTTCTTCAACAGTGCGGAGTGTGCACCGACGGCTACGAGTGCGTGGGTGAAGTGTGCAGCCGAGCTTGTGACGCCCACCCGAGCACGTGTGAAGGGCTACCGGGCCGTGCTCGTTGCACCGATGGCGCCGGCTTAGGTGTCGCCATCTGCGACGTCAGCTGTGAGACGGACAGCGACTGCAACGCGGTGGGACAAGAGTACACCTGCAACGACGGCTTTTGTCGTCTAGAGCAAGCCGGCTCGAGCGACGATGTCGGCCAAGCCGCATGTACACACGAGGGGATTACTTACCCCGTCGGCGCAGAGTTTGCGTGCGGCGACGGATGCAATACTTGTTCCTGTACGGAGCAAGGCGTCCACCATCCCCTGCTCGCCTGTCCTGACCCCACCTGCCAATACGACGGCCAAACGTATGCGTCTGGCGAGAGTTGGGAGTGCGTTGACGCATGTACTACCTGCTCGTGTGTAGACGGCACCGTGGTGCAAACCGACCTCGAGTGTGAGGCGCCATCTCCTGGCCAAGCCTGCGAGTATGACGGCCGCACCTACGCCGACGGCGAAAGGTGGAGGTGCACAGACGGATGCAACCGCTGTTTTTGCGTGGACGGCGACGTCCGACGAACGCTCATCCTCTGTTGAGGTCTCCCTTCGTCATCGTTTGCCGAGCGTCGCCCGCATCGTCGCTCTCAGCTGCGTCTGCCCTCTACGTCCTCGGTGGTGACGTCGTTGTCCGAATTCTTGGCGAGCTCCAGCTCGAGCTTGGACCACGCGGTCATGCCCCCGAGCAAGTTGGATACGTTTTCGAAACCGTGCCGCTGCAACAGACTTACAGCCAAGCTCGCGCGGTGACCGACGCTACACGTGACGACGAGCGGCTGCTTCTTGTCGAGGCGCGACGCTAGCCGATCGACGTGGTCGTTTATATAACCCACGTACATGTGTGATGCGCCCGGAATGTGCCCTTCTTCCTCGAACTCCGAGTCTTCACGCACGTCGAGCACGCTCGAGCTGTCCCGCTCCCCACGGAGCTGTCGAGGAGTAATGGCTCCGGCATGCGCCATTGGAAGCCCCGCATTGCGCCAGGTGCCAAAGCCGCCAGCGAGAACTCCTGCGACCTCATCGACGCCAATGCGTGCAAGCGCCAAGACTGCGGCCTCGACTTGTGTGTCGTCTGCGGGCACCAGGAAAACGGATGTCGTTGATCCGGCAACCCAACCCCCGAACACGGCAAGCCCCGAAGCCCAGATACTCAGCGAGCCAGGGATATGCCCTGCCGCGAAAGCTTCCGGCTCGCGGGTGTCGATAATCAATCCTTCTTTCGTGGCTGCGGCGAACCCGCTTGGCTGCATCATCGGTATCTCGTGTGGACGCCGCCGCAACGGGATCCCCCCTCTCAGGTTCACCTGCTCCATGAGGGAAAAGTATGGGGGTCGGGGGATGCGTTCTCTGACTTTCGCTCGGATGAAGTCATCCCGACTGGTAGTGAACACCGGGTTGTAGAGGCGTTCGAGACCGAGGGTGGAGTCGTCTCGATTGGCGATGTTGCCACCGCAGACGGATCCCGACGCATGAGCAGGAAACAGCAAGGTTTGGTCACCCAGCGGCAGAACCTTCCTGTGGAGCGCATCGTAAAGCTTGCCAGCATTGGCCCCGGTCTGCGTCCGGTCCGGCAGATCGGTGCGGCCCGTTTCCCCGATGAAGAGCGCGTCCCCGCTGAACAGACCCCACGCCCGCGCACTGAGGTCCGGGATGAACACAGCGTAGCACATGCTCTCTGGGGTGTGGCCCGGGGTATGCAACCCTTTGAACCTGAGTCCAGCAATCGCTGCTTCCTCCCCATCGCTGAGGCGAACGTCGCCGTGCCCAAACAGTTCGTGAAACCCGGTGACGACCGTGGCACCCGTCACGCGAGCGAGCTCTGCGGTTCCCAGGACAAAGTCTTCCTGACGGTGCGTCTCTACCACATGCGTGATGGTCAACCCGTGCGCCCTGGCCACATGCAAGTATTCGTCGATATCGCGGCGGGGGTCTATCACTGCAACCTCGCGCTGATGCCCGATCATGTAGGCAACGTGAGCGATGCCTGGCGTTTTGATGCGCTGAAAAAACATCCTACCTCCTCTGCCGCATGCGTGGCTTCGGCCCCTGGTATGTGCACGGCTCGTACCAACCGCCGACGGCAGTATGTGTCGTTTGCTCATAGTCTCGATTTGCGCAGCCACGAAGTGCTATCGTGCTCTCCCGGCGCCCTCCCTTGGTAGGCATGCTCCACCCCATCCCCCTGATGTTTGCCGATCTGCTCCCGACACATGCTGCGCCGAAGTGCAAGGCTCGAGCGCTCGGTAGTCGACGCAGCAGCAACCAGAAGATGAGGGTGTTCGAGACCGGGAGCGGCTGATGCAAGACGGGGGGCTACTCGTTCATCTCGTTACGGCGCTTGGCGCTGCCCTGGTGGGCGCCGCCGTCGCCCTGCGCTTGGGTCAGCCACTAATCCTGGGCTATATTTTGGCTGGTGTAGCCATCGGTCCGTTCACCCCCGGGATCATCGGCCAAGGCGATGCCATCGCAGACCTCGCAGAAATCGGCATCGTTTTTTTGATGTTCGTCATTGGCGTGCAGCTGCCTCTTCGGGAGCTGCTGAGCGCGAGCAAAATCGCTGTAATTGGTGCGCTGGCGCAGGTGCTCGTGATGATTTCGCTCGGCTACGTCGTCGGGCGCTTACTCGGCTGGAGTGACCTTCAGTCGTACGCATTTGGTGCCGTGATTTCGAACTCGTCCAGCACCGTCCTGGGTAAGTTGCTTTCCGACCGGGGAGAACTCGAGAGCCGCCAGGCCCGCCTGGGGATGGCCTGGTCATCCGTGCAAGACATATCGAGCGTAGTTCTCGTGGCGGTGTTCGCTTTCGCGTCTCCCAACTCTAGAGCGGTCGGCCCTCTGTTGGGTAAGGCGGCGTTGTTCTTCTTCGTCGTCGTGCCGCTTTCGTTTTGGGCCCTTCCGTGGCTGTTGCGGCGTGCCTCGGCATTCCGTAGTCGCGAATTCTTCGCGCTGGTGGTCATCACCCTCGCCCTGGCCATGGCGGGGGGTGCTGCGTTGTTGGGAGTTTCTGTAGCGCTAGGTGCCTTTCTCACCGGAGTCGTCGTCGGTGAGTCGGACCTAGCCCATCGCATTCTAGGCGATGCTACCCCGGTGCGAGACGTCTTTTCGGGGATCTTCTTCGTGTCTATTGGAATGCTGCTCGACCCGCGCTTCCTGATCGACTCCTGGATGCTCGTCCTGCTCACGGTGGCCATGATCATCCTGGTCAAGGGCACCGTCACAGCGTTGATTGCCCGCTGGTTGGGCTGCTCGGTACGGCTTGCTGTACTCATGGCAGCCGCGCTGGCGCAGTCGGCAGAGTTCTCGTTTCTGCTGGCTCGAATCGGGCTCGAAGAGGGCGCCCTCACGCCGGCGGTCTTCAACCTACTTCTGAGCGCCACCGTGGTCACGATTCTGCTTTCGCCGCTCGTCAATACCATGGCACCGGTGCTGCTGCGGTACGCGCCTCCGAGGATGCACACCGGTCACGACGACGATGCCGCGCCCGTTCCAAGCCTGGTTCAGCACGCAATCGTGTGTGGCTATGGGCGGGTCGGAAGTATCGTGTGCAGGCTCTTGGAGCGGCACGGCAAGCCGTACATCGTGATCGAAGAGGACTTGAAGCTCGTCGAGACGCTGCGTTCGCGAGGCAGACCCGCCTTGTTCGGTAACGCCGGAGAGCCGGCGGTGCTCGATCGTGCACACCTGCGCGGCGCCCGGCTACTGATCCTTTGCACCCCGGAACGGATGGCGGTGCGCCGCGCCCTCGAATACGCGCGCGAGGTGAGCGATGCCACGGTAGTCCTCGCACGAACACATAGCTACGAGGACCGCGCCTTCCTTCAACAGAGGGGAGCTGACGAGGCCGTGGTCGGCGAGCTCGAGCTCGCCCTGGAGCTAGGTCGAAGCGCCCTTACCCGGTTCGACGTCTCCCAAGACGCCGTTGCTCTCAGCGTCGATGAAGTTCGGCGCAGTGTGAACGAATGATGAAGAGGTTAGGATTGTCCAGCGTGGGTGGGGGCTTTGGCGTCGGCGTCTTGCTCGGCCAGGATTCTTGCTGCGCAAACGAAGCCGAACGGCGCCAGTGACCAAGCAATCACGCCCAGCACCCGCCTCACGTCAAGCCTACCTTCCAACCATACTTGGATAGCCGCGGAAATCAGCGCCAAAAATAGTACCCCGTGCAGACTGCCCACCACACGAACGGCAACCGGCAGGTCGAAGGCGTACTTGAGCGGCATGGCGATGAGCAACAACAGCAGAAGCGATAGCCCCTCCAAGACGCTGAGGATGCGGATCACCCGCAAGCCCATCATGGCAACACCTGCGCCCACGTGGATTTGAGTACCATCAACACGACGCTAGCGACCACCGGTGACGCCGTACCCATGAACGCTCGCGTACTCCTTCGGTCCCGCGCGACGCAGTAAGCTAACGCCGCGTTGGCGACTAGCGATAAAGCCAAAGCTCCCACAACCCAGAACTCGAACAGTGGCCACCCATTCAAGGCGAGCAACGCATAGCCAAAGAGCCAGATGGCTAGCAAGCTGGGCGAGGCCACTCGGTGCGCAGCAAACTTTCGCGTAGCTGGATCATTGCCAATGAAAGCCGCAATCAGGCCACCAGCAAAACCCATCACGCTCACCAGTTTCATCACGAGTAGCCCTTGATAGAGATAAAACACCGACGGCTCCTGTTCGTCCATTCATCCAAACCACTGTTCGTGGAGAGGGACCGGTTTCACAGCTTGGCCGCAGCTTTCTGCGTCGCAGCTGCGGCGATGATGACGCAGAGGTTGGCGGCGCACGAGAGGCAGATCGGCCAACTTTCGCTGAGTTTCGGTCATCGTTGGGGTGAATTCGCCGCGAAATGTGACAGCGCTTGGCTGTAACCAACGTATACGCCAGAATAAGGTCATGCAGCGCGTTGCCGTGGTGGCCGTGGATGGGGTCGTCGCCTTCGACCTAGCGACCCCGAACGAGGTCCTTGGCCGCGTCCGACTTCCCAACGGACAGGCGGGCTATCGGGTGCGCGTCTGTGGTGTCTCACGACGGATCGACGCGGGCGCCTTTCAGATAGAGCTCGACCATGGGCTGGACGAACTGTCGCGGGCGGACACTATCATTCTAGCCGGGGTCGCCGATGTTACGGCACCCGTGCCTGATGCCCTCGTGCAAGCCGTGCGGGCTGCGGCCAGCGCCGGCGTGCGCATAGCGTCCATTTGCTCTGGAGCGTTCCTGCTCGCGGCAACTGGCCTGCTCGATGGCCGTCGGGCAACCACCCACTGGTTAGCGGCCGCGGCACTGAAGCGCTGTTATCCTCAGGTAGCCGTGGATCCAAACGTCCTGTTCGTGGATGAGGGACAATTTCTAACCTCGGCCGGAGCAGCCGCAGGCATCGACTTGTGCCTTCACCTCGTGCGCCGCGACTACGGATCGGCAGCGGCGGCCAGCGCTGCGCGGCTGTCCGTGATGCCGCTAGAACGCGACGGTGGCCAGGCCCAGTTCATCCAGCACCCACCGCTGCCAGAGCAGCACGCGGCGTTGAGCCGTGTCCTCACCTGGCTCGAAGAGAATCTGGACGATGACACGCTCACTCTCGATGTGATCGCTCGTCGAGCCGCGATGAGCGTTCGTACCTTGAATCGACGCTTCCAAGCCCAACTCGAGACGACACCGCTCCAATGGCTGGTCGGAGCGCGCATCCGTCGCGCGCAAGCCCTGCTTGAAACCACCGGCTTGCCCATCGAAAGGGTGGCCCAGCGGGTCGGCTTCGGCTCGGTAGCTTCCCTCCGAGCGCACTTTCAGCGGGTGGTCGGTACGAGCCCGCTCCGGTACCGCAACGCCTTCCAGAGCCGCGCGTCTCGCGGGACAGGTGGGCACGAGTCTCCGAAGTCATTAGCCGCTTCCGCGCGAGCGGGCCGTCACGGAGCCGGCTGAGTTGCTTGGTGGACGCTCTCAGCAGTGAGACGTCGAAGACTGGCGGCTAGGCGCTCGGGCTCAGGGGTGCTCAGTAGCAAACTGTAGCCCTCGAAGGTCGGCACGTGCACGACGTGAGTCTCGTCCGTCACGTGCAGGAGCGCCTTGCGGCCGTTGGCCAAACGGAACCACCCGCTCCGGTAACCCGGCAGGGAAACTCCAAACGTGCGGAGGCGCGGCGCAAACTCCTGCTCGCGGGTAAGGTCCACCGCTCGCACACCACTGCCGTCTATCTGCTCGGGAGGAATGTGACGTCCGTACCAATTGCCCCGCACGTGCAACCCCGAGGGGTCGACGTCGAAACGCGAAAAGCGCGCCGCCCAGTAAGACTGCAGCAGCATCGCCAGCGTAGCGAGGCAAATCAAGCTGGTGATGGCGACGATGGCAACCAGCCACTTCGACCCACCCGGAATCATGGGGAACGTCTCCACACGCTAGGTATAGTGCGTCTGACGCGGGTGTGCCAAGCTTGGGGAGTGGAGCCTTTGACGCCAGGACTGGTCGCGGAACTCGCCTGCACGGCCCAGGATTGGGAACAGGTGGAGCGCACGGTGCTCGACCTGCTCCTGCGTCAAGTGGGGGCAGATACCGGATTTTTTGCGGACGCTCGCGGTCCCTCGCCCACGGCTGTGGGACTGGTCGCCGAACGCCGACCCGAATTGTTAGCCGCTTGGCCCCGCCTGGGTGAAGGTATGGCGCCTCTGGTTTGCGCCGCGCGCGCCGGAAACGGCGTCGTCGTGGATTCTGAAGTCCTAGGCGCGCAGCTGTTACGCCTCCCCTACTACCAGCTCATCATGCGTCCCGCGCGAGGCCACTCGACGCTACTGGCTTTTCTCAGCACGGGCGCGCAGCAGAACCCCCGCAAACTTGCATTGGGACGCTGTGTCGGAAGTCGTCCGTTTCAGCATGGCGAGCAAGCACTCGTGGCGTCCCTCGTGCCCACGTTGAGCCTTGCTGCCGCCGCGTGGGACGCACGGTCGTACAACCACCCATCCTCCTCGTCACCAGAGGCGTCACCAGAAGCGCAGCGCCTCACCGCCCGCGAACGCGAGGTACTTGGGTACCTACGGCTGGGTTACAGCAATCGGCAGATCGGCTGCGCCCTCGGCACCCGTGAACGAACGGTGCGCAATCAGCTGAGTCAGGTTTACGCCAAGCTGGGAGTGGCTAACCGTGCCGAGGCCGTGGGCTGGTTGCTCGAGGTGACGGAGCGCGGTACGGCCTAGGCGGCATGGGACGTTCGTCCCATAGTGCAGAAGCACGCGAGGTCGTACACCGGTAGGCATGTCTCATCGGTATCACGTAGTGATCGTGGGCGCCCGCTGCGCTGGAGCAACACTGGCGTGTAAACTTGCGCGTGGCGGCGCCAATGTACTTCTAGTGGAGCAAGGTCGCCTTGGAACCGAATGTACGCTCTCGACCCATGCCCTACACCCCTCGGGCATGAGTGTCGTCGATGAACTGGGGCTTGGAGCGGCGGTGCGGCAGCTGTCGCCAGAGATGGGCGTGATGCGTATCGACTGGCAAGGGGCTGTGCTGGACATCCGCTACCCCGACGGTCACGGCGCATACTGCCCTCGCCGGCAGCGCTTCGATGACCTGCTACAACAGGCCGCCGTGCAGGCCGGCGCCGAGGTTTGGGACTGCACCCGAGCCGTAGCAGTAGAACGCGAGGCTGGTCGGGTGCGCGGAGTGTGGCTTGTCAGAGAAAACGGGCGACCGTTTTTGGTAGAGACGGACTTGGTAGTGGGTGCCGATGGGCGTAACAGCTCCATTGCACGCTTCGTTGGCGCCAAGACGTACTACGATTACGACCCGCCGCGCGGCATGTACTGGGGCTACTGGCCTGCTCCGGACAAATGGGGCCGTAGTGATGAGTTTCCGGCGGGCATGTACCTCCAGCGCGAGGAAGACATCGTACGCGTGGCCTTTCATACGGATGACGGCAAGCTCTTGCTTGGCGTCTGTCCATTGAGGCAGGATCTAGAACGCTTCCGTCAGAACCCTTTGCGGGCACTTCGCGACGCTCTGGCATCGCAGCCCATGCTCGCCCCGATAGCGTCCGTTGCTCCCCAAGAGCGGGTACGAGGAACGCGGGGTGAGCGCTACTTCTTTCGTCAAGGCGCCGGAGCAGGCTGGCTATTGCTCGGTGACGCCGGTGTGCACAAAGACTTCATCGGCGGCGACGGCATGAGCGAAGCGCTCTTACAGGCCCGCTGTGCAGCGGCTGCTATACTCGATGCCAACGCTCGGGGAGGTCTTGATCACTCGCTGTTGAAGTGGTGGCGACAGCGAGACGTCGCAGCGCTCCCGCTGTACTGCCACGCCCGTGACCTATCCCAACCGGAAATGGGACCTTGGTTCGACCGCGTCGTGTTTCCGCGGGTCATGCGCGATCCACGGCTGCTCGACGCCTTCGCCGGCGTCTTTCGCCGCGAACACTCCCCCTACACGCTGCTACCGATGGGCAGGATGCTCGGTTGGGTGGCACACGCGGCACTTACCGGTCAGCCGCGCGTGATACTCGAGTTCTTGGCCCGGGGCAAACGTGCTCGTGACGTGAGCAACGATCTGCACCGGTGTCAGCAGCTGTTGATTCAGGCAACCCTGCGTCCGGCGCTCGATGAACGCCTCGAGCTCCCGTCGGTGCCGCGGACAGCAAGCTGGAACGCTCTTCCCGTCTAAATCAGCGGACTACGTCACTTCTTGCGCGACTCCACAGCCTGCTGAGCGGCCTTCATGGCGGCCGCGTGAGCGCGAGCTCCGGCAAGCAGGGGATCGTATCCAGTAAAGCGCGCATTGAAACAAAAGCGATTCGAGCGACGCCCGCTGTAAAGCATGTCCGGGCCGTTACTCTCTTGCCAAACCTTGCAATCTTCTGCGCCAAGGTCGCCGCAGAGCTTCTCCTCCAGACTTTCGCATTGGTTGCAGCCAGAGAACAGAGCAGCGGCAGCGAGCGCGGTACCGAGTTTTGCTATCATGCACCGACCATATCGACACCGACCCGCAGTGCGCAACAGCTCCGTGCGGCATAGAGCCTTTGCGTGGTTGTCAATGACAAGGCCTGACAAGCTTGGCGTTCACCAGTGAGTGTTCGAGTGCTCAGGTTGCGCAATGCATCACTCAGTGCCGAGCCACCGCACGCCCGAGCGCTACACGAAGCAGGCGAGATCGCGCGCTGCCTCCTGAACGGGAGCTGGCACGCAAGCTGCCATGGGAAAGCAAAACGGGCATTCGAGGTGGGCGTCATGCCCACGCGCCCATACCCCCCTTTGGAGATATGTACCCATGAAATTCCTCCCGTTCGTCGCGACTGCGGTCGCTACCTCCCTCCTCGCCCTGGCCGCTCACGCCGCGTACGTGGTGCAACCGGGCGTCGTGGACAGCCCCGACGTTTCCCTGACGCGCACCACGTACATGGTGTCGGACGGATCGGATCCCCTGGATCAATTCCGTATCACCCGTGTACAAGCCAGCTGGGGACACAAGCCCCTCATTTTGCACGCACCGCTCGGCTACGACGTCGACTGGTATCAGATCCACACAGGGTCCGAATACCGCAAGTCCGTCTTGGGATCGTTGGCGCGCCTGGGTTTCGATGTCTGGGTCGTCGACGATCGACTTTCACGCCAAGCACCTGGGTATTGCGAGCAGAACGGGTGTCAGGCCATGCTTGATTGGACGCTACAAACGCGCATCGACGACTCCCGACTCACCCGCCAGCTTTTGCTGCAACACTATCCTTCCACGACGCCGATCGTGATCGGCGGCTTCTCAGGCGGTGCCTTGTACGCACAAGCGGTCGTGAACGCGTTTCCTGACGACTACGTGGGGCTATTTCTTTGGAATGGAACTTTGGTAGCTGGAGCGACTCAACAGGCGTACTCCGCGCCCACATGCCAGGTGTTGGACTCGTTGGTGACGCAGGGGCTTGGGTTCGATCCCTCGCCTCAAATCCTGACCGCCCTATACCAACTCCTGACCGCCAACCCATCAGGCCTCTCGCCATTCGCCAATAGCGGCAATCCTGCCCTGCAGTTTCTGGATGACGAACTCGCCCAGTTGGGGATCACCAGTGCCACCAACCACGATGTCTTCTACGTGGTGCACACCCAGCACCTGAACAATCCGAATTGGGCAACACCCGGCTTTTTCTTCTTTCAAGGTGACGTCAACCAAGGCTTTGCGGTGGCTGACACGGCACAGGTGCTGCAGGTGGGAAGCCTAATTGACAGCTACGGCAGTGTCACGACCTTGCGCGACATCCACTGTGCACTTGCCGGAGACCCTACATATACCGATAACCTTTCGGCGTTCACCGGCAGCGTGTTTGCCTTGGGTACGGCGGGCGGGCTTGGTCCTGAGCTTGGCCACGCCCTTGCCCAGTACACGAATGCAGAAACGCTCGGACCGTTTGTGGAACCAGCCTATGGCGAGGTCGACCGTTACTTTCACCCCCAACGCACTCAATTGGTCGATATCCCCTTCGCTAACTGGGCCTGGGCGCTGTATCACTGAGCCGTCTATCGCTCAGCGCTCCGTGGGCGCTGTCAGGAGCTGCCATTGTAGCCAAAGCGCAGCATGCGTAGCCTCCGTCCCATGACTATTACCCGTCGCTTCATGCGCCTCCGTCGATTCTTCGCACGCCACGTAACCCCGGTGCTCGGCCCGACGTGGGTGGCACTCTGGTGTGTCGGATGCCCCGCTACGGATGAGCCGGACGAGTCGTGGTGCGGCGATGGGATCGTCACCAGCGCCGAACAATGCGACGACGGAACGGATAACGGTAGCGGGTTTTACGGCTCCTGCGCCGCCGACTGCACCCTCGGACCGTTCTGTGGCGACGGCATCATCGATGAGCTCGAGGAGTGCGATGACGGAGAGAACAACGGCGCGGGCTACACGTGGTGCGCGGCAGGCTGCATGCATGGCCCGTTCTGTGGCGACGGCACCCTCGACGAGCTCGAGGAGTGCGACGACGGCAACGGACACTCCGGCGACGGGTGCGACATGGGTTGCCAGGTCGAAGTGGGGTTCGTCTGCAGCGCCGGCCAATGTGTACCTGAGTGGCAATGAAAGACAACGGGTTCGTCGCGCCTTCGGTGCGACGCTTTTGACGTCCGCACACGTTTCCGGCCTTAGCCAGTCTTCCCTGGCCCTTCCGTCACCCCGCGTGGTACGGTACGGTCGACCATGGCGTCCGACCATCTCCCTGCGCGCGTGTTCAAACTCGCGTTCGCGTGGTTGTTGATGGTATCGGTTTCTTTAGGAGCGAACTTCAACCCGAGCGACGTCGCGACGGCAGGTTCGGACGCTTGCAACGAAGCCTGCCCGTGCGCCGAGGCCGCCCACGAGCCTTTCGCCGCGGGCGACGGGGTTGAAGAAGCGGGCACAGCTGTGGAAACCGGGCTGGCTGCTCAACCCGGCACGGCTGCCCAACCCGGCACGGCTGGCTCGAGTCCTTGTTCGGATGATTGCTCTGACTGCGGTTGCTGCCGAGGATTGACGATGGCGATGGCAACCGCCCTAGCGTTGCCAGAGTGTGCCGTGCCCCGCGCCTCGTTGCTGGTACCGGACTTCATCGCGCTGCTACCGTGTAGCACTGCTTCCGACGTATTTCGACCGCCCCGCATCCTGCTTTGAAGCGATGCACGTAGTGGTTTGAAGGCGGTGAGCCCGCACCCGGTCAACCACGGGTAGGGCCGCCCTGCGACGGAGATTGGCGATGTACCGAAAGAGACTTGTTTGTCTTTTGCTCGGCGCTTTCCTGGGGACGACGTCCGCCGGGGCGCA
This sequence comes from uncultured Polyangiaceae bacterium, assembly GCA_964577325.1. Lineage (GTDB taxonomy): Bacteria > Myxococcota_A > Polyangia > Polyangiales > Polyangiaceae > SZUA-265. The sequence goes on from CAZNZA010000061.1 coordinate 20,682, forward strand.
GGAGCAATCATCACAGACCCTCGATTTGACGTATGAGCGAGCGTTGTGGCTCGCGCGAAACAAGGCGCCGGCGGGCGCAGTGGACCGGGCACGCGTGCGTGAAGCTGAAGCGGCTGCCGAAGCCGCATCCACATGGCGGGACAACCCAGAGCTAGAGGGCGCCGCTGGCCCACGTTTCGGCAGCGATAGCACGAGCGTCGATTGGTCGGTGGGAGCGATGCAATGGGTCGAACTCGGAGGCAAGCGGCGTGCTCGCATGGCTTCGGCCCGGGCGGGCTCGCTTGCTGAGCAGGCGCGCACCGAAGATGCGCAGCGACGCTTCATACACCGCGTGAGTCTTGCATTCCTCGATGCCGTCTATTGGCAGCAGCGCATCGCGCTTGCGCGAGAAGACAACCGCGTGGCATCGAGCATTGCCCAGGTAACCACCAAGCGGCACGCCGTCGGTGACGTCGGCGGCTTGGAAGCATCCCTGGCGACGCTGAGCGTGGCTCGTTCCGCAAGTGGCGTAGAGCGAGCACGTGCAGCTTCAACGCGCAGCCAGGGAAAATTGAAAGCCTTGTTGGGGTTGAGCACGACGGCGGAACTCAGGTGTCGGGACAATCTACGCGTCCTGAGCCAGCTCGGCGGTACCGCTTCCGCGCCCGCCGGCCAGCGCCCCGACCTTCGCGCACTGACCGCGGACGTTAGCCAAGCGCAAGCCGAAGCTGACGCGGCTCGCACGCAGCAGGTGCCGAACGTCGCCATAGGGGCACAGTACGCGCGGGAGGAAGCCGACCACATCGTGCAGGGGACGCTCACTGTCACGCTGCCCATTTTCGACCACGGCCAGGCTGAGGCTGCGATTGCCCAAGCTCGTGCCGATCGGCTGCGCGCAGAGCTGCATGCTGTGCAAAGCGCCGCGCCGGTCGAGGTGCACACGGCGCAGCGGACCGCCGCCCAATTGAGCCACGCTGCCCACTTGTTCGAAGAACACGGCTTAGAAAGCTTGGAGCGAGCTGCTCGATTAGCCACTGCCAGTTACGAAGCTGGGGCCATTCCACTTTCTGAAGTCCTGACGCTACGTCGAGAGCTCGTGCAGGCAAAGCTCGACTACATCGAACTGTTGCTCGAGGTAGCTCGGGCGCGGATCACCGCCCTTACCGCTGCCGGAGGTTCACCATGAAGCCGCACCTGGCGCCTAGCGCCTCAATTCGCAGCACGGGCACCGTGCGCCTTGCTCTTCTACTGGTCGTACTCGTTGCTACCGCCTGCGACGCAAAGAAACGCCCTGGCTCCGTGTCCATTCCTTCAAGCTCTGCCCCGGTGCCGGCAAGCCAGGGTCAAGCGGCGGTCCCCCACGCACCGACGGACTGGTGCCTCGAGCATGGGCTTGCCGAGTCCATGTGCACCAAGTGCAACCCAGAGCTCGTGCCCAAGTTTCGGGAGACGGGTGACTGGTGCGCCGCACACGGCTTTCCCGAGTCCGTTTGCCCTTCCTGTAATCCACAACCTCCACCTGCTGGTGCTGAGCAAGCTGCGCTCGAGGCACGCGTCGTTCGCTTTCAATCGCCCGAGATAGAGCGCATTGCCGACATCCGCACCGCTGAAGCCAAACGGACCCAGACATCGACGAGCTTGGAGTGCCCGGCCAGGATACAGTTCGACAATGATCGCGTCGCCGATGTGCGTGCCGTCGTGCCGGGGGTCGTGAGACGGGTTCGCGTCGAACTTGGTGCACAGGTCGAACGCGGAACCCCTCTGTTCGAGCTCGAGAGCACACGCGTGAGTGAAATCCAGGGCGCTCTTCAAACCGCGCGGCAACGCGAGCGTGCGGCCCAGGCTCACGTCGAGCGGCAACGGGAGCTACGCGAGAGCGACATCGCCTCTGCTCGTCAGCTCGAACTTGCTGAGCAGGAGTTGGCTGTCGCCCGCTCGGAAGCGCGCACGGCCGAGGCTGCCTTACGCATGACAGGAGCAGCCGGGTCGGCGCCGTCGGGTCGTTATTCCCTGACCGCTCCCATCGCCGGCACCGTCGTGCGCAGGCCCGCGCTACTGGGCATGTTAGCCACGGAAAGCCAATCGTTGGCGACCATCGCCGACGTCAGCGTGATGTGGGCACTGTGCGACGTTCCGGAGACGGAGTCGTCTCGTCTTGAGCTTGGACAACCTGTGTCGATATCCTTCGATGACCGACAACAGTCCGCCGTCGAAGGACGCCTCACCTGGATTTCCTCCGAAGTCGACGCCCGGACGCGAACGGTCACGGTGCGAGCTGAATTGCCGAACCCCGACGGCCGTCTGCGCGCCAATCAGTTCGTTCGGGTGCGCATTCGAACCGCTGCACCAAAGAGCGCAGTTTCCGTGCCCCGCGCGGCTGTGCAAAGGGTTGGCGAGCTGGAGGTAGTGTTCGTGCGTACGGCAAAAGGCGTATACGAACCGCGCGTAGTCACTCGCGGTGGCGAGGGCGAAGACGTCAGCATCGAGGGGCGCGTGCAGCCAGGCGACGCCGTAGTCACGACGGGGGCCGTACTACTACGCACGGAAATCATGCCGGGCAGCATTGGTGCCGGCTGTTGCGACGTCACACCTGCTGGACACGATTGATGCTGACACGCCTCATCGATCTGTGCCTGCGCCATCGTCCCATCGTATTGTTGGCCACCGCCGTGTTGGCACTGACCGGTCTTGCCAGCCTGTCGCGCCTACCCTTCGACGCGTTCCCCGATACCACGCCGGTTCAAGTCCAAGTCAACACGACGGCGCCGGCGCTGTCGCCGCTCGAAGTAGAACGCCAGATAACGACGCCCCTCGAACAAGCCATCTCTGGGTTGCCCGGGTTGAACGAGGTCCGCTCCGTCTCGAAGTTCGGGTTTTCACAGATTACCGCCGTCTTCGACGATACCATCGACATCTATCTGGCGAGGCAGGTCGTCAGCGAGCGCCTGAGTGCTGCCGAACTTCCCGATGAAGTCGAGCGGCCCGCACTCGGACCCGTATCGACCGGACTCGGCGAAGTCTTCCAGTACGTGCTGCACAGTCGAACGCTCACACCACAGGAGCTTCGCACGCTGCATCATTGGGTAGTCCGGCCACAGATGCTGCAAGTTCCGGGTGTGGCCGAGATAAACACCTGGGGCGGCCACGAAAAACAGTACCATGTCATCGTCGATCCCCAGCGACTGATCAAGCACGCCATCACCCTCGACGATGTGGCGAGAGTCTTGAGTCAGAGCAATCGCAACGCCGGAGGCGGCGTGCTCGACCAAAGCGGGGAGGCCCAGCTCATCCAAGGCCTGGGTACCGTTACCAGCGTATCCGGCCTGCAAGCTATGGTGCTTGCCGCCGTCGATGGCACACCCATTCACCTGAGTGACGTCGCACAGGTGCGCGAAGGCCACGAAATCCGGCGCGGTGCAGTCACTTATCAGGGGCAAGGAGAAGCGGTACTGGGATTGGGCTTCATGCTGATGGGTGAAAACAGCCGAGAGCTGACTCAAAAGCTCGAGGCTCGCCTGCAACAGGTCGAGCGCGGCCTGCCCCAGGGAGCTGAGCTGACGCAAGTATACAGTCGCGCGAGCCTGGTCAACGATGTGCTGCGCACGGTGCGCAACAACCTGCTTGAAGGGGCGCTGCTCGTCGTTGCCGTGCTGTTCGCCTTTCTTGGTAACTTCCGAGCTGGGCTGATCGTCGCCCTAGCGATACCTCTGTCGATGCTCTTTGCATTCAACGCCATGCTGCGCTTCGGCATTGCTGGCAGCTTGATGAGTTTGGGTGCCATCGACTTTGGGTTGATTGTCGATAGCTCCGTCATCATGGTCGAAAACGCGGAACGGCGGGTACGTGGTGACAGCTCCCGGCGCAGCGTCCGTGAAATAGTCCGCGATGCCGCCATTGAAGTGCGGAGGCCGACTCTGTTCGGCGAGCTCATCATCGCGGTCGTCTATCTGCCGATACTTGCGCTCGAGGGGGTGGAGGGAAAGTTGTTCCGTCCCATGGCGCTCACGGTCATCTTCGCTTTGGCCGGCTCGATGCTCTTGTCGATGACGCTGATGCCGGTTCTTGCCAGCTACGCGCTCGAAAAAGGAGTTAAGCCCCGGAGGTCGAATGCGGTCGCGCGCTGGCTCGTGCAACGCTACCGACGTGTGCTCGACACGGCGCTTTCAAGGCGCAAGACGGTGCTAGCGCTCGCCGCGCTGGTCGTTGTTAACGCAGGTTTGCTCGCCACACGGCTCGGCACCGAATTCGTGCCTCAGCTTCGCGAACACGCGCTGGTCATCAACACGGTGCGTATGGCTGGCGTAACGCTGGCGGAGTCCGTTCGTTACGGCACCCAGATCGAGCGCCTCTTACTCGAGCGCTACCCGAACGAGATCGAGCATGTCTGGACGCGCACCGGCGCGGCTGAAGTGGCTACCGATCCCATGGGCATAGAAGTGTCGGACGTGTTCGTCACCCTCCGCTCGCGCGATGTGTGGCAGGTCGCCCACACCCAGGACGAACTCGTGCAGGCCATGAGCGCCACCCTACAGGGGTTACCTGGCATGCGTAGCGTGTTCAGCCAACCCATCGAGATTCGGATCAATGAGATGGTGGCGGGCATCCGCACCGACGTCGGCATCAAGCTGTTTGGCGACGACTTCGAGGAATTGCGAACCCTAGCGGAAGAAATCCGCAGTGCCGTCGAAGTCATACCCGGCGCATCGGATGTCACGGTCGAGCAACTGACGGGGCAAGCCATGCTCGTCATCGATGTCGATCGTCAAGCAGCCGGGCGCTACGGAGTTGCCGTGGGTAATGTTTTGCAGATGATCGAGTCGCTCGGCAACCGCAAGGTGGGAGAAGTGATCGAAGGACAGCGGCGCTTCGACCTCGTGTTGCACATTGGCGATGATGCCCAGCGTTCAGCTGATAGCATCAAGCAGATGCTGATTCAGACCGAGACAGGGGCTGTCGTCCCGTTGTCCGCCCTGGCCAGGATCGAAGTTGAGGAAGGACCGTCTGCCATCCAGCGGGAATGGGCGAAGCGACGGGTGATAATCCAGGCCAACGTGCGGGACCGCGACGTCGGCTCCTTCGTGAATGATGTTCGGCGGACGCTCCAGCAGCTAAACCTGCCTGAAGGGTACTACACGACGCTGGGAGGCCAGTTCGAGAATTTCGAGCGCGCCCAGCGCCGACTCCTCATCGTGGTACCAGTTGCGCTCTTGCTGGTCTTCTCGCTGCTTTACATGACATACGGACGAGCCGCAGATGCGTGGCGTGTCTTCACCGGTATCCCGTTCGCCGCTGTGGGTGGAGTTCTGGCTCTGTGGCTGCGTGATATGCCCTTTTCCATCTCGGCGGGTGTTGGCTTCATTGCCTTATCAGGTGTTGCCGTACTCGGAGACGTCGTTCTCGTTTCCTACGTCGTGCAACTCACCCAGCGCGGTCGCTCCCTGCTCGAAGCCATACGGGAAGCCGCCGAAACGCGGCTTCGGCCGGTGCTCATGACGGCTCTCGTCGCCGCTTTCGGCTTCATTCCCATGGCTTTCAATACCGGTCTGGGTGCGGAAGTTCAACGTCCTTTGGCGACGGTCGTCGTTGGAGGCATGGTGACCTCGACCATCGCTACCTTGATCGTGTTGCCAGTGCTGTACGCCGTCTTCGCAACGGGCCGACCAGAAGGTGCGGTCCCAAGCACGTACGAGCGCAGTCCGAGTCAAACGCAATGACATCAGAGAGCATCTCATAGCTATTGTCGACGCCGACCTACGTCGCCGTACACCTCCCGCCTGCCCGACTACGAGGCCTAACGAAATGTCGTTTAAGCTGCATCTGTGCGTGATGCATGGTTAACGTCGCTGCACCGATGAATTTGCCATTCTCTCAAGTTGCTCGCTCTTTTTTTACTTCGGCTTGCGTCTCTCTCGCGACGGGATGTGGCTCCGGCGATGGAGAGGGGGAAGCCTCCAGAGTTAACGATGCCAGCATTCCTGGCGACGCCTCACTTCCGGACGCAGAGGACGGCTCCACCAACGCTAGCCACGCAGAAACTGGCGATGGAGCAAGCAACGATGCCGGCAGCGATGGGTATCCGGCAGATGGAGGCGACGATGCCATCGAGCTCGTCTTGAACGATGCCGGTGGGGCTGGCGATGGGGACGGTGGTGACCTCGAAGTGAATCAAGGCGAGTTTTCCATAGAAGCGTTCGAGATCGAGCTCGATAACCCGGGCTGGCATCCGCTAGGGGTTTCACGCTTGGGTCTGATCCCCCGCGAAGAAGTTGCGTTCTTGGTCGGTAGCAGCTCCAACTGGATGCGCGACGATCAAGCAAGCGAAAGCGCGCGGCTGACGTTCGCTCATCCCACTCCTCCGGGCTCGACACCGATATGGGCACTGGCCGGCAACTTCGACGACGACGGTCACGCAGAGCTGGCCGCCCTTCACTATCGAAATGAGCAGGGCGCTCAGAACATTCGGCTGACGATCTCGGACAACGCAGGGCCAGAGGTTGCTGACGTTCTGAGCGTGATAGCGCATATCGACATCCCCCACGCAGGGGTGGCGATGGGTGCGATCGATGCCGCCATAGGCGACTTCGATGGAGACGGGTGGGACGAGGTTGCCGTGGCGAGCTCAGGGGAAGGCACGGACAATTGGATCCGTGTGTTCGACTACGTGAAGGGCGAGCTGGTGCTGCTCGCTGATGCAGATGCGGCTGTGCTCGACCTACGGCTAGACGCAAAGCTTGCAGCGGGCAACTTCGACGAGGATGCGGCTGACGAACTAGCGGTCCTCGCATTTGGTCCCGAAACGAACGCGGTGACGCTCGTCATCCGGGACGACTTAGATGCGGATCTTGCAGTGATTGGGCAGGTGTCCACCGCGTCCCTGCTGCCACCGAGTGGCAACGAAGCTCAGCCTGCGGCATGGCTCTCGGGCGGTTTCCTGCGGGCAGGCAATGTCGACGCTGATGAAAAAAGCGAACTCTTCGTACTGCTGACGCAGCATGGTTCCGACGCCGGCGGCTTGACGGTGATGGCGAGCGTTATCGACGACGTAACGGGCACGGCTAAGGACATTGGCGGGCCAAACCTGAGTAGCGCAAAGTTCCATACCCCTGGCACGCTAGACCATCCGTTCGAAGCTGTGTTCGCCGACACCAACGGGGACGGCATAGACGAGCTGTACATCGCTCAGCTCGGCTCTCGCGAAGAGTTCTTCGACTGGGTGCTGACGCGATGGGTAGGACCCGACGACGACAGCTTCAATGACGAGGTGAACCGGGTACGACTAGGTGAGCAGTACAACGCGAGCTCTATCGCCCGCATGACGGTCGTCGACGGCGACGAGCTCTTAGGTGACGGATTGCTTTTCGCGGTGAGCGAGGGTGGAGTATCGCGTGCGCTGCTGACGGTAGACATTCATGCGCAACCGATCATTGACGCGGACGACGTGGCGCACGGCTACGAGCTCGCTGACTTCGTCGCCCAAGACTCTGCGGAGGAAGTCGGTGCAGGCACGGTTCCGGTAGTTGCGGGTGGTGACTTCGACAACGACAGCTTGCAGGTGCGGTATACTGGGGAACGCTGGCTGAGCCTCCCAGCGCCGCGCCCGCTGGTGGTACTGGCCGCTCCTCCCATCAAGGATGGCATCTCTCAAAACGTAGACTCTTCGGAAACGGTGTTTGGGACGGAAACGACCCGAGAGACGTCGGCGACGGAGGAGGTGGGCACCACCTACGGTGTCGGTCTGTCTTTCGAAACGGCAACCCTCACGGGCATGCTCGGCACATTCGGCGCTGCCGCGTCGGTGTCGTTCCAGCGCAGCTTGGAAAGCCATTTTGCCTCGAGTGAAACGCGAACGCAGGTAACGACGCGCGGTCTGAGCTACGGGACTTCCCACCCCGACGACACCGTCGTCTTTCAGGGAGTGTTGTATACTTCTTACGCGTATGAGATAATCAGCGCCACTGATCCAAGCGTCATCGGCGACCGCATGACGATTGATGTGCCCACAGCCGTGAAGACCTTCAAGTGGACCATCCCCTACTACAATCAGAACATTCCCCCCGGTGTTCCTGCCATCGGCCAGGAGACGCTCCGACATACTGCTGGGGACCCGTCTACCTATCCGACGCCACAGCAACGCGATCGTCTCAGCGAGCAGTTTGGGGGGTGGCAAAGCCAACAGGCAACAGTCGGGCAAGGCGGCAACGTCAGCGCAGCGATCATCAGCGTGGGAACTCAAACCACCAACACCAGCACGAGCAGCATCAGTGACAGCCAAGGCTGGGGCGTGGCCATAGCGGGTGCGGGATACCAGGAAAGCCGTACCGTCGGCGAAACGAAACTTTTCGAAGTGACGTTCGGCAGCGCAACCACCTACCAGGGCGTCGTGGGAGATATTCGGGAACGGGCTGAGTATGAGGACTACGCGTACGATTTCGGTGTGTTCGTTTACAACTTCGAGCATCCTTCGAACTTGCGCTACCAGGTCGTCAATTACTGGACGGCAAACCTGGCGCCGGGATATCGATAGTCCGCGACCACGCGGCGCCAGGCGTCTCCGCCATGCCGAGGAGCCACCGAGTCGACAAGCCTCAGTGAGGGCTTTCTGCCGCCATACGCGATGGCCAGAGCGCACCAACCCCAAGCAATCGCGCTGGTCCGAAGCTTGCTTAGGCGCAGGCATGGGTATGCGTGTGGTGGTAACGGGGGCGACAGGAAACCTGGGCACGAGTGTTGTTAGAAGCCTCGCTAGTCGGCCTGAGGTGCAGTCCGTGCTGGGACTGGCTCGTCGTTTACCTGACAAGCGCGTCTCCGACGAGGCCGTCCAGCGGACGACGTTCGCCCGCTGCGACGTGAGCACCGATGACTTGTCGCGCTGGTTCGAAGGCGCTGACGCGGTCGTGCATCTGGCGTGGCAGATCCAGCCATCGCGGCAACCGGCGCGATTGGAAAAGGTAAATGTTGGAGGCAGCCGACGGGTGTTCGAAGCCGTGGCCAAAGCCGGGGTACCTCACTTGGTGTTTGCTTCTTCCGTGGGAGCATACAGCCGAGGGCCCAAGACGCGGCTGGTGAACGAAACCTGGCCGACCGACGGCACCCCGAGTTCCCTGTACGCTCGTCAGAAGGCTCAGGTGGAGCGGGAGGCTGACGACGCCACCCATCAATACGGTTTGACAATCGCCCGCATGCGACCAGCTCTGGTGTTCAAAAGTGAGGCAGCGTCAGAGATCCGGCGTCTCTTCTTTGGTCGGCTGCTACCGCGCTCCCTTTACGACGCGGCGCATATTCCGATTGTGCCCAAACATGACCGACTGCGTTTCCAAGCCGTGCACTCCTACGACGTTGGCGATGCCTTCGCCAGCGCCGTCGTACGCCGAGCGGAAGGGGCGTTCAACTTGGCCGCCGACCCCGTCATCGACGGCGACGTACTGGCGCAGGTGCTCGAAGCCAAAGCGCTGCGTTTGCCGGGCTGGATGATGCGATCAGCTGCAGCCGTGAGCTATCACTTACGCCTTCAGCCGGCCGATCCAGGCTGGTTCGACATGGCCATGAACGTCCCGCTCATGGACAGTAGCCGCGCTCGCCTCCGCTTGAACTGGCAACCGCGATACTCGGCAACCGACGCGCTGCTCGAGCTGTTCGCGGGGATCCGCGATCGGGCCGGTGGCGCCACCGCGCCACTCCACGCTGAGTAGCAACCGCCTGCGGCCGTGCACGCGGTGAAATT
>CAZNZA010000062.1:0-30319 GCA_964577325.1 uncultured Polyangiaceae bacterium
AGGCGCGTGGCCATCCGCTGGTCGGGATGACGCTCCGGTACCAGCTTCCGAAGGGTCACCCCCTCGGGACGGCGCACCTCGGCGCCAATGAAGCGAATGGGTAGCAGCATCATGGGTCCGCGCTTTCAGCGCTCAGTCAGAGGAGCGGTCCTCCGTAGTTCAGTTTGAGCGATTTGCCGCAGGCGGCGACTGAAACTTCGCCGTCCGTCACTCCGGCTGTCTCACTATTGAACTGGTCGTGTCAGGTTGCCAGTGCGAGACCCGTACCGGAGCGCCGCTGCGTACTGAGTCGGGTCGCATACCCCAAAACAAGACAGAGCCCCCTCAGCACCCGATCGGCCCTAAGCCCTCAGCCAGAAAACATACGCCAACGCTGCAAATCCAAGGATCAAGCAGGCCAACCCCACCCACAGGCCGCGCCCTGCAAGCGGCCCCAAAAAGGGGGTGATGGCCACGTGACGTGTTGAGTTGCTGCGCACGTAGAGCACCAAAAGAAGCGCTTCGATCAAGAATGCAGCGGAAAGCCAGCCCAGAGCGGCGAGACGTCCGCCATCGCGCGCTTTTAGCCGTTGCTCCCGTGCCTGTGCGAACCCGTCGACAACGACAGACAACACCCGTCTGCGCCCTTCCCCGCTCGCGGCGGTGTTGGCAGGCCACCCAACTGTGGCCATCGCTTGCAGATCTGCTTCACTGGACGCAATCCACCACATCGAAGTGTCGCGCAGCAGGTGACGAATGTGCTGTGGTAGCTTGAACTCGCCCCGCACGGCGAACGCGTCGTTTGGGATCGGACTTGGCGCTGTCCGCGACACCCCGTTCAGGGGAAGCAGAGGCACCGTGTCGAGCCAGAGTAACTGCTCGTCCGTCACCAATGCGAGGTAGGCATAGTCGCGCTGCACTGGTGACCACACTTCCCAGTGCTCGCCTGCAGCAGTTACTACCATCGCACCGGGAACGAGTGGAAGCACGGCGTGAGACGGAGAGAGGGCGGCGTCGCCATTCGATACCGTCACCTCCACGACATGGGTCGTAGGAAGGATGGTCGAGGTCATCATCGCGCCGGGCGCCACGAGCATGGTCCGTTGGTCACTCAGATCCTCGAAAAAGGTAGCACCGGTGAGGCTGACGTCGACAGTGCGTGGTTGAGCGGCGAGGTTCAGCAGCGACAGCGTACCGAGGAAAGGCACCGCCAGCACGCCTTCTTCGATTCGAATGCGAAGGTCCCGCTGTGGTGGAGTCAATACGACGCCCTCAGCGGACCCCAGGCTACCGCCCTTGGTCCAACTCGGCGACGCGTCCCGGTGCCACGCGCCATTCGCCAAAACCACGCCATCACCCGGTACTGTCGATTCCAACCGAAGCTGCAAAGGTGCCTGCGGGGGAAGCTCGAAGGTGAAGTTGAAATCGGCAACGCCGCGCGCATTCGTCTCACCGATCACGACCAACGGTGCTGCGTCGCGCTGCAGGATTGACAGACGCAGCGGCAGCTTTCGCGTCACCTCCCGAGGCTGACCGAGGGCACTGCTCTCGCGCCCCACGACCGCGCGCAGGGATACGTGCTGGTTGGGAAAGGGCCCTGCATGAATGCGCGCACGCAACCCGTCGTCAATGCCCACGCGGTACCAGCTCGCCGCCACGAACAGCACCGCGGCCATGGGCACCGCCAACAAGCAGAGGGTCAACGCACGGCGGGTCAAACTGAAGCTCCTCCCCATATCGTTCCCGGCCAGCCTTTCTACCAAAAGCATCCGCCCCTATGGGGAAATGCCACCCGACCAAACGAAGCGCTGCCGCCTGACCCGAAACCGAGCACTGAGCCTGCTTTTGTAGTATGCGAAGCGCACCGAAGCACCCTGTGTCCACTTCGTCACCTTTTGCTCATCCTTTTCCAGGAGCCATACATGCAGTTTCCCGAAATCAACGTCCCCGGCACCGGCCAGCTCTACGCCCGTTTGAAGACCAACCAAGGCGCGATCCTGGTGCAGCTGGCAGAGACCCGCGCCCCGAAAACCGTCGCCAACTTTTGCGGTCTCGCGACTGGAGCCATGGCTTGGACAGACGCCGTTACGGGCAAGCGCATGGAAGGAACCCCGTTGTACAATGGTATTCGCTTCCATCGCGTCATACCCGGGTTCATGATCCAAGGCGGTGACCCACTGTCCCGGCACGACGAAGCCTCGAATCGCTGGGGGACTGGGGGTCCCGGCTACAGCTTCGACGACGAGTTCCACCCCGAGTTGCGCCACAACAAACCCGGCGTACTGTCCATGGCCAACGCTGGACCCGGTACCAACGGCTCACAGTTTTTCATCACGCAAGGCGCTACCCCCCACCTGGACAACCGTCACTCGGTGTTTGGGCACGTCATCGCGGGCCAGGATGTGGTGAACGCTATCGCCAACGCACCCCGCAACCGCTCCGACCGGCCCGATGAGGACCAGGTTCTCGAAGCCGTGGAGCTCTTCCGGAGCGAAACACCGCCTACCAATTAAGGGCCATCGGCAGCGACTGGTACCGTGTTCGCTCGGCACCAGTCGCGTAGCCTGAACCTAGATTTGATGCAGCGACGGCGGGGGGTAATCGTCACCCGCTGTTCGTGCTTCTGGCTTACTCTCCCACGGCAGGCCGATGCGTGCGCTTCTGCCATTCTAGTGGGCGCACCTGATTGTCAGTGATCTCGAGCGCGCCGAGAGAGGCGCCCCCATAGTGGTCCGCCATGCCAACGTCGATGCGCCAGATTCGGTCGTTGCAAGCGGACGTTATCCCATGCTGCTGAATGGTGTGTCCGACTACCATCCGCTTGGCTCCCATACGCAGCAGCACGCGCGCCAACTGGGCACAAGCCTTTGAATCGGAATCCATCGAATAGAGGCGGCTCCAAACCGGAGCGTCGTCCGCCGCCAGGAACGGCACCTGAGGCCGCACCCCTCGCATCCACTCACTGGTTTCGCGGTTCATACGGTCGATGCCGTAGTCCAGGTGTTTCTCCAGCAGGGCGCCGTGCACGAACACCGTCTCCCCGACTTGTACCACGATGCGTCGCGACGCCAACGCGCGCGCGTAAGGGCCGCCGGGAAGAAATGCAATGGCGCGTCCTTGCATCAACGCTGGGACCTGAGCGGCGATTTGTTCTGGAAGCGCCGGAGAAGTGACGTCAGCAAAACTGGAAAACCCGCCCTCGGTGACGTAACGAAAATCTCCCGCGACGTTCATTACTTCGTGATTGCCGTTGAGCACGATGAAGCGTCCGCCCGCCGATTCGGCCTCCTGCTCGAGGCGCGCGAAGAGATCGAGGATTTTCCGCTCCCCATCCCCGCGGTCGAGTTGATCCCCCGTTTGAACGACCGTTAAGTTCTGACCAACCCACTTACCCTTGGCGTCTACGGCGCCTGCCAATCGCAAGACCGCCAGGGTCGCCTCGAAGTCGCCGTGCAGGTCACCGATGGCTACCACCCGCGCCGCAGTGGCAAGCCGGTAGTCGGTTTGCTGCTCCACCTGGGGTGCGGCTTGCGGAGGCTCACTGGCTTTCGGAACCGTCGTCGGAGCTGCCGACGCTCGCGGCGTGGAGCTCTGGGGGGGGGACGGAGTGCGGCTACAGGCGAAGATGCCGCAGACTAACACCACCGCCAAAGCAAACGACGTGCGGGCAAAAAGTGATTGAAGGAGCGCTCCAGCGCCTGCTTGCGGCTTACGCGCCATCATCATTCGTTCTCCAGTGTTTCGGCAACAGCCTTGCTGCGCAAGACGTGTACCGCAACGAGTGGACGCAGGCCAAACGCCTGCTCGAGGTGACGCCGCAAAAACTGGTGAACCTCTTGCTCCAGGCATTCCGTCGACTTGCCGCGAAAGGAACTCCAGGCGGCTTGCAGCGCGAGGATGAGCTGGCTGCTCGCTTGCTGCTCATCGAAAAGCGGCAAGCCGCTGCCCGTCAAGCGCGGTGCTGCCGCCAAACGCCATTGCTTATCGCACAGCAGTGCGACACTCAAAGCCCCGTATCGCCCTAGGTCGCGCCGCGTCTTGAGCACCACCGGGTCGAGCGCCTGTCCGCTACACGCCACCGAGACGGTACCGCAGGGGACATCGCCGCCTTTGCGCAGCGCGCCGTCCTGCAGCACGAGCACCTGGCCGTTCTCGATGACGGCGCTTTGGGTAATGCCGCACTCCCGAGCCAAAGCGGCGTGGCGGTTGAGGTGATGCAGAGTTCCGTGCACGGGCACGAAGCACCTCGGACGAACGAGTTCGATCATGCGGCGTTGTTCGCGCCGGTTGGCGTGGCCGCTCGTGTGTAGATCAGGCCGCGATAAGCGCGATTCGACCACTGCTCCCAAACGCGTGAGCGCGTCCATCAGCTCCGACACCGGGCGCTCGTAGCCGGGGATGACGCGACTTGAAAAGATGACGCGATCACCGGCATCGATGCGCGCGTAGCGGTGTGAACCGTCCGCTAAACGAGCCATGGCCGACCCAGCTTCCGCTTGAGTGCCGCTGCACAGGACCAAGACTTCTTTTCGCGGGTACGAACGCAGTCGCTCCACCGGAAGCTCGAGCGCGTCCGACCACTTCAGATAGCCGAGCTCCCGCGCCACGGCGACGTGCTGAGCCAAGCTGCGACCCAGCAGCACGATCCGTCTGCCGCGCCGGGCTGCGATCTTGCCCAAGGAAATGAGCCGTTGAATGTTGCTCGAGAACAACGCCACGAACACGCGTTGCTGGCTATCGCGCACGACTTCGTCGAGAGCCTCGTACACCTCCGCCTCGGACCCGGGATCGGAGTCGTTATCAACGTTCGTGCTGTCACTGAGTAACAGGTCGACCCCTTCGTCGCCCATGCGCAGCAGGGCTTCCTCGTCCGTGGCTTCGCCGTCACTAGGTTCAGGATCGAAGTTGAAGTCTCCGGTGTGTAGAACGCGACCGGCGACTGTCGTCACTAACAGCGCCGTGGCGTCGGCGATCGAGTGGCTCACGCGCAGGTTCTGCAGCTGGAACGCTCCCACGCTGCGTGTCTGCCCAAGCGGCAGTTCCGAGAGCAAGGAAGTTTGCTCCTCTAACCCATGGTCGATCAGTCGACGTGCGACCAGGCGCAGGGCATGGCGTGGTCCGACGATGGGAACTCGCAAGTCGGGGCAGCCCTGCAACAGGTACGGCAAAGCGCCAATGTGATCTTCATGGCCGTGGGTGAGCACTATGGCCGCGACTCGTTTACGGTTCGCATACAACCAGTCGAAGCGGGGGTGATGCACCGATATGCCATAGTCATCGTTGGGAAAGCTGGTCCCACAGTCGATGACCAACACCTGCTCCGAATCGTCCAGCGCCAGGCAATTCATGCCCACCTCGCCCAGGCCTCCCAAAGGGATCACACGCAGTGACGGGCGTTGTGCTGGCATCTCGTCGATTGTAGTCCTATTTTTCCGACTTGTGCTTCGTCGCAGCAGCCGGTACTCGCCATTTTATGACCGCTTCACCCACCGTTTCGAATGCCGACGTTGCCCAGTTGCTCGGATCGAGTCCAGAACCTGGAGCCAGTCAGTGGGCATACCTCGACGTGCGCACCTGCGAAGAGTATGCCTTGGGCCATATTCCCCAGGCCTACAACGTGCCCCTAAAGCTCGGAGGATTGGCGGGGTTGACTGACAATGCACAATTCCTGCGTGTCGTGACCAGCACCTTTCCGCCAGACCGCCCGCTCATCGTCGGCTGTCGCAGTGGGGCCCGCGCTCGCACTGCCGTCGACGAGCTGCGTCGAGCCGGTTTCGCTCAGGTGCGCTTGCACGAGGCTAGCTTCATGGGTTGCCGTGACGCGTTTGGCCGTCTCACCCCGGGCTGGCAGCCTGAGGGCTACGAAGTATCTACGGAGTTCGAGGCGGGGCGCACTTACGAAGAGCTGCTCAGGAAAAGTGACGTCTAAACCCGACTCTTCAAGGTGGTGAGACGGTAGCCGTGGGCTGCGAAGCTTGCGCCTGCGCGCGCTGGTAATCCGCTGCCGCTGCGTCAATCAGTGAATAATCGCGAGCCGCCTTCTCCGCGTCGGCAACGAGCTGGGACGTAAACGAGGTCAGACCCCACATCCCATTATCGCGACGGCGAAACGCATAGCGTGTCCCACGCACGGTCTCAACGGTTGCTCGTTCATCTTTTACATCTACACGTGCTACACCCGAGAGGTCTCTGCGCAGCCGGTCCATCCAGCCCAGGCGCTCGGCATACCACGCGAAGACGCCGGGCCCCGGCTCCAATTCCGCCACTTGGGCGAAGCGCAGGCGTTCCGAGCGCGCGACATCGGGCGGATACGCCTCGTCCACCCGAGCGAGCGCATCGACGCTGTACTTGTGGATGGTGAAGGCCGCATGCTGAGCAGCCGTCTCCAGGTAGGGAAATAGTTGCTCGGCATTGCCCGAGTTGACCGCACTGGTAACGCGATAGTATGCCCCTTTGGGAGATCGATCACTCGGGTACAACACCCATGACAAGACGTAGGCGGCCGCGACAATTCCCACCAGCCAGACCCAGCGTTTTCGCTGCAACATGGCTCGTCCTACTGGTTTGGGGAAAGCCTCGCAATGGCGCAGAGCAACAAACCTTGCCAGCGCTGCAAGCCTGCCCTGATTGGGAAATCTCTAGCGGAATGCGGGCGTACCATGTGGTCGGGTAAGCGCGTCGCCGTCGTCATCCCGGCGTTCAACGAAGCGGAACGGATTGGAGCAACCCTGCGCCGCCTGCCCGATTGGATAGACGAAGCCATCGTCGTCAACGATGGCAGTAGCGACGATACCGCCGACCGAGCGTACCGCGTGGGCGACGAACGGGTGCGGGTCGTCACGCATGGGCGCAATCAAGGTGTAGGCGCCGCCATCAGGACGGGCTACAAGGAAGCCATCGGCAGCTGTGCCGCCATCACCGTCGTCATGGCGGCAGACAATCAGATGGACCCGACAGACCTGCCTGCCTTACTCGCTCCGGTGCTGCACGGGCAGGCCGACTATGCTAAGGGAAATCGCTTCCTGCACGCGGCGCACAAGGACATGCCGCCGTTACGACGGCTCGGAAGTCGATTCCTGTCTTGGCTGACGCGTGTCACGACAGGTCTCGCCGTCGATGATTGCCAATGCGGGTTTACGGCCATCGACCGTGACACACTGCTGCGTCTGCCCCTGGACGATCTTTGGGGCGGCTACGGCTATCCGAATGATCTGCTGGCTTTGTTAGCGCTTCAAAGCGCACGGGTGGTCGACGTTCCGGTGCGGCCGATATACGCGGGTGAGGCAAGCGGCCTGCACGCCGGGCACGTGGCTGCCATCGCAACGCGCATCATCCGACGCCGGCTCAGACGGCGCTTCGCCCCTTCGGCGCCTGCGCGCGCCCCGAGCTAGGTGACGTGCCCCGGGCACTCCTCCTAGCGACCTATCACTTCGTACACTTCCTGCGGCACTTCTGCGCCCGGATCGGGCTCGCACGTCATACGCCGATACTCGAACTGTTCCGCCCCCGCTACCTGCTTGAATAGCCACGACGGCTGGGACGCCGTCGGACGAACAAGGGCGCGCAGGCTCTGCTCACGGTTCTGTGCGACGCTTTCGGCTTCGAAGACCGCCGTACAAGGCTCGCTGGTTGAACCATGCAGCACTGCCGAGCGTGTGATGAAGGCGGGGAACGGCTCGGAGGTGTGACTGACGATGACGGGATGCAGAGTTTGCGCCTCGGGGGGCGCGACGATGCGGGGGCTTTGAGTGCGCTGCTCGGGTGAGCAGACATCTCCGGCTCCGAGCAGACCGCGTTGAGTCGGCACGGGGATCGGAGCGCCGAGCGGAGGATCTTTGGCTTGGAGGGGAAAGAGCCAAGCCTGGGAGTGCAACTCTCCGATGTGTCGCAAGTGGTAGTGCGGTCGCTGCCCGACGTAAGTAAGGTCGAAAGACTGCCGCAGGTTGAAGTCCGCGGCATCTGCCAGTCCAGCCGTATACGCCGAAACCTGCCATTCATTGCCCGCGCTCAAGGCCGCTGCGGCAATCGCCGCACCACCGCGCAGCAACTTCATCGCCAGCGGCTCCCCCGAAGCGAGCACCATTTCCGTGCGACCGGAGGCGACACCGGTCGGCCATGACAGGGGGGGCAACGACGTCACTCCATGGCCGTAGTCGAGCAGCAGAGTGCGGCTCTGAGCTTCGTTCTCTTCTAACCGCACGAAGATGCCGCCGGAGGCGATGCTCACCAGGCCTGGTCGCCCGGCCCGAGCCAAGTGTCTGGTCGCCACGCTCGACAGCCGGGAGCCTGGCGGCAACGCTCGGTGATGAGTGTGTGGCCCGCGGTTCAAGTCCCGCCACGCCACCTCGACGGGTGTCCCACTGGAAGGTGCGCGAAGTGCAGCCACTCCCTCCGTTTGGCTCGTCACGTAAAGAGCCCACTGTGAGGCGTCCAGTTTCGCATCGAACAATGCTGCCTTCCTGATTTCGCCGTTGCCATCGAACGGCATTTCGTAGGACCAAACACTGGCGGTGTTCCACTCCGTGTGGTGGGTAAACCAATCGGCATCCCCCAGCGCGGCACGCGATGCGTCGGGCAACTCCCCACCCGGCACCTTTTGCCAGCTCGACTCTTCGTCGACACGACAGGTGAGAGGCGTTTTCAGGACGATTTCCACGGCAGGTCGCTCTTGCCGCTGCGCGGGGTAGGGCAACTTTTGCTGCCCCTTCCAACCGACGCGCGACAGAGCATCACCGATCAGACAACCCTGCTCATGGCAAGCCAAGTCGAGTTCGCAAGCGTCGCCTTCTTGCTGTTTACAAGGCGCTACGGGAAGCGGACCGATCGGTGTCCATTCGTTGCCACCGTCGAGGGACTCCCACGCCGTCGCGCGAGCGGGATCCACCGCCAAAGCGCGCATACCTACGCCGGCAACCCGTGCAGCAGCGTTTGGTCCCGGCCGCTGCTGAACCAATTCCCCGTGTTCATCGACAATCACCAGGCTATTGACGGTCGTCTTCGAGTCCACGACCGTCAATGAGGCGTAGCCGTCTTGCCCCCACCTCGTCGGATCGAGCCACATCGTGGAGGCCCGACGGCGGCGTGAGCCGGATGTCCCACCTGCCAACGCTTCTAACTCTCGAGTGTGAAACGAGCGTCCTCCGTCTCTGGATGAAAACACCACCAAAGCCTCGTTCTTGCTGCGGGTGCCGGCTATCAGCAGCGTTTCTCCACTCGGTGAGACACTCACGTCCAGCGCTACTCCATCCAAACCGGACACAGCCAGTGGGACGAGGGAGACCTTACGCTTAGCATCGAGCTCTTTCTCGTCATCCCCACTTTGGCGCGCAGAGCCGCGCCTGTAGACGCCAGCGGGCGCACACCCAGCTGGCGCCGTTTCTGGCGGGCAGATGCCTGTTACGATGAGGTCGCCACCAAGCACTGCAGTGCGCAGCATTGCGGCATCGCCAAAAGCGACATACGGCTCCTCTGACCAGGTCTCACCGCCGTCCTGGCTGCGCTTGAACTCCAAGCGTGTTACCTTGCCCGGCACTCCTCCGCACATGAGGTAGAGTACCGCGCCGCCGAAAGCCAATTGCGGCGAGCGACAACTCGGTACGCCGAGCGACGTCTGCTCCAATGCCTCCGCAACCGGGCCTCGCAGCAACTTCATCTGTCCACGCTGCTGCACGACCTCTAGATACCGACCTTGGTCGACGGAAGCTCGTCGCTCACGCAGCGCCGTTGCACTTGCGCGCAGCACGAGCGCTTTTGGCGCTGCAACTTCCGGCGTCCGTTCTTGCACCCCCGTGCTCCACGCCGCAGGATGCTGCGGCACCCAGGCCCGCGTTCCGAGCAAGCCGTCGACCCGAACATGCGTTGGCGTTGCCTGCAGACGGGTTGCGCCGAAAGTGCTTAGCGCTACAGGCTCGAGGTGAGCACCAAAGTCACGCGTGACCGCGAACCCTTCGGGCGTTGTGAGTACCAGACCCGTGCCGTCCGACAACAAGGCAGCGTCAGCAACCCGTGATGCCAAGGGGACTCGCTGCCAATTGGCTCCCCCATCCGCAGAACGCAGCAGCTGACCGTCGGTGGTGACCCCCAGCACGACCTGGTTGGCAGCGGCGATTCGCAGGAACTCTTCCGGTGGTGCGTTGACGCCGACGAACTTTCCCAGCACATCATGGCTTTCATACACGGTGCCGGTGTTGCCTAAGAACTGGAAACGTTTCTCACCGTTGCCCCTGTTGGCGGCGACTAGAGGCTCAGGGGCAACTTGTTCTGCTCCAGACCACCTTCCCTGCTCGTCAACGATCCAGCGTTGGCCGTCGCGTGTGAGCAAAACAGTCGTCTCACGGACCTTGCTCACCCGCATGTCGACGACATCAACGGTGCGCGGGTGGTAAACCCAGTGCGCAGGGGACTGGTGAGGCACCAGCGTCACCAGTCCCTCGAGCAGCGGCGATGGGGGCGTGGACGAGCTGCCCGAGTGCGCCGCGCAGCCCATCTCGGCTGCCATCAACGAAATGCAGCCGAGGATTTTCGTCCGCGCCCACCGCGTCATTCAGATTGGAGCAGAGAGAGCACCTTGGCTTTGCTCACCAGTCCCACACTTTGCTGCACGGGTCGCCCCCCCTCGAACACCATCAGCGTTGGCACGCCGCGGACCTGGAACTTGCTCGCCGTCATCGGGGCTTCGTCGATGTCGAGCTTGCCGACTTTGACTTTGCCTTCCAACGCATCGGCAACTTCATCCACGATCGGCGCTAATCGCTTGCACGGCCCACACCAAGTGGCAGTGAAGTCCACCAGCACCTTACCCGGTGCGTTGACGACTTCTTGTTCGAAGTTGAGGTCGTTGAATTCTTGCACGTTCTTGCTAGCCATTGGTTTCTCCAGGGTTGGCTCGTACCATAATGCCGATGAGAGGCGGGCGAAAGTGCCCTTGCTTACTACCCAGTAGCGGACACCTCTCGGCACGTTGGGCCACCAGTTCGACGCCACCCGTTCAGCGTCGACTCCGGGCTGGTCCTCGGCTATGAGGGCGGCCGTGAAACCTCAGGCCCCCGCCGGGCTAGCCGCGCCTGGTGCAGCTACGCGCCCCTGGCCAGAAACATGGAGTGCACCAGGGGTCATCGAGGTACTCGAACCCCTCGTGGTCGAAGCGCGGCGAGCGCGCATCCGGGATGTGGTCTCTCGCCGGCTGAGCAGCGTGAGCGTGGTGCTGGACGGCCTGCACGACCCGCACAATGGAGCGGCTATCTTACGCTCGTGCGATGCATTCGGGGTTCAGGAAGTCCACGTGGTCAGCCGCGGCGAAGCCTTCATCGCCTCGAACCTGGTGTCCAAGGGAACGGAACGTTGGGTCGACGTGATGGAGCACGAGCAAGGCGAGCAGGCTGCATTGCACCTTCAGCAGCGGGGCTTCGTGCTAGTTGCCACCCATCCCGACGGAGAGATGACCCCCGACCAGCTGGCCACATTGCCAAAGGTGGCGTTGGTCATGGGCAACGAACACGTCGGCATCTCGCCGAGCCTCGTGCGAGCGGCCGGACGAAGCGTCCGCGTGCCCATGCTCGGCTTCGTCGAAAGCCTCAACGTCAGCGTGTCTGCAGCCATCTTGCTTTACGCCGCCACGCGAGACCGTCCCGGCGATCTGTCTGCGGAAGAAATCGAGTGGCTCTATGCGCGTGGCCTTTACCACACGGTAAAGCGCAGCAGAGAAGTTCTGTCGGCAATCCCTGCGCGGTGAAAGGGCGCGGACAAGCTCAGCGCGACGTGCCCGAAGATGGTCGATGCATGGAAGCGGTGACAGCGGCCGTTCCCTGTATTAGCGTGCGCGGCCAGTCACCCATGGCGAGTACCAAATCAAGCAGTAGCGTGGTCAGTGCGACCACGGAGATCACCGGCAACATCTCTGGTCAAGGCGACTTGAGAATCGATGGCCGGGTGAACGGAAACATCAGTATCAGCGGAGAGCTACTCATCGCCGAAGACGCGAATGTCAACGGAGACATCAGCGGCACGCAGGTAGCCCTCGAAGGTCAACTGACCGGCAGCGTCGATGCGGCTGGCCCGGTGCACATCGGACCGCGCGCCACGTATCGAGGAAGCATCCGTGGCGAACGCCTGAGCATCGCTCCGGGAGCGTCAGTCGCCGCCGATCTCGACACCCCGTTCGACCTCAACTTAGACATCTAAGCGAGACATCTCAGCTAGACATCTCAACCCAGACGTCTGAACTAGACATCAGAAACAGACGAACGACAGGCTTCAGCTACAGCGCTTTCAGCTTTTATCCTTGGATATCTGGCCACCATGCTTCAAGGTGGCCCCGGTCCGCGTAGTCGTGGCTTCGACGCGTGATCCACGCACGAGACTCAACTAAGCATAACATGGCAGGCATAGTGATATGGCAGGCACAGTGATTGGTGAGGGACTCTCGATAGAAGGGGAGTTCACGAGTGACGACGAAGTGGTAGTGCACGGAACGGTGCGCGGCACACTTTCTAGCGGCTCGATGGTTAGCGTCGGAGGCGGAGGTACGGTGGAGGCCGATGTCACTGCGCAAGCCATCAGCGTCGCGGGCCATCTTACCGGCAATGTCACCGCGAGCGATCGCATCGACATTCAAGCTGGCGGACGCTTGATAGGAGATGTGAAGGCCGCCCGCTTGACGATTGCTGACGGTGCCAGTTTCAAGGGCAACGTCGACATGGAGGTTTAACGCCAGATGGCTGACTCCTCCTCCATTGTTTCGGCGAATACGACCCTACGCGGCAACGTCACAGGGAGTGGCTCCCTTCGTGTCGAAGGCCGGATTCGGGGCGATGTTTCCGTCAGCGGCGACGTCGTCATTGGACGCCTAGCCCAGATCGCCGGCAATGTGTCCGGCGCGACTGTCATCGTTCAGGGCTCCGTTGCCGGTGACCTCGCAGCCAGTATCGCGCTGAGCGTAGAAGCGACGGCCCGCGTGGTGGGCGACCTGTCGGCACCTCAAATCGGTATTGGGGACGGCGCCTTGGTTCGCGGACGCATTGAGACGTCAGCTGGTGACTCGGCTGCGCCAGCATTGACGGCGCGCACCGCTCGCGGAGTAACCGCGCGCAGGCCCGCGGCCACTCCTGCAGCCATGGCAACGAATACTGCGACGCGCGGATCATCGACTTCGTCGAGCACCGCTTCCCGCGGCACGTCGAGCGCCGTCGATAACCCGTCACGTTCCCGAGGTGGCGCGGGTCGCGGCGCTGCAGACGCAGCAACGACCAGCAGCCCTTCTGTCCGGAACACCACGTTCACGTCCCGCGACCACGGCAAGGTAGCAAGCGGCGCCGGCCAAGGGAGTGCCGCAGCGAGCGAAGCAAGCTCGAGCCGCTCGTCCTCGAGTCTTCAGGAGGACGCGGTCGCGCCCGCGACCAAGACGCGCAAACCACCACCGCCGCCTACTGTCGTGGCGCCTCGCAAGGGTGCCCGGGGCCGAAAGAAGATCGCTAAGCGTTGACGGAAGCGGGCTCGAACAGAGCTTGCGTCCAGCTTACCCGTTGCTCGAGCCACCACTCTTGGGTGTTCTGGTCGGCAAATGATCGCGCGCGTTCACTACCGCGAATGACCCACTCGCGGTCGCGACTCAACGCCACGAGACGTTGAGCCATGGCGTCGACGTTGCGCCAGGGCACGAGTTGTACGGGCGCTCCCAACTGGTCGAGCTCCTTGTAGTAGTAGGTATCATAAGCGAGCAAAACCAAACCAGCAGCGCAGCCGTCCAGCGCGCTGCGCGGGGTGTCTTCTCGCAACGGAGCCGCCAGTAAGACGTGCGAATCGTACAGGTGCTCGAACAGCTGTGGTCCGAAGGGAACCGCGCCGTGAAACGTCACCTCCGCTTTCAGCCCTAGATCATCGACTAAAGCGTACAGCTCCGGTTCCTGGGGACCGGCTCCGAATACATCGAAGTGCAAGAGGGCGCCTTGTCGTTTCGCAGCCGCGATCGCATTCAACATGTCGCGCAAGCCTTTGTACTCGACGAGGCGACCAAAGTAACACAGCCGTAGCGGGCCGCTCGACTTACATTGCTCCTGCTTCCGTAGCAGTCGGTCTGGCGCAATGATGTGCTCATGGCCATGGGCAGCGTCGAGGATGAACTTGACGTTGTCCCGAGCTGCCCCGTAATCCTCCACCAGACGTTTACCTTTGAGAAGCACCAAGTCAAAAGCTCGCGCAGCGAACTGCTGCTGAGCGTGCATCCATACGTCGTGCACCAGCCGTGTCGTGAGATACTGACGCCGGCTCCAGCGTCCCGTTTGGTAGTTCATCTTCGCGCTATGGCGATGATCGATGTCGGTTACGCTGATGGTCTTCTTCCCCAGCCAGCGACCCATAGTCAGTCCGACGATCTCGAAGGGACGCAGCAGCGGCGAGAGGCCACCGTGCACGACATCGGCTCGAGCGACCTCGGCTTTGAGGCGACGTAAGGTGCTTGGCAGCGAGCGCCAGTAGGTGGGCGTGTCGGCGCCATTGCCAAACATCGGTCGGAAGTAGATGCCCTCCTCCTGCTCGTTGATGAGAGCCAAAGAGCCCGCCTGTGCCCTTTCCTGCTCCGCCATGGCGGGACCGGCTATCACTAGTTCCCGCGCGGCTTCGCCCAAGCGCGACCGCAGTAGACGCAGGTGTTCGGCGAAGGCGGATTCGATTTCGAAGCTACCCTCATCCACACGATGCGCCGCCACCGGCAAAACCATCAGGTATCGGCCATGCACGACCTGAGTCTTTCACGGCAGCCTGGCGGTGGTCAATGCCGAGGCATGAGAACAGCACGTCGCGCACGTGAACGCCGTTCTTGAGACATTCCGTACACACCTGAGGCACGATGCCGCTCTCTTTACTTGATCGCGAGGAAGCCTTCGAAGCAAAGATACTTGTAGACGCTCATCACGTCGACAAACCCCGCTCGGCGCAGCAAGCCGAGGTTTCCCTCCGTTGAAAACGGCTCCAGCACGCCCTTGAGGCTGCGTGCCTTCGACAAGATCTCGTCTGCACTCAGTCCGTTGCGGGTTTTGAAGTCGTTGTGCAAAGCCGTGAGGATGTCCTGGAAACGAGCGTCGGGGCCACGCACCTTCTCGAACATGACGAACGCCCCCCCCCACTGCAACGACTGATAGATGCGGTTGAATAGCGCTTGTCGATCGCGCGGTGGGATGAACTGCATCGTGTAGTAGGACACGAACATGTCCGCCGGTTCGTAGGCGTGCAGCCGCACGTCCTCGCACACACAACTCACTGTAGGGGCATCAGCACAATGTTCGGCTGCTGCACGCACCATGGCAGGTTCAGAATCCAGCCCAATCCACCTCGCTGACGACTTCGCTACGTGCCGCATGGCGAGCTTCTTCAACAACTCGCCCGTGGCGGTACCAAGCTCGTACGCGACACTGTCGTTGCCACAAAAGAAGTCACTGAGCTGGCACACCAGATCATGACCTTCGTCGTAGAATGGCAACGACTGACGGATGTGCTCGACGAACGAATCGGGTACCGCTCCGCCAAAAGACCAGGCTGCATTGTCAGCGCGGATGCCGTGACCAACTTCCATGATTGCTCGTGCTTCTAAGGGTGCAGGGGGGTGCGGGAGGGTAGCGCGGACGTCGCCGGGCGTCGAGACGTCGTCGTCAAATGCGGGGACTGAGCCTGCCCAAGACGAATTTGAGATAGCGCGCCTCGGGGTGGGCTGCCCGGTAAGGGTGATCGATGGCCTGTCCTCCTTCATACAAGACTTGAAACAGCCCGCGAGCTTTGCTCGACGCCGCCGCAATCGTCTGCAGGAATGAAGCTTGATCCAAGCGCGCCGTACAGCTGGCTGCCGCGTACACGCCGTTTGTCTCGAGCACTCTCATGCCGGCCGCGTTGACGCGGGTGTAAGCCGCTTTGGCCTTGTCCAAGTGCTTGGCGTTGCGAGCAAAGCTCGGTGGATCACATACGATGAGATCGAAGCGCTCTCGTCGTTCCCGCGCCTGATTCAAGTACTCGAATACATCTCCGGTGACGAACTCGTGTGCGCCAGGATCGAGGCCGTTGAGGGAAAAATTCTCTTGCGCGTCGATGGCGGCACCGGGGGCACTGTCGACACTCACCACATGACTGGCACCTGCTTGGGCTGCATACAGGGAAAAGCCACCAGTATAGGAGAACAGGTTCAGCACGCGCTTCCCGGCCGCCCACGTTGCGAACTCGCGCCGGTTCTCGCGGTGATCCAGGAACAGTCCCGTCTTTTGACCGTCCATGAGATTGGCGATGAAGCGAATCCCGTGCTCCTCGACGACGTGCTTCGGGCTCGGAGCTCGGCCGTGCAGCAGCGATAGGCGCTGCCCGCGCTCCACGTGCCGTTGGCGAAGCAAAACCCCCTTCAGAGGCGTCACATCGCTCAAGGCGCGGCTCAACATGGCCGCAAGCTCCGTGAGCGAGGCCGCATCACAGATGATGACCGCTGTCCCTGCGTAGTAGTCCACGACGATACCGGGGATCCCGTCTCCCTCACCGTTGCACCAGCGAAAAGCGTTGGTGGATGCCTCGAGCAGCCGGGCTCGTCGCTGCCATGCGGCTGACAGGCGCTCCCGAAACCAAGTTTCGTCGGGTACGCCAAACCAAGAGAAGAGACGAATCGCTAGCGCCGAGGTGGGGTCGAACCAGCCGAAGCCTTCGTACTTGCCGGCGCGCACGCACACCCACCCGGCCGCGGTAGGGATGCGCGTGTGCAGTTGCTCGCGAAACACCCAGGGATGGCCCGCCAGCAGCGTGCCCTCGAGTTTTGGGTCTAGTACAACCTGGGGGAGCGCGCTCTGTTCGGCCATGCTTGGCTGAGTACCAGTCGCGCCGGCAAGGCGGGAGTAGTTTCCACTTCGCGGTTGTCGCCGCGACCGCCCAGTGCGAGCCTGGGGTCCATGGGTCCATTGCAGCGCGCCACGCCAGGGCCGTGTTTTCCACGCGTGCTCCTCGCGGTCCTTCTCCTCGCGTGGCCGCCAAGTAACGCCCGTGCCGACGCTCGTGCTCCCGGACTGTGCGAAGCGCAGGCCTCGGAAGCCGAACGCGGGCTGATCGGACTGGCATGCCAACTGAAGAACCAGCTGCCCCGACTGACGTCTGCGCGCGTGATGACCACTGCGCTTCCCGGAGCGGAGCATTCGCAACAGGTGCGCTTCGGCAACGATCTTTCGGCAGTGGTGGCGAGTGCCATCGGAGCCAGCAGTGCTGGCGTTGCCACCACCATTCACGAAGCGCTGGATACCACCCACACGCCCCTGCTCTTGCTCGAGCCACGTCTTCACGGCGGCAGTCTCGGGATCAGAGCACGGGCGGTCATGTCTCACGGTGGGGTTTGGGCTCGTGCACGCGGCGACGAGCCAAAGTTGATAGCGCAGCACTACGTACAGGCCCCGCTCGACGTGGAGCTACGCAGCTATTGGCCGCCGGTACCGCTAGTGCGACCTACTCCGACGGCGTTCGAGCAGCCGCTGGCGCAGGCCAACGCCGTGGCGTGCGGGGACGTGGACGGCGACGGCGCGCTCGACGTAGCCTTGGCGGATAGGCATCGCCTGCTGCTCGGGCATTTGAATGAATCGGGTTACCAAACGACGCACGAAGCGCGGTGGGGGGCGTTGTCGCAGGTAGCGTCCGTGCCCCTACGCGAACCGATAGCGTCCCTTTTCATCGCCAACGGCTCCGTTACCGCCTCGTCCACCGATCGCGAGTCGTGGGTGAAGTTGGATGCTGGCCTCGAGTTGCTCGAAGCGTCACCTCAGCTGTTTGCGGTCAGTCCCGCGCTGTGCGTGGCGCGAACGCCAGCCGACGGCTCCGAACCAGGCGCTTGCTCACCCGGTCCCAAACATGCTTCACGTGGGGGATTCGAGCCGCTCGATAGGGTCGCTGTTTTCGACACCCAGGATGCGCGTCCGCTTCGCTTCGTCGCACGACGAGAAGCAGCCACTAGTCTGTTGCACGTCCAACGGTCCACGGCCAGACCTGACGATGAGCCGACGGCCAGCGAAGAGCGAGCGCAGTGGCAGTACGCGTCCGTCGGGGCCCAGGTCGTCGTCAGTGATCGCAACCTCGATGGCAAGGTGGAGCTTGTGACGAGCGCCGATACACGAGTCAGAGCACAGGACAGCCTACGCCTGTGGACACTACCGAGCGGCCCCGGCGTCAGCCCGACAACATCAGACTGGGAGCTATCGATGCCGCAAGGGGTCGACGCTCTGGCGGCCTGCCCGCCAGATGATCTGGGCGTCGCTGCCCTCCTCGTCGTCAGCGCGTCGCGCCTTTTCGTGCTGCGCTGAATCAAAGGGTGCATTGAATGAAATTAACACGCCGCGCACTCAACATCGCGCTAGCGGGCGCTCTTGTCTCACGACTTGCGGCGGCACTAGGCCGCATCCCGTACGGCGGCCAGCTGAGCACAGCCTTGCCCTGGCCTCTGTTGGGCCTCGACCCCCACGAGCTCAACGATCCCGTAGCGGCGTTCCTTGGCGCAGCGCTCTTCGAACCCTTGTACGCGCACGACGCGCGCAATCGCCTCTACCCCACACTCGCCCTCGACCAACCCCATCCCTCCGGGGACAAGCTCAGCGTCAATTTGCGTGAGATCTACTGGTCGACAGGTGCCCGTATCAGCGCCGACGAAGTCGTCTGGTCTCTGCAGCGGAGTCGACGTCTAGGCGGCAAAGCTCTACTGGGACAGTTTTCCAGATTTGAGGTCACAGGTCGGACCTCGTTTGCCGTCCGTGGGCCCTCCCCGCAAGCCCTGATGCGGGCGCTTTCGAGTCCGCTGTGCGCCCTCATACCGCGCGCCTTTCACCCCTTGCGACCTATCGGGTGTGGCCCCTTTAGCGGTCGCTTCCAAGCAGGCCGCCTGATCTTGTCCCGCAACGGCTACGCGGCAAGAGGCCCGGCATTTCTCGAGCGCATGGAGTTGCGCTCGGCCCGCGACCTCGGAGATGCGCTGAGGCAGTTCGAGGCGGGGGAATGCAGCGTGGGTTGGTTTGGCCGCGGCCTGCATGAGCCACGGCCAAACAGTAATCTGGTAGACGCCGGGCATGCGGGTTGGGTCGTTCTACATGCCGGCGCCCAGCTCGACAAATGGGCCAAGCCAGGCGTCGTTCAGTCGCTGTTGGCGGCCATCGATGCGGGCGGTCTCGACCGCTTCGGTCTGCGGCTCCCCCCCTCGACCGCGGCACCTGCCGCGTATGGTGGTCCTAGCTGTGAGCTCCTCGTGCGCGGCGACGCCCCCTATTTGGTCGAACTCGCCAACTCGCTCGCGGCCCATCTCAGCGCGCCTGGACGCACCGTGAGGGTGCGCTCGCTGGATGTGGGACAGTTGCGGGACGAGAAGACCCAACGTCGATTCGGCTTCCTCCTGGACGTGGTCCGGCCTCTCGGGCCTACGCCTGACTTACACCAACTCAGCTTGTTGAGCGAAGCTGGCCTGCCGTATTCCCCGCCGCACCTCCCTCCCAACGTGGCGCTCGAACACGTGCCGGACATCGTCACCCGTAGCCTGAGCTTGGGTGTCGTCGGCTCGCTCCGGCTCTTGCTCGGGGTCACGCCAGAAATTAACGGCCTACAAGAAGGAAGCCTCGCAGACGCTTGGCTTACGCCGTCACATGGGCAGCAGGCATCTCAGCCTTGACTGAGAGCTTCAGCACCGCTGATGATCTCCAACAGCTCGGTCGTGATGGCAGCCTGACGGGCCTGGTTGTACTGCAGAGTCAAGTCGCTGATCATCTCAGACGCGTTCTTGGTAGCTGCGTCCATGGCCGTCATGCGAGCACCCAGCTCCGAAGCCATGGACTCGTACAGCGCTCGCAGGATCGATATTTCTACGTACATCGGTACTAGACGCTCGAGCAGCGCTCCGCGGTCAGGCTCGAAGATGAAGTCCTGGGCAAGTGCCGAATCCTGCTCCTCTACGCTCGAAGACGAAAGTGGAAACAATGGCTCGATGACGACATTCTGAGACATCGCGCTCTTGAACTCGTTGTAAACCAGGTACAGTGCATCCACCTCACCCTTCAAAAATGGAGTGAGTAAGGTCGTGGCAACACGGCGCGCCGTATCCGGACCCAAGTTCTCCCAAACGCCTTCGAAGGCGTGGAAAACGGGAGCTTTGCGCCGCCGGAAGTAATCGCGTCCTTTGCGCCCTATCAACGCCAGCTGAACCTCACGCCCAGCGGCCTGGGTCGTCCGCCATTCTGCTTCAGCCTGCTTATTGATGCTCGAGTTGAACGACCCGCACAAGCCGCGGTCGCTCGTGACCACCAGATACAGGGCTCGCTTCTCTTCGCGCTTCGCGAGCAACGGATGATTGGAAGCAGCTTCGTCGCCTACGCCCGCAGATACGACCTCCCGCAAGACACGCCCTGTCGTCACCGCATAGGGCCGCATCGCCGTAATACGCTGTTGCGCACGGTTCAAACGCGCCCCCGCCACCATCTTCATCGCGCGGGTGATCTTTTGGGTCGCTTTGACGCTCGTGATGCGCTTTCGGATCTCTTTGAGATTGGCCACTGATACTCCGCTGCTTCAGAAAACGATCCGGCTCGAGTGAGCCGGAGGGGGGTCAAGACTTGGCATCACTGGGCACGAACTTTTCCGTGAACGCTTTGAGCAGCGCCTCGATGCGGTCTTTCAGGTCGCCCGCGATCTCCTTCTTGATGCGCAAGTCCTCGAACACCTTCGGATGCTTGTCGTCCACGTGTGCGAACAGTTCCCGCTCGTACTGCCTGATCGAAGCCACAGGCAGTTTGTCGATGAAGCCGTTGACGCCTGCGTAGATGATCAACACCTGCCGCTCGACGGACAGGGGCGCGTATTGTCCCTGCTTGAGCAGCTCCGTCATGCGCTGTCCGCGGTCGAGCTGGGCACGCGTGGCTGCGTCGAGGTCGCTTGCAAACTGTGCGAAGGCTTCCATGGCTCGATACTGCGCTAGGTCCAAGCGGATGGTGCCCGCTACCTTCTTCATCGCCTTGATCTGAGCGTTGCCACCGACGCGGCTCACGGAGATGCCGACGTTGATCGCGGGGCGAATGCCCGAGTGAAAGAGATCGCTCTCGAGGAAGATCTGTCCGTCAGTGATCGAAATCACGTTGGTGGGAATGTACGCCGAGACGTCACCGGCCTGGGTCTCGATGATCGGCAACGCCGTCAAAGAGCCGCCCGAAAACGGATCCATCTTCACCTCGTAGTTCGCCTTGTCGCTCATTGCCGAAACCGCCTTCTCGGCGTGCTCGCGGCCTTCGCCCATCAGGTGAACCTTGCCGTCGACACCTACGAACGACTCGTCGCCCGGCGGGACTTCAGTCCCCTTGGGTACGATGAACCAACGTTCCGCCAGTTTCGCCGCGCGCTCCAGCAGGCGCGAGTGCACGTAGAACACGTCGCCGGGATACGCCTCACGGCCAGGAGGGCGGCGTAAGAGCAGAGACATTTGGCGGTACGCCACGGCTTGCTTGGACAAGTCGTCGTAAATGCACAGCACGTGTTGTCCGCGGTCTCGGAAATACTCACCGATGGCCACACCGCTGTACGGCGCGATGTACTGCAAGGGCGCCGCCTCGGTGGCTGTCGCCACGACGACCACGGTATACTCCATGGCGCCGGCCTTCGTTAACTTGTCAACCACCTGCGCCACGGTAGATGCCTTTTGACCGATGGCCACGTAGACGCACTTCACGCCAGTCTCACGCTGGTTGATGATGGTATCGATGGCGATTGCCGTCTTGCCCGTTTGGCGGTCGCCAATGATGAGCTCACGCTGGCCCCGCCCGACTGGAATCATCGAGTCGATAGCCTTGATCCCCGTCTGAAGGGGTTCCTTGACGGGCTGGCGCGCGATGATCCCCGGTGCCTTGACTTCGATGCGGCGCGTGGTGGTGGCTTCGATGGGACCCTTGCCGTCTATCGGTTGACCTAGCGCGTTGACGACACGGCCCAGCATGGCCTCACCGGCTGGCACTTCAGCGATGCGTTGGGTGCGGCGTACTTGAGACCCCTCTTTGATTCCAGTCGCCGCGCCGAGGATGGCCACACCCACGTTGTCCTTTTCTAGATTCAGGACCAGTCCGTAAATCTCACCTTCGAACTGCACGAGCTCGCCGGCCATCACTCCTTCCAGCCCATAGATGCGGGCGATACCGTCGCCGGTGGTCAGCACCGTACCGGTTTCGCTAACCATCGCGGTGCGGTCGAAGTTCTGAATTTGCTGCTTGATGATCTGCGAGATCTCGTCGGCGCTAAGCTGCATGGTGACCTTTATCTGCTGTGTGCTGTGTGCTTGCTCGATGGCCCGAAGTTGCTGGCCGAGCTTTGTCTTTTGGGACGGTCTTTTCTAGGACTGGGCTAGGAGTTGATGCTCGTAGTTGTCGAGCCTTCCGCTCACCGTTCCGTCAATCGTGTTGTTCCCAATCTGAACGACCAAGCCGGCGATCAAGGCGGGATCGAGCGCCTTCTCCAACGCCACTCGGCGGTGCAACACCTGTTGCAGCTCGTCCACGAGCCGGTCGTAGTAAGCGTCGGAAAGAGGCCGGGCGCTGGTTACCTTAACCCGCACCAATGCCTGCCTCTGATCCGTCAACGACTGCAGCTCACGCGCAATGTCGGGCAAGGCTGCCAAACGGCGCCGCCGAGCGAGCAGTTTGATGGCGTTGAGGCTCGTCACTCCCATCCCCAAACGTTGGGCAATGGCTTCGATGGTTCCAA
Organism: uncultured Polyangiaceae bacterium; assembly: GCA_964577325.1. Taxonomy (GTDB): domain Bacteria; phylum Myxococcota_A; class Polyangia; order Polyangiales; family Polyangiaceae; genus SZUA-265. The sequence continues at coordinate 22,699 of CAZNZA010000062.1, forward strand.
ACCGGGTTGCTTCTCCAACCACGGGATCGGTCAGCGCGATGAACAGCTCCTTGTTTTCCAACTGTTCCGAGAACAGAGCTATCTCGCTCGACAGCTCGATCAGACGTCCGCTCTCTTCGCCTAGCTCGAATATGGCTCGCGCGTAGCGCGAAGCGACTTGACCTTCGCTCATGCCCGGCCTCCAGGTAAACTCGGCAAGCGCGCTTTGATGGTGCTCAAGTATTCCTCACTCAGCCGCTCGTGGTCTGCCTCGCTGGCTGCCTCGTGCAAGAGCTGACGAGCGCTCTGGGTGGCACTGCGCACGGTCTCCTCGAAGAGCAGCTCTCGGGCTCCCTTGAGCTCTTGCTCGATCATGCGCTTTGCGTCCCGTTCCATGCGCTCTCGGCGGCGCTTCGCTTCGGCCAGAATGGCTGCGCGCTCAGCTTCTGCGGCTTCACGCATCTCGGTACGAATGCGCGTGATCTCGGCGTCCACTTTTTCCAGCTTGAGCTCGTACGCCCGCAATTGCTCGGTGGCCTCCGCACGCATGCGTGCGGCTTCATCCATGCCGCGCATCAGGTTCTCGCGCCGTCGCGCCAAACCGTCCATGACGGGCTTGCGTCCGAAGCGATACAACAGCCCGAACAGGATCGCGGTATTGAACAGGTTGGCCAGAAGCGGAACCGGCATGCCCGGCGTGCGGAACCAAAAGTTGGGGCTTTCGATCTGGTCGCTCTCCCCGAGCACACCGTAAACCCAGTTCACCTCAGCGTGTCCGTCCCCATGTCCACCTGCAGCGGCCCATGCCATACCGGCAGTGGCGAGCCAACAGCCGAGCGTTACCCACGAGAGGCGAAGGACCTGGCGACCAAAGCGTGCGCTCTTTAGGCGGGCCATCAGTGCACCTCCCGACCCAGCGCACGGGCGGCTATCTGGCGCGCCAAGCGTTCCGACTGCCGCCCCAGATCGAAGCGAATCGCTTCGACCTGATCGGCGATGTCCTTACGCCCTTGATCAAGAATTCGGGCGGTACCCGCTCTCGCCTCGGCTAAGATCTCGTTCTCCAAACGCGTCGTCTCCGCGCGCATACGCTCACGCTCCTCCGCTGCTGCGCGCCCCACGCGAGACAGCTCTGCTTCGTACTTTTCGAGCAACTCGCCGGCGCGCTCCTGCATCTCCCGGGCTTCGTCACGAGCGCCGTCCGTGCGCCGTTCCCGCTCCTCGAAGATACGCAACACCGGGTCGAACAACAGCGGCTTCAACGCGACGATGAGGGCTGCGAACAGCAGCATCTGCAGGGTAAACGAAAGATCCAGATCGATGTTCACCCCTCCACCAGCAGCGAGCGAAGCCAATGCAGGAGGAGTCGTTTGGCTCGAAGCGAAAAATCCGATCGTCGTCATAGGGACCCGAATCTGATCCAGCCTCACCGTGCCATTCAGTTTTGAAACAACAGTGCAGCGAGGAAGACGGGGCGGCTCCTAGCACCACCTGCCACGCGTGTCTAGGCACATAGGCGCCCGCCGAGCGCGCCACTTCCACTGGGACCGCACGGTTGCCCAGTCGGGTAGAGGCCCGAGGCAGCGTGCGACATGGGGTCGCGGACCTGAGCCTCGTCATTGGCGTTGGCGCCTCAGTAAAACGAGCGAACGGCTCCTTGCTGACCCTGGTTGGTTTCACTCAGCGACGTTTGCGCCATGCGCCCGTCACTGCGCCCAACTCGTGCCCCCGATCACCCGCAGACCATCCGGACCCATACCCTCCAAACGCGCGCGGTACGCGGTGTTGGTGAGCGGGTCGCGCGCATCGGGAACCAGTTCCAGTAGCGGGCGCAGGGCGAACGCCCGCTCGTGCAGTCGCGGGTGAGGCACCGTAGCCTGGGGCAGGACGCACACGACGTCGCCGGCCCACAGCAAGTCGAGGTCGAGCACGCGCGGCGCCCAGCGTTGCACACGCACGCGGCCCAACGCTTGCTCGATTTCCATCAGCCGCGGCACCAGAGCCGCAGCGCTGAACGGACAATCCCGCAAGTGCAGCGCCGCATTGACGTAGTCTGGCTGGGGCGGTCCCCCACCCTTTCCGAGAACCGCTTTGCCGAGATATAGACGGGAAGCGTTGACGACAGTGCCCAGTGCCCGCAGTTCGGGCATGGCTGCGCGAAACGCGCGTTCCGGATCGCCCAGATTTGCGCCGAGCCCGACGACCACCCGCGCGAGAGGCCGCAGATACTCGTCGCTGGGCGCCACCGACTGCGCTGAAGCGTTGGTCGAAAGCGGCATCGGACCAGCCTGGCGCAAGAGTGGGGACATTAGCAAGGCCGCCCGCGCGTCGTGGGTTATGAGTTACGAGCGGGTGTGGTATCGAAAGCCGGTGCTCGGTCTCCATTTCGGCGAAATATTTTTGGTCGCGTTCATTTTCCTTGCGGTCGTGCTCGCCCCCTATGGCGGCCGTGCGGGAGCCAAGCTGGCGCGCTTGCTGAAGTCTGATCGTTGACGTGTTGCCATGAGCGACAGCCCTCCCTCTACGGCCGCGTCCAAGCCACTCATCATGATGTGCGTTCCCATGCCGCTCGGGAATGTACTGGGTTCTCAGTTAACGGGACTCGGCAATGTGAGAGCTGTCGACACGCCGATGTCGTGGAGTTCTTCGGAAGATCCGCCAGACCTGGTTGTGATGGAAGTAAACGAGGAAACAGACGCCGCGGCTCGCTGGTTACTGGAAACGTCGGCCTTCGACAAGGTCGTCTTCATCGGTCCGCTTCGCTCACCTTCCATGAGCGGTGAAGGGTCCGCAGCCAGTGACCCGGCGCGGCTAACGCGCGCGCCAGCCGCTTCTGGAGGCGGGCGCGACGTGCGGGAGTTGAGCGCTGATGTCAGCGTCGGTGAGATAGTGCGCGTCTGCCGCGAGTGTTTGGCCGGTGAGCGTCGCACCGCTGCGGTGCCACCTCTCCCGGTCATCGTTACTTCGCCGTTCCACGTCTTTCCTCGCCACGATGGCGCGGCCTTGCCGTCGCTACCCGCACCGCTGTTTCCAACCTCTGCTCCGCCCAGTTCGCACCCTGGCTCCCAGCGGCCCTCATCCGGCGCCCCCCCCGGCCCGAGCTCGGACGATGCCGAACACGAGTCGCTGTTTCAACTGGATTCGAGCTTGCGCTCGCTGTTGGAGGAAGCCGAGCAGCGCGTGGCAACTCGCGTTAGCCCACGCTACACATCGCCGCCAGACCCGAATCACGGCCCTCACGCACTTGGCTTCGTCCTCACCCCGGAGGTGCGCGCAGCGCTCGAAGAACGGGTCGGGGTGTACGAGTCTCAGCGCCGGAGTGCTTCCCAGGGTCCCAACTCGAATTGGATCACGCGCACCGGTCACGGTACGGCCCGGCGCCATGGCGGCTCGGAGGTATCCGATGTCACCCGCGACGGTGAAACGTCGATTCCAACCAGCGCATCTCATCCGTCGTCGATGACCACAGGTGCGGCGAGTGATGACGGAGAGACAAACCGACCCTCGGCACTGGCGCCGGAACCACGCGAGGGAGCCGCAGAGCGCGCCACGCCCCGCCCTCCTACCTTCCCTCATCGCACGGCACCCAACGCCGGGGACAAACCTCCCACACGCCCTAACCGAGAAATTCCCCCGCCACCGCGGGCGCCGCGCGCTGAACACGAGCTACCAACTCCGATAAGCTCAAACACGCCTAGCCGGCCGTCGTCCCTGAAGGACACCGCCCCACCGAAGGCCCCCGACAGGGCTACCGCTGACACGACGCCGCCGCGGCGCCCGACCGCCGCCGCTCAAAGGCCATCGGCGGCTCGCGACGGAGGCCTTTCCGAAACGGATTCGCCCACTACCGCCGAGCTTTCGTCCGAGCCAGCCAGCGCGCCTCCCGCCGCTGGGACCTCCAACTTTGCATACCGAAGTCCTGGGCTACCGACGGGCGCCGGCCCCACTTTGCCCACCAGCGCACCGATTTCACGGAGCACGTTCGAGCCATCGAACGCACAAGAAGAACCAGCTTTGGAATCGGGGCCCGTTTCCGGCTCGACGCGTGGTCGTCGACCTTCGGAAGTCCCGCCGCTAAGAGAGGGCGACGCCATTGCGGTGGTAGCCCGAGCCATCCGGACCCGCTACACCGGGGCTATCGCGGTCGAAGCAGAGAACAGCGTTCGACGCATCGTGATGCGCGATGGTGACTTCATCACGGCAGCGTCAGGCATTGCCCGCGAATCGCTGTTGGGTTTTCTCATCGGCCAAGGAACGTTGGCGCCCGGTGTCGCTGCGCAGCTTGGTCACAAGTTACCGAACTTCGGGCGTCACGCGGGGGCTGCGTTGATCGCAGCGGGTCACCTCACCCAGGAGCAGATGTGGCCAAGCCTGCGGGCTCATGCCGAACACATCATTACCATGGTGCTCCAGGTCAAAGAAGGTTTAGCGGGCTTCGAAGACCAGGTGCCGGAACGACTTGCCGCCGAGCCTGCCGTCTTTGGCGGAGCAACGGGAGCAGAGGTCTTCATCGAGCTCATTCGGCGCATTGTCTCACCTGACCAAGCGCTGGCGAGATTGGGCGGACCGACTACGGTTCTGAGCCCTGGAACTGCCCATGCCCTGCTCGAAGAATGCGCATTGTCGCACCGCGAACAAGAACTGCTCGAGCACCAGTACGACGTACCGCTGAGCGCACACCTGAATGACCTCGTGGAAGCGGACCTTCCGAGCGTGCTGTACGCGCTCGTGCAACTCCGCGTGCTCAAGCGCCACGTCGCAGCGCCGGCGGAAGCGAAACCCGAGCCCGGGCCCGCCCTCGACGCCCAGGCCATTCGACAACTCATTGCGAACCGAAAAGCTCTGGTCGAGGAAGCAGATTACTTCGAACTGTTAGGCATAACGCCGCTGGCGACCGGTCATGAAGTGACGCGAGCCTACGAAGCGCTGAAACGAACGTTCGAGCCTTCAGCCATACTAACGGCGGCTACCGAAGATCTGATCGAAGACTTGGAGCTGGTACACAGCGTTCTGGACGAGGCGTTCGATATTCTCGGCGATTCCGTTCGTCGCGAACGCTACCGCAAAGCCATCCTCTCGACTCCCAACGATTGAGCTGCCCAGCAATCCTTGCAACCCGGCCTGCGGCGTTGTCTGGCCTGCCGGGGTTCGCTGACTGCAGACATTGTCTCACGCGGTAGCGAGCTCGCTCGGCTCGCCCTCAGTTTCGAGCTCGGGCTGAAGGACGACTGCGTTGCCTTCTGCCACGACGGCGACCGACGACAACCGGTCGCCGCTCAGCAAACACTCGGCGAGCGGGGCCTCGATCAGCCGTGCAATGGCTCGCTTCATGGGCCGCGCGCCGAGCGCCTCATCGTAACCGCCTTGTTCGAGCAGCAGATCAATGATGTGCGGGTCGATGCGCAGCTCCACGCCGCGCTGTTGCATCACCGTGTCGGCCAGTTTCTGAAGCAGACGTCGGGCGATTTCATCAACCTCCGCTCGCGCAAGTGGTTGGTACACCAGCACCTCGTCCAGACGATTGAAAAACTCCGGGGACAAGGCGCGCCGAGCCGCATCCAAAACGGCGTCGCGTCGAGACGCCTGGCCGCTCGATGATTGAGAGAACCCAACCCGGCGTGAACCCGTGCCTGCCGCTTCTCGCGCACCGATGTTGGACGTCAGCACGATGAGCGTGTTGGTGAAGTCTACGGTCCGTCCCCGTCCATCGGTGAGACGCCCTTCGTCGAGCAACGGCAAGAACGTCTCCAAAACCTCCGGATGGGCCTTTTCGACTTCATCGAAGAGTAATACCTGATAGGGACGGCGACGCACGGCCTCCGTCAGCTGACCACCAGCCTCGTGCCCGACGTAGCCGGGGGGGGAGCCTATCAATCGAGCGACGGAGTGCGGCTCACTGTACTCGGACAAATCCAGACGCGTGAGCGCCGCCTCTGAACCGAAAAGCGCGTGAGCGAGAGCCTTGGCGCTTTCCGTTTTGCCGACGCCGGTTGGGCCCAAGAGTAGGAACGCGCCGATTGGACGCCGACCGCCCAAACCCGCTGCGTTGCGCCGCACGATCCGACTCATGTGTCGCAGCGGCTCTTCGTGACCGACCACGCGATCGGCCAGCGCGCTTTCGAGCGAAAGGAGGCGCTCGCCATCTGTCTCGAGCAGACGCTCGAGTGGAACCCCCGAACGTTCACTCACCACTTCGGCCACTTGTCGCGCGTCCACTTGCTGCGCACCGCGGCGACGAGCTCGCGCAGCGGCAAGGTCCACGACTGAAAGCGCCTTGTCCGGAAGCGCGCGCTCCGTGAGGTAACGGGAAGACCAAACGATCGACGAGCGCAGCGCATCGAGCTCGAAGCTGACGTCATGATGCTCTTCGAGGCGCGCCGCTGCACTCTGCACGATGTGGTCGAGAACCTCGAGGCTCGGCTCCTCGACGTCGATGCGCGTAAAGCAGCGCGCTAGGCTGGCGTCTGATTCGATCACGCGGGCGTAGGCGTCGGGTGAGGCTATGCCGATGCACGGCAGTTTTCCCTCGCTCAAGACGCGTCGCAATGCACTGCCACACTCCTCTGCGCTTTCCGCGGCGAACAGTTGGTGAACGTCTTCCAAGACGAGGACTACTCGTCCCTGGCTCTGCTGTAGCTCGCGGGTCAAACCTTCAATCCGCTCGGCCAGGGCTCCGCGCACGCCGGTACCAGCCAGTAAGTCTCCGACGCGCAACTCGATGAGAATGCGATCGTCGATGGCGCTTGCGCCAGCTCTGGCGACCACGCGTTGGGCCAAGGCGTGTACGATGCTCGTCTTGCCGACCCCACTCGGCCCGACCAAGCAGGGGTTGTTGGCGTCCCGTTTCGCCAAGACGTCGAGCACGCGCTCCACTTCTGGCACCCGTTCTACCACCTCTGGTAACTCGCCGCGTTCCACGCTCTGACACCAATTGTGGCCCAGGCTCGTCAGCCACTTGAAGCGCTTGGGATCTAGGGCGTACCTGGACTCCCCTTGCGCCTTGCGCCGCACTCTGCGCACGGGACGCTTGGGTAGCTCGACGCGCCGTTCACCTGTTGGCGTAGGCACTCGAGGCGGAAGGGGAGAAGCCGTTTTGGCGTGCGTACGCGGACGAATGGCGTTGGCGCGCGGAGTCAGCGGGACAGTCACGGCCTTGCTCTGTACCTGCGCTGTCCCGCGTGCGGGAGATCGCCGCTGAAGCGTCCCCAAGCCGATGTTCATCGCCCGCAGTCTAAGCCGCACCACGTCAACGCCAAATTGGTCGAGCACGCGATACGCCGCACAGCCCTTGACGCTGAGCAGTGCCACCAGAAGGTGAAGCGCGCTCGGCTCAGGTCCCCGCATGCGTTTGGCCAAGTCTCGGGCGCGCGCTTCAGCTGCGCCCAAAGGGTCGGGTTCGTCATCCGTGCTGCTGCGCGCCGCGCGCAGCAGCTGGTCTGCGGAAAGGCGCCGCTCGCGCAAGAGCTCGGACGCTACCCCCGCCTCGCTGGCGATCGCCGCCAGCAGATGCGCGCTAGTGACGCGCTCCCGCCGCTTGGCGGCCAGGTTCTCCGCGGTGCGTCTCAAAGCTACGAGTTCAGGCTCGATCCGTAGGTCAGGCAGCGTCATCTGGGCGCGCCGACACTGGTCGAGGATGAGCAAA
>CAZNZA010000063.1:0-30201 GCA_964577325.1 uncultured Polyangiaceae bacterium
GGCCTTCATCGCGATTGACCTTCATCGCGATTGACAGGTCAGAGCTCGATTTGCCACAGTCGGCGGTGGAGAGATGACCGAGTGGCCGAAGGTGCCTGATTCGAAATCAGGTGTAGGGCAACCTACCGTGGGTTCGAATCCCACTCTCTCCGCTGCTAGCGCGCAGGCTCGGAGGGTGCCGCGCTGCACGGAGCTGGGCGCACTCAGGGCATTGAGCTGAGCGCTGACTCAGCGACCAAGAATCGGGCGCGTCGACGTGCACCAGATGCGCAAGCCCTGCGCGAGAGGGAGATTCGCACGGCTTCGCTTGCGCGTTTAGCGCTCACCTTCGCGCCTGGAGTGCGCGCCGGGCTCATTCTGAGTCAAAAGTAGTATTTAATCTACTTGTTTACTTGAACCTGGGGGTCTGTCAGGGCAGTCTTGCTCCTAATGGCGTCCGTCGAGCTCCCGAAACCGCGCTCATTCCTTCTCTGGACGGCAGGAGCCGCTATCTTGTGTGCTGCGGCGGCCTGCGGCGAAGCCGTCCCGGGCGACACCGACGAGGGTGACCCGCCCGCCACGTCTCCGGTGACTACACCGACGCAGCCCGCAGACGTCGAGCCGACGTCCGAACCCACCAATCCAGCAAGTGCCCCCAGCCCCACGGATGAACCGTCGCTGCCCGACGCCGGCGGCTCCGGACCTGGACCGGAGCCGGAGCTCGAGCGCTGCCTTCCCCCCGAGGGGATCAGCGGTTCACCGGGGACGCTGGTCGAGGTCATGCACTTCATCAACGCGCTGCCTCGGCCCCTGTCGATCCCGTGTTTCTTGCAGGCGCTCGACAGGCCGCTTGCGATGACGACGACGAATAGCTTCGTCAGCGCTCAGCCGGCGGTGGGAAACGCCAATCCGAGAATCTTTTTGAAGGTGGGCGAGTTATACATTTCGGTGGTTCCGGCTGGCACCGGGCGCGACTTGGTGGAGTTCGGCGAACTCACCTCCAACCTCCGCTCCTACAAGGCCGAGTTGCTGTTTCCCCTCGAGGGCCCGCTCGAGCCGGAGATGTTCTACGAGCACATCATGCGCACGACAAGTAGCGTCTGTGCCTTCTGCCACTCCGCAGAAGTGTGGGAGGAACACGACACGCTCGGATTCACCATCGAGTCGGACGCCTATCGACCCAATCCCAACTACGACGTGCCTTTGGACGAGGTTCGCCTCGAACACGAGCAGTGCGACCCCGAGCTCGAACCTGAGCGTTGCGCCATGTTCAGCGCCTTGTTCGATCACGGACCCGTGGAGTACCACGCGTTCCCCGAAGAGATGCGCATCTTCTTCTGAACGGAGCGACGGCGTGAATGACGCCGCAGCTCCTAGACGCGTTCCACAACCGGTTCGGCAACGAGCTTTGCGGCAAGCGCGCGCGACCTCTCCCCACGCGCCCGACGCACCGCCGCAACCGCCTCGAGCACGATCCAGCATTCCAGCGCCAGCACGAGCCCGCCCGTGACGAGCAAGAGATAGTTTCCCTTACGCACGTACTCGCCCAAGTTCAGTGCCATGGATATACCGCTGAAGGCGAGCACCAGAACCATCGGGACGCCGACGTAGGTCCAGGCCTTCCCCGTGGTGTACATCCAGACCGTGATCACTATCAGCGACAAGCCCGCCAGTAGCTGGTTGGTCGCCCCAAACAGCGGCCAGAGCTCTCCGTCCTTACCGGCAAGATACAACGCCAAGGGCAGCAACACCGCAATGGCACCCGCCGTATAGCGATTAGCCAAGGCCTTGATGTTGTAGGCCTCGCCAAGCTCGTGGAGGATGTAGCGTTGGATACGTACGCCCGTGTCCAAGCTGGTGGCGGCAAAAGAGATCACCATGACCCCAATCAAAATCTGAGCAGTACTGGCTGATAACCCGAGGGGCGTCAGAAAGCTTGAAGCTCCTTCCACGAATGACGCCAACCCACCGCTGGAGGCCGCATGAAAGGAATGATAGTGCTCAGCCCAGTTGGCCAGGCCCGCGCTGACTGCCAAGGTCGCAATCAGCGCCAACAAGCCTTCCCCAAGCGCGCCGCCATAACCGATCGGGCGGCAGTCCTTGGCCACGCTCACCTGCTTGCTGGTCGTGCCCGACGAAACCAAACCGTGGAAGCCACTGATCGCTCCGCACGCGATGGTCACGAACAAAAAGGGCATCATGGATGGCGCGTCAGCCGGCGCCACATTGAACGCTGGTGCCGTGATGGTGGGATTCGCAATCAATATCCCAAGCACCAGTGCACCCAGTCCCACGAACAGCTGATGGCTGTTGACGTAGTCGCGAGGTTGCAGCAGTAACCACACCGGCAGCACGCTGGCGACGAAGGAGTAGACGAGCATGAACAACACCCACGCCGTCTGTTCGTTGCCCGCGCCCACGATGCCGCTGATGTCGACGGGGTTGCTCACTCCTATCCAAGCCATGGTGTACAGGGAGACGAGCGCCGCAAGCGACGGCCACAGCAAGGGAACCTTGCGCTTGTAGCAAGCAAAGCCGATGGCTAGAGCCACGACGATCTGAAAATTGATCGGCAGCACGGTGCCGGGATAGGCCACGAACAGCTGAGCAATAGCCCGTGCAAAGACGGCGATGACCAGGAGCACCAAGAAGAACACCACGAGCAAGAACAAGGTGCGCGCGCGGGGACTTATCACTCCCTCGGCGATCTGCCCCACGCTGTTGCCCCGATGGCGCATGGATATCACCAAGGTAGCGAAGTCGTGCACGGCACCCATGAACACGCTGCCGACCACGACCCAGATCAAAGCTGGCGCCCAACCCCACACCACCGCGATGGCGGGCCCAATGATGGGTGCCGCACCAGCAATCGATGCATAGTGATGTCCGAACAGAATGGCTTTGGGCGTAGGCACGTAGTCCACGCCGTCGGTGAGCGTTCGGCTGGGAACCGGCTCGTCGTCGCGAAGCTGAAAGACCTTTTCCGCCAGGTGCCGCGAATAGAAGAGGTAGCCCAACCCGAACACCGCCATGCCGACCAGGCAAACGACTGCTGCACCCATAGGCGGCGCAGTCTAGTCACAGCCCAATGAAGTCTCAATCGCCAATGCTGGGGCTGCGCTGTGCGAGGTGCAGCGGTGCCCCGTGTCGTGCGTCTGCAAAAATCGGACAGCACCGTGCCTGTCCGCGACCGGCGGGGAAACGCCTTTGCTGCGGCGGCTATCGGCCGGAAACGCCGGGGCCTGCGGCGAAACACTCGGGAAACGCCGAGCGACGGCCGTGCTGACGCTTTGCGGCAGGTCTAAACGGCGTGGAAACCTCCCTCCGTCAGCATCGAGATGCATGACTGAACCCCGGATCCTCACGTCTTCCGGCGCGGGCGCGCTGACTCTGGCAGGCGCCGCGGCGCCCGCTCCGTCCGGTCACAGAGAAGCCGCGCATCGAAGCCCCAAGCGCCTGCCGGTCCTGTCCGTGGCGCGCCTGCTCGCTGAACAGAAGTCGTTGACGGCTGTCGAGCGCTTCGCCGAACAACACGAGCAGGGCGATTTGCCGCCGCACGCCAAGCTATACAAAGACCTGGTCCCCCTCGAGCGACCGAAGGCGGGTGAACAATACTCGTTTGAAGTTAACTTAGACAAGTGCACCGGGTGCAAAGCCTGCGTCTCCGCCTGCCATACCCTCAACGGCCTCGACGACCAAGAGATGTGGCGCAGCGTAGGGCTTTTGCACGGGGGCAGTCCTGCCGCTCCCACGCAGCAAACGGTAACGACTTCCTGCCATCACTGCGTGGAACCCGCGTGCATGACCGGATGCCCGGTGAATGCCTACGAGAAGGACCCGGTGACAGGCATCGTCAAGCACTTGGACGATCAATGCTTTGGTTGTCAGTACTGCACGCTCATGTGCCCGTACGACGCGCCGAAGTACAACGCGGCCCGTGGCATCGTGCGCAAGTGCGACATGTGCAGCGACAGGCTGGAACACGGAGAAGCTCCAGCCTGCGTGCAGGCGTGTCCCAACGGCGCGATTGCCATTCGCGTCGTCGAGCAGACGCAAGCGATTCAGACCAGCGAGGCGGGCACCTTCCTCCCTGGCGCTCCAGGTCCCGAGCACACGATGCCAACGACCGTCTACAAGACGGCTCGCGCGCTTCCTCCCAATCTGCTGCCTGCCGACTTTTACACGACGTCTCCGGAGCAGCCCCATCTGCCGCTGGTCGTGCTTCTGACCTTGACTCAGTTGGCCGCCGGTGTGATCGCGGTCAAGGGTTTGACCGACCTCATCAGCGACGAGGCTCATGCTCACGCCCTGGTTCACGCCAGTGTTGCCGCCGCTCTCACCCTCATCGCCCTGGGCGTCGGAGTGTTTCACCTCGGACGCCCTTGGTTGGCCTGGCGTGCCGTCATCAACTTGCGCAGGTCGTGGTTCAGTCGCGAAGCGCTGGCTTTCGGTATATTCGCAAAGCTGGTGCTCCTGTACGGCGCGCTCGTCGCTTTGCCGGAACTGGGAGCGCCGTTCTCGGCGCTCGTAGCCGGACTCGAACCCGTGTTTGCCTTTCATGATGTGGTGCTGAAATTGGCGGCCGTGAGTGGCGTGGGAGCGGTTTACTGCTCGGTGATGGTGTACGTGGCGACCAAGCGCCCGCACTGGTCCGCGGTGCGCACTGGCGTAAAATTCTTTGGTACCTCGATCATTTTGGGAACGCTTACTGTGCTGGTCGTCTCCTCACTAGCCGCTCGCGGTGACCTGCGCGATACCGACTCGTTTCGTACGCTCGTCGAAGTATTGATAGCCGCTACGGCACTCAAGCTGGTCTACGAGGGCAGCCTGCTGCTGCATCTCAGGGATCGGCAACACAGCAACGAAAAGCGGATGGCGACGGTCATGCTCGGTGACCTGCGAACCATCACCCTCAGCCGCTTCGCCACCGGCATCGTGGGCGGTGTCATCATTCCGGTGGCCGTGCTCAGCGCTGCGATGGCGGCAAGTACCGTCACCGTACTGCTGCTCGCCGCTCTGGCCTTGCTCCTCGGCAGCGAGCTGTGTGAGCGCTACTTGTTTTTCAGAGCGGCGCCAGCGTCGCGCATGCCGGGAGGTCTACGATGAGCAAGATGCCCCAAGGTCTGTCCTCCCGCCGTGCACTGGCACCGCTCGAGCACATGCTCGTGCGCAAAGATGGTCCTTTGACCCGTGACCTATTGCAAAAGCCAGGCAATTTCGGACTGGGCCGTTTGCCCGCACGCATCAATCCCGACGCCACGACGACCATGGTGTGTGGTTTCTGTTCGACGGGCTGCAGTTTGACGGCGCACCTGAAACGGGAACCCGCCACGGGTTCGTTCACTTGTACCGCTCTCACGCCGACGGCTGGTTACCCCGTCAACCTCGGCATGGCCTGTCCCAAAGGTTGGGAGGCGCTCACGCCCCTGAAGGGTCCAGGGCGCGCCGCGACTCCGTTGTTGCGTGAGGACGGAAAGCTGCGCCAGGCGACGTGGGACGAGGCTCTGGCAGAGATGACTCAGCGCTTCAAAGCGGTGCAGGCCAAGTATGGCCCCGAAGCGGTAGCGTGGCTCGGAACCGGGCAGCTACCGACGGAGGAGTTGGCGTTCTTGGGCGCCTTGGCCAAGTTTGGCATGGGTATCGTGCACGGCGATGGCAACACGCGCCAGTGCATGGCAACCGCCGCGGTCGCCTACAAGCAAGCCTTTGGATTCGATGCGCCGCCGTTTACCTACGACGACTTCGAGCAGTCGGACGTCATCGTGCTCGTGGGCTCCAATCTTTGCATCGCTCACCCCATCATGTGGGAGCGGATTTGCCGCAACCCACACAACCCACGCATCGTGGTCATCGATCCGCGCACGACGGAAACGGCAGTTGCGGCCACGCATCACTATGCTCCGCACCCCAAGTCCGACCTGACCCTGTTGTACGCGGTCGCCCATTGGCTGGTTGAAAACGACCGCGTGGACAGAGCGTACATTGAGCGCTGCGTGTCTGGCTACGACGCTTGGCGACAGGCCATGGAAGCGTTCACCCTCGAACGCGCAGCCCGGGAAACCGGACTTTCTCCTGAACAGATTATCGAACTCGCCACCCTGATTGCCGACGGCAAGCGGGTCAGCCTGTGGTGGACGATGGGTGTCAACCAAAGCCATCAGGGCGTGCGCACTGCCCAGGCGCTGATCAACCTCGCATTGATCACGGGCAACATGGGTCGACCAGGCACAGGCGCCAACTCGATCACTGGACAATGCAACGCCATGGGCTCCCGCCTCTTCAGCAATACCACCAACCTGCTAGGAGGGCGCGACTTCGGTAACCCCACGCACCGCCAAGAGGTGGCCGACATCCTGCAACTCGACGAAAGCGCCATCCCGTCCCAAGCGAGCCTCGCTTACGACCAAATCTTAGAGGGCATTCTCAAAGGTAAGATCAAAGCGCTTTGGGTGATCGCCACCAACCCGGCGCATTCCTGGATCAACCAAAACCACCTCCAAGAGGTGCTGTCACGCCTCGATTGCCTGGTGGTACAAGACATGTACGACGACACCGAGACAGCACTGTTGGCGGACATCGTTTTGCCCGCCGCAGCCTGGGGTGAAAAGGAGGGCACGTTCATCAATTCCGAGCGCCGCATCGGGGTGCTCAAGAAGGTGTCCGTTTCGCCGGGAGAGGCACTTGCGGATTTTCACATCTTCCAGCTCGTGGCCGAGGCTTGGGGTTGCGGGAACCTGTTCCGGCGCTGGACGAGTCCAGAAGCCGTATTCGGGCTACTCAAGGAGCTCAGTCGCGGCCGCCCGTGCGATATCACCGGCATCCAAGACTATGCCCACGTCGAACGCGCGGGCGGCCTGCAGTGGCCATTTCCCGAAGGCAGCGAGGCGCTCGAACAACAGCGACGACTCTTCGTGGACGGTCGCTTTTTTACCGAAAGTGGCAAAGCCGAACTCTTGTTCACGGAGCCGCAAGCAATGCCCGAGCGCACGACGCACAATTACCCGCTGCTCCTGCTCACCGGCAGAGGTAGTTCCAGTCAGTGGCACACCCAAACACGTACCAAGCGTTCCGATGTCCTGCAGCGACTATCGCCAGCTGAACTGTACGTCGAGATATCCCCGCGGGACGCACGTAGCCTGCAGGTGAAACCCAACGAAACGGTGACGGTGAGCTCCCAGCGTGGCTCGCTCACTGCCAGGGCTTTCGTGACCAATGGCGTGCAGGAGGGGCACGTATTCCTGCCCATGCACTATCACGAGGTCAATCGCTTGACGTTTCCGGCTTTCGACCCGCACTCCCGCCAACCCAGTTACAAGGCGTGCGCGGTGCGCGTCGAACGCATGACCTGAGGTCACGCGACGGGCTAGCTCGGTTGGTGGCGCGCGCTTGGCAGGGCCGCGCACGCCTCCCATCGCCTTCAAACGCCGCCGTCGTCGACGGGGTCGAACTGAGTCACCGGCTCGGCCAACTCTTGACGTTCGGCAAAGGTCGCGTGGAAGCGAAACAGGTCCGGCCGGCGGTCGAGCCGCGGGCGAACACTGCCCGAAGAGCGCGATCGGTAGAGGTCGTCGAGGTCGACGTCGGTAACCAGCAGCATCTCGAGATTGCTGTCCGCCTCCGCCTGCACGCCGTCGCGAGCAAACTCGAAGTCGCTTGGCGTGAAGACGGCAGCGCGGCCGTAGTGGATATCCATCGCCGGCACGCTCGGTAGGTTGCCCACGATGCCTGCCGTCACGACGTAGATTTGGTTTTCGATGGCGCGCGCTTGACTGCAGCAGCGCACGCGAAAGTAACCTTGACGGTCGTCGGTGCAGTAAGGGACGAACAGGATTTCGACGCCTTCGTCCGCCAAGTAACGTGCCGCTTCGGGGAACTCAGCGTCGTAGCAAATGAGTACGCCGATCTTGGCCTTCGCGGTGTGTATCACCGCCAGACTACTTCCCCCGTCGATGCCCCAGTAGCGCTTTTCCGACGGCGTAATGTGTAGCTTCGGCTGATAAACGACTCGACCATCGGGAAAAACGACCGGACACACGTTGTGCAGCACCGTTCGCCCGTTCACTTCGCGCTTCATCGGATGGCTGCCCGCGATGATGTGCAACCCGTAGCGCTTAGCCAAACCGATGAACAGCTCCATCACCTGGTCGGTCATCTCGGACAGCCGCTCGATGCCCTCGAGCGACGGAAGGTTCTTCAGCTCGTCCTGAGACAGGAGCTGAACGGTGACGAATTCCGGTAACAGCACGAAGTCCGCCCGGTAATGGTTTGCCGTTTCGATGAAGTACTCGACCTGATCAGCAAACTCGGCGAAGCTTTTGACGCCCCGCACTTGGTGCTGAACCGCCGCCACTCGCACCTTTGAGGTGTCGTCGCGCTGAGTTTGATAGTCGGGGTTGAGCCATTCGATGAACGTCGCGCAATTGCGACTGAGCGGGTCACGAATGTAGTTGCGCAACACCGCCCGCACGACGAACCCCTCGCGTAGCTGAAAGCTCAGTACTGGATCCTTCAGCGTTCCGCGCGTGACTTGCTCCACGTACTCCTCGGGCGACATGTCGGCGGCTTTGCTGCTGTAACCAGCTATTCTCCCGCCCGCGATGATGCGGCGCAGGTTCAAACGACGACACAGGCGTCGACGCTCCTCGTATAACTCGTGACCAAGGCCCATGCCTTGATAGTCCGGATGCACGTAAACGTCTGCCCCGTACAAGCTGTCACCTTGGGGGTCGTGATTGTGAAAGTAGCCGCCGTCGGTGATACCGACGTAGGTGTGGGGCCGGTACGGGTCGTGCCCCATGTGAACCATGAGTGTGGCGACGGCTCCTACGACTTGCCCGTCCAGTTCCACGAGGATCTGCCCGTCCGGAAATACGCGCAGGTGATTGCGCAACTGAACCTGGTTCCAGACGACATTTTCCTCGTTCATCAACGGAAAGCATTGCCGGTTGAGCTCGATCAGCGCCGCCAAGTCGCGCTCTTCGACCAGACGTATGCGCGCCTCCCCGCGGGGAGTTTGAAATACTCGTGTGGGCATGGGTCCTCGCCAGCGTGTTATGAGTTCAACCGAGGGCAGCGATCGCCTGGTCGGTATCGGGGATGGAGCATCGATGCAACTGCCGCACTGCGTATATCCCCGGGCCCTGTCTATCCCCGGGCCCTGCGCCCACGCACTAAGCGGACGAAGCACTGGACCCGGGGTTCAAGCTGCGGAGAGAGTGGGATTCGAACCCACGGTACCCTTGCGGATACACATGATTTCCAATCATGCACCTTCGGCCACTCGGTCATCTCTCCATGTTGCCGTTGGCAATTTGGACGCCGGAGATAGTGGAGTTGCTGCATTCTTGCGAGCTATTTCTACCCGGGCGCAAGGCCGGGCGCGCAAGATGCTTCTCATCTGCGCCAGGAGGAGTGTGTGGCTGCATCAGGTGTGATAAGCCCCGTCGACGTGAGTGCTCACCCTCTATCCCGCCTAGTCGGACTGGCTTTCGTTGCAAGCGCTTGCGGGGGGCCACCCGAGCCCGAAGTGCAGCGGGCAGAACGGGCACCTTCCCGTTCGTTGAAGGCGACACGCAGCGTCGAGCGTGTTGCCCCCCCACCCATTCCGCCAGAAGATGTTCTGTTTGGGCTGCGTTCTGCCCTGCCCGACCTTCGGTCGTGCCTGACCGCGCCAGGAGCCGTTCGCGTCGATTGGCTCGTCGACGAGAAGGGCCGCTCGAGTGACTTCGAGGTCGTGTGGACGGAGCAGCAGGTGGATGCGGACGTCTTGCCGTGTCTCGCGGCGCTCATCGAGGAACGCAGCTTCGACGTTCCAGACGATGCTCGAACGGGCCTGGCCTCTTGGACCTTCGTGCGCGATCTGCAGGCGCTGCATCGTGAGGGCCCTTCTCGCAAACGGCGTCGCACCTCCCGCAATCAAGGGGTACAATTCGATCCGCCCGGACGTCTCGATGCGGCTCAGGTCGACGGAGTCGTGCAAAACGGCATGCGTCTCTACGCCCATTGCTTGCGGGCAGCGGTCGAAGAAGAAAGCTCGGTGGGCGGGAGGCTCGCGCTCAGCTGGCTCGTGGACGAGGATGGGCGGCCGCGGGAAGTGACCGATGCCGGCTCGGACATCGATAACGAAGCCGTCGTAGACTGCGCGGCCGAATGCTTTTACGCGTTGGAGTTTCCGCCCCCGAGCGGTGGCTCAGTCAAGGTCACGTACGCCTTGCTCTTCAACGAAGACTGACCCCTTTCTCGAACTGTACATCATGAAAAAAGTCATCGTTACCGGAGGCGCTGGTTTCATTGGCTCGCACACCTGCGTCGAGCTTCATGCCGCGGGTTACCTACCGATCATCGTAGATAATTTCTGTGCATCTGAACGGGGCATGGTTGGTCGTATCGAGCAAATCATCGGCGAGGCGATTCCATCGTACGAGTTGGATTGCCGCGACGCAGCCGCGCTCGAAGCCTTGCTGGGCGAGCATCCCGAGGTCTTCGGAGTAATCCACTTCGCGGCCTTCAAGGCGGTGGGTGTCTCGGCAGAACGCCCCATCGACTACTATGACAACAACTTGTCGTCGCTGTGGACGCTCTTACGCGTGCTGCTGGCGCACGACATCCCGCACCTGGTGTTCTCTTCGTCTTGCACGGTCTACGGCCAGCCGGAATCGTTACCGGTCACGGAGCATTCGCCGCTAGGCCAAGCCGAGTCACCCTATGGCCGAACCAAGCAAGTGTGTGAGGATCTGCTCAACGACGTCGTTCGCTCCAAGGCGCACCTCAAGGCCGTCACCTTGCGCTACTTCAATCCAGTGGGTGCGCATGCGAGCGCCTTGATCGGGGAGCTGCCAATCGGACGCCCGGAGAATCTGGTGCCGTTCATCACGCAAACGGCGGTTGGTTTACGTGAGAAACTCACCGTGTATGGCAACGACTACCCCACTCCGGATGGCACGTGCGTGCGTGACTACATTCACGTGGTAGACCTGGCCAAAGCGCACGTCAGAGCTCTCGATTGGCTCGGAGAACAGTCCCACACCCCCTTCAACGAGGTGTTCAACGTAGGCACCGGCAAGGGCACGAGTGTCTTGGAGGCCATACGTGCGTTCGAGAAAGCGTCGAACACCTCTCTCGCCTACGAAATCGGACCACGTCGGGCAGGAGACGTGATCGAGACGTACGCCAGCGTGGACAAAGCGCAACGTGAACTCGGGTGGCGCGCGGAGTTGTCGATCGAGCGCGCGATGAGTGACGCCTATCGCTGGCAGTTGGCTTTACGCGATAACCCGATGGCGTGACGGCGGGCGACCGAACGAAGCCACCAGCGATTCACGAGGCGGCGCGTCCCACCATGTCGGCACGAGCCAAGACGTCGCCGCGATAACGTTCCTCATACGCTCGATCGAACACGAACGCGCGCACCCGCACGCGCAATCGCCCCTGTTCGTCTGCGACAGCAAACACTTCGGGACGTCGACCCGGTGCGGCGTACGGGGATAACATGGCTGCCTCCAGCAGACGTTTGGTGACGTCCTCCAGATCGTGATCCGAAGGCACCGCCACCTCGAATTGGCACGGTGCGTCTTGGCGTGCCAAATTGAGACGCACAATTTGAGCCGCCGCAAACCTGCGATTGGGCAGCGTCGTCTCGGTGCCGTCGATATCTCGCAACACCACGCTGCGCAAACCAAAGGAGATGATGCGCCCTTCGCGTGGACCGATGCGTACGTCGTCTCCAATCCGGTGCCGTCCTTCGACGGCCAACGCCAATCCGGAGAAAAGGTCGCGCAAGATGGGCAATGCCACGAGGGTGACCAAGAGAAGTAGCAGGCCGCGGGCTACCATTTCGCTCGGCGTGGGGGTGGTCAAGAAGCGCAGTCCGATCAAACCCCCGGCTACCGCCCAGGCCCCAACGCTGGCGACGTGAAAGAGCGGCTGCCAGCGGCGCAGCGGTGGAGCGCTTACCCCACGCGCGGCCAAGAAGGTCAGCGCCACAGCGACACCCACCCATAGGGCTACGGCAACCCAGCGCGGCGGCAGTCCACTCACCACCTCCTCAGGGACAATCAGAGGAGGTTGCATGTGCGTAGCTCGCTGGTGAGAGGTTGGATGAGGCGCGTCTCGACGGATACCAATGTTAACCCATCGGCATCCCCCTCGATGCGAACCAAACCCAAGTTTGCTAGGCGTGCCAGTTCTCCATCGAGATCGAGGGAGTGTTGGCGGTGCAATTCGGCGAGGTCGGAGTGAGGGAGAGGGCCGTGTAACATGAGCGCAGCAAGCAAGACTCGGCTAGAGATGGGCAGCTCGTCGAGCAGCGTACACGGGTCGACGGGCAACGGTCCAATGACGACAGTCGAAGTGTCTTGCGGGTCAATGCGAGCCGCAGCCAACCACAGGCGCATGGCTTGGCGCACGTTGCCGCCGCTCAGTTGAGCGAGGCGTTCGAACGTCGCCTCACTATGCCCACGCCACAACCTCCACGCCGTGCCGGGCCGGCGCAGCCATCCGGCAATGCCAGGCACTCCTGGCTCGAGACGCACGCCATAGCCCGACAGTCGGTGACGGATCTCCAAGACCTGTTCGAGTTGGTCTGCGGTCATCGGCGGAACGTGAATCAGGCCGGAAAAGCGCGCTCGCAGTTCAACGGCGGGATCGAGCACTTGCACGGCAGGCTCCGCCATCAATACGATCCACAACACGTGATCACTCGTAGCAGCTATGAAGTCCATGAACTGACGAATGCGCAGCAGACCGTCGGGGTTGCGCCGAAATAGCCGCTCGCAATTCTCGACGACGACGATCAGCCGCCGCCCGTCCTTGCGGTCATGCGTGACTTGCACGCCGTCGACGTCTTCGATGCTCAGCTCCGCGCGCTGCCACGTCGCCGGCGTCAATGCCTGCACGCGCTGCAGCAGCGTGGTCAACGACTGCCCGGACACCGTCGGGAGACCGAACCACGGCGTCAGCTCCTCTACCAGATGACGTTCGCTTTCGAGCCGCGGTGATAGGCGAAGCCACTGCACATCCGCGCGTTCGCCCAAACCAACCAGCAGCTGGCGCACGAGCGTGCGTTTGCCTGCCCCCCGGTCGCCATAAACCAACGCGGGTCCGCCGCGCCCATCGAACCAACGCTCCACGTGATCGGCCAGCCGCGTCAGCTCCGGGCGAGTGACGAGTGACCCCATGGTTTCTGCGGGAACCGACGTGAACAGTCGCTGATACGGTTCCGGCATCAGGCTGCGCTGGCCGAGCAGCGCCGTACGCCATGAAATGAGTGCCGCCTCCGTCGGCCGCGCCGCAAACAGCGCCGTAGTTTCGTCCGTCAGGCGGTGACCGAGATGACGGAGTCGGGCTAGCAGCGATTGTTGATGCTCGCGCAGCCACTCGATGATGGCTGCACGTGGACTATCTTCCAGCCGTCGATGGCGCCTTCGAATGTCATCCCAGCGGTGCTCGACGATGGGACTGAGACTGGCATGCTCGGCGGCTACAATTTTCTCTTCGACATGGCTCTTGGCCACGTTGTTCAACTCACGCACCTGCTCGCGGGCGCGTTCGAGTAGCCCGGCAATGCGGTCACCGAGCCCCTCATCGAGGCGCCCCTGACGCGCGGCGGCATCGTGGCCCACGTGATACTCGACCACCCGCCCGACGTGAGACAGTGCCTGCCTCAAGTTAGCCAAACCAGTTGCCAACTCGTTTTCCGCGGCTGCCCGAGTCACACTGAAATTCTGCACGATGGTTTGGCTCAGCCACGCCTTGAGTCGAATGGGAGTGCGGCGCGCGTCTCCATCGTCCGCGTCGTCGTCGGTAGCTATCTCTGAGCTCGGTTCTACCGAATCCGGACAATCGAGCATCGCCTTGCGTAGCGCGACCGACTCCAGCATCGCCAGCGAGGCCAGGTGACGCCGCAAGCGATCCACGTGTGTCGCCATCGATCCGAGGCCCGCCCCCAGTTCACGGCCAGCCCGCACTGCATCCCCTGGGTTGTCGCGCAGTCGCCGGGACAATCCGAGCGCGGCATCGAAATCCGCGTCGAGCTCACCGAGTACGGCAGCGAAGCGCTCTTCGAACTCGGTTGCCGAGATGCGAATGGCGCGCGCGACGTTACGCGCGTTCGTTAGCGCCAGCAACGCATGATAGCGGCCAGCAGCGCGCTCGCGGTCGGCGCTGCCGCGCTCCAGCAGTTCGGCCGTGGCAGCGCGTGCCAGATCGTAGCGGCTCGAGGGGCGGTAGCGCCACGCTGGGCGTTCCAACGTGCCCGCCAGCTCGACGGAGCCAACGAAACCCGCCCATGCACGGCTCAAACCCAACAGTAGCCCCTCTTCGAGTTCGTCGTCGCAATCCGTGAGCTGCTTTTCGAGCAGCGCTTGCCGCTTCTGGGCCTGCTCCGTTGCCTCTGCCAGCCAGACTTGGAAGTCAGGAACGTCTGGTTCCGCTTCCTCTTCGCTGGCGTGGTCGTGAGGGGTGGACGGAGCGTGGAGCTGAATGTTAGCCCATTTGTCCTCGCAGATAGCCACCAAGTGTGCCCGGGTCACCCGATAGTGGTGCAAAAGCGCGTGCCAGATTTCGGCCTCCGCAGGAGCTGTTGTCGACCACAAGACGACAGGGACCTCGAGAGAAACGTGGTAGCGCCACAAACGGCCAATCGGAACCGTCCGAAATCCCGGCCCCGCAACGCTGCGACGCAGTCGACGCATGGCGCGAATGAACCGCGATAATCGATTACCGCTAGGAATGAACAAGTCCGCGGTCCTCACCACACGGTGGCTCTCGCCAAAAGGTTGAGCCGCATCTAGATCGAAGAGGAACTCCGCCAGCAATTTACCGTCGAAGGGCGCCAGCAGCGCGTGGCTATACTTACGTCCCGCCGCCACGAACGCTGCATCGAGCTCGGCACAGCGCGCCGCCGCCACTTCAGGCGTCGCAGCCCCCTCGAGCGCTTGGGCGGTGACGCTGGTCAGCTCCTCGACCAATTGATGGCGCTTGCGGGCCCGCCCTAGGATCTGACCAACCAAGATCCGGTCACGCAGGTCCGTTATCTTGTGGTGAAGTTCGATCAGGCGCCGCCGCAGGATCGGATCCTCGTTCTGGGGTGCCACCAAGTCTCGCGTGGCCCCGGCAGCGAAAGCCGACTTTCCTCGAGCGCGGGTGCGTTCTTTGAGATCCTCGGTGCCTCTTTCCCGAGCCGCTTCGGATTCCCCCATGGCGTCGAGAGCGCGCGCCAAGAACGGTGGTCCGCCGATGACGTAGAACAGGATCGTGGCCACCGTCACGGTCTGTACCTGAGGACCCCACTCCGGGATGGCCTCCGCCACCATGGCTGCCAAGACGAGGTCTACTCCGCCTTGAGAAAAGAAGGAGCCCTGCAGGTGCCGGCGCGTCACGTCGTCCACGCCCGCGCGCCGAGCGCCAAACCCGACGCCTACGATGAACAGCCCAACACGTACCGCCACCAGCAGAAGGGTAAGTGGCAAGTAAACAGTCACCGACACCAGGTCCAGCGCCGCAGCTTGGGTGGTGAAGTAGATGATGAAGACGGGCAGCGAAATGCGCTCGAAGGCCTCGACCAGGGTGTGGCCGTGCCGAGAGAAGTTCTGAACGATGAAACCACCAACTAGAAAGGCCAGCAGGGTTTCTGCGTGGAGCCGAGTTGCCACGAAAGAGGTGACGAAGACGACCGCGAGCGAAAACAGGAGGATCTGTACCCGCACGAAGCGTAGGTACAAGATGAACAGCAGGCCAACCAGCACACCTATGGCCATTGCCCAGCCGAATTCAGCGGCGATGTGAGGCAATTGCTCGAGCAAGCTCGGCCACGTCAACCCCTCCGGTGAGATCAGTAGCTTGGCTAAGGCTAGGATCAGGAGGAAGGTGGCCACCAGGACCAAGTCCCCCAAAACCACGATCCCCAACACCAAGGACGTGAACTTGCCGTGGGCGCGCACTTCCTGCAGCAGTGCCAAAGTAGCCGCGGGGCTCATGCCGACCGCCAACGCACCGAAGAGCAACGCCCCCGCGATACGGTGGCCCACGGGGAGATCCGACAAGAATGGCACCCATGAGGGCGCAACGAAGGTGAGGCCCAATACGAGGCCTGCCACCGTGGGAAGCACCAAGACGAAAACGACGCCGCATACCGCCGCCAGTTTGGTGAAGTTCTCTCGGAGCTCGGAAAGCTTGATCTCACCGCCACCCATCGTGCCGATCACGCCCACCGCCAACACGTTGATCAGGGCCAGCTGAGGAATGACCTCTCCCCCGATGGGAGCCAAATCCTCGGTTCCGAACATGATGGCGGCCAGCTTGGGTCCGAACAGCATGCCTGTGGCTAGATAGCCAAGCAGCGCGGGCAGCCGCATGCGCCGGAATAGCTCGCCCATCGCGTACGCGCCGATGAGGATGAACCCCGTCGTCACCAAGGTTAGCGAATCAAAGGGGCCATCGGGCGTAGGCAACCCGTGGTTGGCCGCTGCGTTCATCAGCAGCACGAGCACGAAAAGAACAAGCAGCTGGCGCACAAAAATCCGTTTAGCGAGTTGTTTTCGGGGCCACGTCGCTCACGTCGACGAGCCAGCGTCTCACCGTTCGCAAAGAGGCCAGTTCGAGAAGTACCAAGGCCGTTACCAGTGGTCCGTAGACGTCTTCGACGCCGGGTACTTGGCGATAGAGCAAGCCAATGCTCAAGGTGAAGGCGATCGACAAGCCGCCCGGCGCAAATGTTGCCGGTGTCAGGTCAGTGCTCCAGCCACTCAGCCGCCCGCCGAGCCAGCCACCGATGCGGCGCCCGACCTGACGCAAGAATACGAACGGGACAATCAGTGCGTAAACCCAAAGCTCTCCCGTCATCCACTCCAGTCCAGCGAAGAAGTACAGCGCAATGACGAATGGCTGTCGGATGGAATACATCGTGCGGGTGGCTTCTCCAGCGTGGGGACTCGTGCGGGCGAAGGTCAAGCCAGCCACGAAGTTGACGAAGATCGCCGACACCCCCATAGCGAACGCGAACCCTCCGGCAAGAAACACCATGCCAACGACGACCGCCAGCAAGGTGCGCTCGTCGAGTTTACGATAGACGACCGCTCCGAACAGCAGCCCGATGATGACTCCGGCGCCAACTTGCAAGACGAACGCCTGCAGCATCACCATCGGGTCGCGCAACATGAGCACGTCCCCCTTGTCGACCACAGCATACAGAACGCCGAAGCCAATGGTCGCCAAAGCCCGAACTCGTGTCGCCACGGAGACGCCAAATTCGGCGGTCGGGCCACGCGCACCAATGGCGGCCGAGACCGTGCGCACGACGGCTCCGTCACTCCCCAGCGCTACGATGCCTGCCAATAACAACGCCGCCGTCCACGCCTGCTCGCCTCGGATGTCGTACCCCAATCCAACGGCGCCAACCAACGGCAGCACGATCACGGTCAGTGCTGTAAGTAACGTGATGCAGACGGCGGCTCGCCATGCACCGCGCGCCTTGACACGCTCGAAACTGGGTCCCAACTCCAGACCCGCCAACATGCCTAGAGCCCCCGCCCCCAGCAGCAGGACCGGTCGCAAATCACGCGCTGCTTCGAAGTTGATGATGCCCAACAGCGGACCTAGCACCACACCCAACAACACGTACTCCACGCCTCCGGCGAACAGGAAGCGCTGCGACAAGCGCTCTACGGCCAGATGTGTAATGACGTAACCCACACTGACTACCGACAAGAGCAAGACGATCTCGTAAAAGGTGTCGTCACTCATTCCCGCGGCAAAAGCCGGCCTGGGCCACAACAAAGTAGCCCCTGCCGAAGCAATCAGGACGGCGGGGACTGGTAGTCTCACGATAACCGACGCTAGCAATCTGCTGGTCAGGAGTGAAGGCAAATCACCTTGAGCCCATGAGTGGCTATCGTGCCTAGCCTCTCAAGGCGTGACCACTAATGGCCCTCACTCCTCTGACCCGGGGACCGACATGCCTCGAGACAGAAAGGAACGACTCGCCGGCGAGGCCCATGGCCTACGCTCCGGCCACGTCAGTAGCCTCATCTTGCCGTCCACGAGCTCCACGTAAGATCCACCACGTACCCAGTTGCCGGCGTTTATGTAGCGCCGGCCTTCGCCCAACGAAACATCTTCCGGCTTGTGTGTGTGCCCAAAAACCACCACATCGAAGCCACGACGCAATAGCATGTCCGCAGCTTCATAATACACACTGCGCTCCAACAGTTGGGAGCTCCCGAGTGAACGCACCCACTGGCACGCTTCCTCGTAGGTGTTCCACACGCGATAGATGTCTGGATAAATGCGCAATAGCGGCCCCGCCAAACGAGTCATGAGCTCGTACAAGCCCGGATGGCGCATGAACGAAGGGTCGTACAAGTGACCGTGTTCGACACGCACCCGCAAGTCGCCACTGGTGACATTCAAGAACGGCGTTATGTCGATGCTGGACCAGTTGGTAAGGAAGTTCTCGAGCACGATGTCGTGATTGCCCACGACGTAGTAAACGCGCAAACCTGCTTCGATGTGCGCCCGTATACGGTTCAAAACATCTACTGAATCGTAGGCCAGTGCAGAGAAACTCGCCTGCAAGATCTCGAAGCCGTCACCGTTGATGCAGACGTTGAACTGCTCGCGGCGAGCAAAATCGAAGAATGCTCCCAGAGAGCGACCAGCGCGGCTGTATGGGTTGCCGACGTGTAAATCCGACACGATCAGCAGACGGCGCTGTTCAGTTTCGATAATCATGCGCTCACCTAGCCGCTGATCTTGCCCGAGGGTCCGCCACGCCCATCCTCCGGTTGATAAAGCAACGTGTCTTCGTCGTTCGGCTCGGGTCCGGTGTGTCGGGACTGCAAGAGTCGGGAATTGAGCGCGCGCACCCGCGAACTCAGCCGCCGCAACAGCTCGAAAGCGAACGTCGGGTCACGCCGCAAGCGGACGAGCAAAGCTCCTGCCGTCATGACCAAAACCCGTGTGGCGCCCACAGCCTGTGCGCTTGCATCCCGTGGCAACCCCTCGAGCAAGCTCATTTCGCCGAAAAAGTCCCCTTTCCCCAGCTGCGCAAGCTCCACGTCGCGGTTGCCGGACTGCTTGAAGATGCGTACCTGCCCGCTCTGGATCACGAACATTTCCTGCTTCGCCTCACCTTCGCAGCAGATCAGCGCGCCGTCTTCATACTCACGCTCGAGCTCGCTGGTTTCGCCGTGCATCCCACTCACTGCTCGCACTGTAGTGCTGGCGGGAGCGGGATGCGATCGGAATCTGCGGCCTTGACCGCGTGGCGTTGCCCAGGCACTAGTTGGTCCATCTGTCTATGCCTTCCGTCACCACTCTCACCTTTCAAGCCCCTGACTTCCAGCAGCGTCTCGACGCCCTGCGCATTCGGCTTCATTCCGGTGCTCTGGTGGCAGGTGGTCCTTCCGGTGTCGACGTGCCCACCATCGTGGCAGACATCCTCGCCCAGGTCCGCTCGCGGGGCGACACTGCAGCAGCCGAATTGACGAGCCGACTAGACCGGGCGTCGGTAACGGCGCAGTCGCTGCGCGTGCCGGAAGCGGTGATCGCCCGGGCCCACGCCGAGGCGGATCCCGAATTCCTTGCACTGATGAGGAGCGCCATCGCCAACATCCGTGAATACCAGCGCCACATCTTGCACCACGCGCCGGCGAACCTGCAGCGTGGAGGGCGTCAGCTCGGCGTGCGCTATACACCTCTGGATCGGGTTGCCGTCTACGTTCCTGGCATGCAAGCGCTCTATCCATCCACCGTGTTGATGACCGTGGTTCCAGCTCAAGTAGCCGGAGTGCGGGAAATCGCCATGTTCTCACCGCCTACCGGGGGAGAGATCAATCACATGGCATTAGCGCTAGCAGGTGAACTCGGGGTCAGCGAGGTGTATCGCTTGGGTGGAGCAGTGGCGATAGCGGCCGCGGGCTTTGGCACCCAGACCATTCGTCCCGTCGCTAAAATCGTGGGCCCGGGCAACGCGTTCGTGGCTGAAGCGAAGCGGCAGCTCTTCGGCCGCGTGGGCATCGACTCCATAGCCGGCCCCAGTGAAGTCCTGATCGTAGCCGACGACTCTGCCAACCCAGCATGGGTTGCCGCAGACATGCTTGCCCAGGCGGAGCACAATCCTGGCTCCTCGGTACTGGTCACCCCGTCCGAAAAACTTGCGGCAAGTGTCGTGCTCGAGCTCGAGAAACAGCTGGCGACCTTGGAACGCGCTGACGTTACGCGTCCATCTTTGGAGCAGTACAGCGCCATCGTCGTGTGTGAAAGCCTGAGCTCCGCGTGCGAGATTGCCAACGACTTCGCGACGGAACATCTACAGATCATGACCCGCGACGATGACGGCTGTCTCGCCCAGATCCGCCACGCCGGTGCGATCTTCGTGGGCTCTCACACCCCCGTTCCTCTTGGGGACTACTTCGCCGGGCCCTCGCACGTGCTCCCGACCGGAGGTACCGCTCAGTTCTTCGGACCGCTCAGCTGCAACGACTTCATCAAAGCGAGCAGCATCTTGCGCTATGACGACGCCAGCGTTCGTGCGGATGCACCCCATGTAGACGCCTTCGCGCGACGGGAAGGGTTAACTGCTCACGCACGCGCCGCCTCCATTCGTTGCCAAAGCGACGAGTAATGCCTCCATCCGGGCATGCGCCTCTGGTCAGTACCTCGCCTCCACCTTCAGGTATGGCAGCACGACTGGTCCCACGACCGTATCGGAACATTCGACACCGTCAGGCATCTGTCGACAGGTTCTTCGCAGCACCTCTTTTGAAAACGTGACGTTCTGTGCTTCGGCCACTACCGACCAGTAACTCTCGTCGCCCAGCCGAAAACGTCGCTCTGCTCGTAGGTCGAGACGCAGGAAAGGTGCCGCGCGCTCCTGATCGTACAAGCGCACCTGATCCCCTCCGCCCGGCAAGCCGCTGTAGAACACGGAACGACCACCGAAGCGCCAGTTGGAGCCGAACGTGTATAGAGCCGCAAGGTTGAGCACGTGCGTGCGATCCGACCCTGACAGCGACGTGAAGTCGTCATAAGTGCGTGTCGTGCGGGACAACGTATAGGAGAGCAACCCCGCAAAGCGGCGCGTCAGTGACCTCCGCAACGACAGTTCGAGGCCATAAGAGCGGCCCAGGGCACGTTCCTCCTTCGCCGCCTCCACCTCCAGCGGTAAGCCCTGGCGAGCACCGAACACGTCGGTAACGGCGAAAATGGCATTGTGAAAGACTGCGGCTGCCCCCACCCAATCGTCGGGCAGCCTCGCTTCGACACCGGACGTGGTAAACACCGCCTTCTGCAGGCCGCCGTCCAACCCGGCTACGCGCGCCCCCGCAACATTCGGAATGAAGTTGGGTGTTTGATTCGCGATCCCAATGCCGTGCGTGGTTTGCACAGCGTCACTCAACCGATAGGTCGCCGTCAAGCTCGGTCCGACACCGAGTTCGTGCTGCTCACCGGATCGAAATTGATCGACGCGTACGGCTGGTACGAGAGTAACGCGAGAGGCAGGCTTCCAAGTGAGCTCCGCGTAGCCGCCATAGACCGTATCGTCTCGGGAACGGAACAACTCCAAGATATCTGGATCGGCCCGCTCCAAGAACGACTCGAGCTCATAGCTGTCATTGGTGATACTCCCGCCCAAGTCGAGCTTCACGACGTCACTGAAGCGGTGTGTTATTTCAGTGCGTGCCCCCAAAACCGTGTCGAAGATTTCGCCCTCGTTGAGGGAGGTGCGGTCGAAACCCACGGTGGCCGCTATGCGAGCTACCGTCGAGTCCCCAATGCTCCGGTCGTAGCGCAAGTCTGCCCGATGAAACTCGCTCTCCCAGATCCCATCGCGCTCGGCGAGATCGTAGGCGCCAAGAAATAGAACACTGACGCGGTCACGGGGAGTAAGGGCGTAATCGATGAGGGCTTGATAGTTCCAAAACTCCGCCGTTGCGGACGTGAGCCAGCTTGCCAACAGGGCGGTGTAGGAGTAGCGCCCACCAACGAACACCCGCCCGCGTCCCTCGGCAAAAGGAATTTCGGTAAACGCTCCAGCCTCGTACAAGCTGACCTCGGCACCGAATTGGAATCGTCCGCTTGGCGCGCGCAGATCTGCGGAAATGATACCCCCCGCGTGTTGACCAAAGCGAGCAGGATACGGACCAGGGTATAGGTTGACGGCGTCGATGATCTCCGGGTGAATGGCTCCGGGGCCCAGGAATGCGTGGTACAAAAACGGCAATCGCACCCCGTCGAAGAAGAAGCCGTTGTTGGCTGGTGGTGCACCCCGGACGTAGAAGAAGGGCAAGCCCGACACGACGGCAGTTACACCCGGCAGTACATCTACCGCACGCAGCGGATCGCCGAAGCCGCCGGGAACTTGGCGCGCCGCCGCTCGCGTCAGAACCTGCCTGCCCGACGGCAGCTCTTCTTGTACGATTACTTCCGCGCTCGCCTGTAGTTCCGCTTCCGCAGTTCCTGCTTCGGCTTCGGCAGCTGGCAAGTCACCTGCTCCAATCACCGGCATCTCGTCGGTTGCCGTCGGCACGGGCACTTCTACTGTCTTCTGTTCGAACGTCACCTGAAACTCGATACGCACTGCAAGGCGCTCCGCACCGCGACGAGCCGGATCAAACACCCACGTCAAGGCCGCGGCGGCCGCGGCGCTGGCGAAAGGTTCGTCTCCCAGCACCACCTCCACGTCGCGTACACTGCCATCCTCCTGAACGACGAAACGCAGCACCACGAGCGCATCACCTGTTGCACCGGCTGGATAGGTTACCCCCGTGAAGCGTGGAATCGGTGGGACAACGGCACGACTCTCGCCGCCGGGGGCTTCCTCACTTCCGCTCGTATTCGCCGCCTTCCCGGCAGTAGTTGGAGCACTTGCCTGCGGCGTAGGGGCGCTCGGCGATGGACTTACCCGAATATCGCCCTTTGCTTGCGCAAGCCCATGGGCAGGGAACGCTACGACTAGGCTGCCTGAGAGGGCGACGATGCGCAGGCCGCTACGCAAGCGGTCGGCACATCTCAACCGGACGTCGGACGTTCTTTCAAGAAGAGACTGGACGTGTACCTGGTCAGCGCTCAAGCTCATGGACGGTCCCGACGTTAGCGCAAAGCGGCACACCACGTGGTGCTTTTTCGCCCGTCCGGTGCGCCGAAAGATCATCACCGTGAACCACCGCCTTCCCCGTGCTGGCCTTCTCCAGGAGTCGCCCATCGACACCCCTCGTTCGATGGCGACGCGCGGGGGCGGAGCGCGGCCTCGAGCCGCCAACACTCACTACGAGACGGGCAGAAACTTGGGACATCCCCTAGCTCCAACAACGCGGATTGCCGACGATGAGTAAGACACCAAGCCGAAGTGGCCGGATAGCAGCTTTCAACCTCTTGCCGTCAGTTGCGGGCGCGCTGTCGATCGTTTTAGGCGGCTGCCAGATGGGCTCCAACCTGGAGGATCTGGCGAAAAAATTGGGGAACCCCGACAAGGAAACGTTCGATGATCCGCAGTTGTTCCTCGAGGGCGAATACAGAAGCTTGTCGGTTGACGGAACGTCAGATACCGGAGCCTTCGTCACGGCGCTGCGTCACGATAACCAGCTGGTGATAATGCCCTTCGACAGCGTGGAGGAGTGTACGATTGGTCCGGTCCGCGCCTTTCGTCCCGCGCTCATCAAAGAAGCGGGTGCCAAGAATGCACGCATCCCATTCATCACCCAGGCAACAGACGAGACTCCCGAACAGCTACGATTTGCCGACTTCAGTTGCAAGCTCTCATCGGTAACCCTAGACACGCGCGCTCTGCCACTTCACGACAGCTTTGCCCGCGACGGTGGACTGGTTGCCCAAGATGTCAATGGCGATATCTGGCACATCGACCCGTGGAAAAACAAGAAAGAGAAAATAACTCCCGGCACGGCAGCCGTGGCTCGCGACAATCACGCTCTTTTTGCCAAAGGCGCAGGCGGCAAAGATTGGATGTACACGCTCGAAGAAGGGCAGATCGTCGCTCGCGACGCCGACTTCGCCGAGGTTTTCCGCAGCCAGGACGGCGTCGATTCGTTCCTCCATCACCAGAGCCGCGACAAGTCGACGGTGTTGCTGGCGCGTCGCTTTGAAGAAGTCGAGGCCGACGAAAGCGCGGATGAACCCAATGCAGAGCGCATCGCTCGCTGGTATCTGCTAGCTCTGGATGGTGCCCCGGATGAGACGTTGGTCGTGGAAGATGCATGTAGCATGCGGGTCATGGACGGCGTGAGCGGGCGCGAGCTCATCTACTCGGATTGTTCCAGCGGTGACTTGCTCTGGCACTCGTTCAAGAACGAAGAAACCAAGGTGTTAGCAAGTGAGGTGAAGGCCTATCGGGTCATGGGTAACGCTGCCGACGGCCCCATCTTGATGTACTTGGAGCGTGACGACAGCGATGACTCCAACACCGGGCCCCTGTACGCGCGGTGGGGCTTCGAAAGTCCGTCCTTCCTCGGTGAGGGGGGAAACCTGAAGCTGTCGTGGGTGAGTTCTAGCGGTACACAGCGACCTGTGGTGGACTGGAAAGACGGTACGGGGACCTTGAAGTATGGCTCCGTCGGGAAAAAGCTAGAAACCTTGGCAAAAGGCGTCGTGCACGTTTCTTCAGCGGGAGTGATCTCCGAGTACGATGGAGAAAACGGGGTGTTCAGCCGTCTATCGGGCAGCGAGCTCACCAAGGTACACGAGCGAGTACACGCCGACGGCATGCGCGCCGACGCCAATGCCGATCGCGTGCTGTTGCTCACGGACTATGACGACGGGTATGGCTCCCTCGTGCTGGTCAGCGGAGAACAACATCAGCTACTCGCCAAAACGGTCCAACCCAACGCCTACCAATACGCCGTTTCGTTCCCTATGGTGAGCGTGCTCAACGACTACGACGCAAAGACGGGCACGGCTACCTTGCGTATGGTGCGCACGGACCGTGATCAAGACCTCGAGATAGCCTCGGGGGTGCGCGAATCCTTGGAAATCGGATGGCCTAAGCAGGGTCTGCTCTTTTCCGCGCCAAGCGCTGACCCACCCGGAATATACTTCGCCCGTGCGCGCTGAACTGAGCATCGGTGCGGCCATGCTCCCGCGCTCGAGACCGCTATCCAGCGCTCGCCGCTAGGCTGCTCGACCCACCGGTCGGCTGGCAGCTGGGCAGTTCACTCGACATAGGCGCACGCTTGCGGCGTCTGCTAGGACGCCCGCGCTTACGACGCTTCTTCTTGTCCGGGTGGTCAAGCCTCCGGACCCCACTCAGCGAGCTCCCATGTCACCGTCAAAGCGCCCCCACACTTCAGGCCCCACCTCGGATGCCCAAGACGAAACGGCAACGCCCACCATCAGCGACATGGAGCAGCATGTTCGGGCGTTGCTGACGTTCATCGGGGATGATCCCGCACGCGAAGGCCTACTGGAAACTCCCGCCCGCGTATTGCGTGCGTATGCCGAGCATTTCTCGGGCTATGGCCAGGACGCTAGTCAGCATTTGGCGCGCACCTTCAGTGAGGTCGAGGACTACGACGAGTTGGTACTGGTGAGCGACATAGAGCTGTTCAGTCACTGCGAGCACCACATGGTGCCCTTTGTTGGCAAGGCACACGTCGGGTACATCCCTCAAGGCAGAGTCGTCGGACTATCCAAGATCGCCCGCGTCGTAGACGTGTTCGCCAAGCGGCTTCAAGTACAAGAGAAACTGACGGCCCAGATCGCCGGCGCCATCCAGCATCATTTGAAGCCACAGGGCGTGGCTGTCATACTGCAGTGTCAGCACTTCTGCATGTGTTATAGAGGCGTCAGGAAACCGGGTTCTTGGACGACGACGAGTAAACTCCATGGCTGCTTTCTCACCGACCCGGCAGCGCGCATGGAGCTGCTCACGTTGATTGGCATGCAAAGAAGCGTGACTTGATCCCCATGACTACGCCTCCCCCTCCCGTCGCAGGTATCGACATCGGGACGAATTCCGTGCGCATACTCATCCTCGATGCTTCGGGTCGTGAACTGTTCCGACAGATGGAGATCACTCGACTCGGCCAAGGCGTCGATCAAACGCGCCGCTTGCACCCGGAAGCGGTAGCCCGCACTTTGTCAGTGCTTCGGTCCTTTGGCGAACACCTGCAGCGGCTGAACGTGAGCAAGGTGCGGGCCACGGCTACCAGTGCTGCCAGAGACGCATCAAACAGCCAGGAGTTTTTTGACGCCGTAGAGGAAGCCATCGGTCATCGTCCCGAACTGTTGTCGGGCAGCGAAGAGGCGCGGCTATCGTTTGCGGGAGCGACCGCGCAAATGCCACAACAGCTCGGTCCATTCATGATCTTCGACATCGGCGGCGGCTCGACCGAATTCGCTTTTGGCTCAGCACACCCCGAGCGCTTTCTATCGGTCGATATGGGCGGCGTGCGCATCACCGAACGGTTCCTTACCACAGATCCCCCCACGGAGACTGAAGTCGGCGCGGCTCGGCGACACGTGAGGGAGCTACTGCGGGAAGTCGAAGCGCACATGCACGGTGTGCAAGCGCGCACTTGGCTCGGATTGGCAGGAACGGTGACCGCATTCGCTGCGCGCGCCGCGGGCTTGTCTCATTACGACGCAGCCGTTACTCATGGCTATATATTAACAGCCGCCCACATTCACCGCTTCACCCATCAACTGCTTCACACACCGCTCGAACGGCGCAAGGAACTCTTGGTGGAACCGAAGCGCGCTGCCATGATCGTCGGCGGAGCGGTCGTTCTGAGCGAGATCATCGACGCCTTCCACCTCGACGTCGTGCGCACGTCGGAGACGGACATTTTGGACGGACTCGCCCAGTCCTGCCTTACCCAGCCCGTCACACCGCCACTACAGTGACATCGCCCAAGCGCTGATAGCCTGAAGTTCGTCGGGCGTTAATGTGAATCCGCTATTCACCGGCGGCATCCGCACACCAGCCACTTCCACGATCGCGTCAGCGCGTTGCTCCGCTGGTCCAATGACGACTGATTCCTCTCCAACCAGTTGGGGAGGGAGCTGGTTCGGACCATGGCAGAACCCGCCCGCGCACTTCTCTTGGAAGATGGCGTACACCGGCGTCCAGCTGTCTGCGCCACCAGGGTCCGTCATTCCCGGACTAACGGGGTCCGGAGCCGGATTGGTCGTATCTCCGCCGCCCACATCGCCACCTCCTGGTTCTGTCGGTGCCGGTGCTACCGGCGCGGGTTGCACGGGCGCAGGCTGTTGCCCGCCGAAGAGGCCACCCATCGGGCTGGGTTCAGGAGTCGGACTGGTGGCTTCCGGCGTGGGACTGGGTTGTGGCTCGGAGACGGGCGTTGTCATCGCCGGGGTCACTGGGCTCGAGCTCGGAACTCCGCCGACGGGGACCGTCCCGAGGCCTGCGCCGTCCACGAACGGTGGCTCGTTTGACGTCTCACCAGAGTCCATCGACATGCTCGGCGCGGCTGTGGTGTCGGGCGCTGGCGTGGTCGACGGCGCGGCCTGCGGCGTTTGTTGCGCGGGCTGAACGGAAGAGCTTACCGGCTCCAGCGTATTTCCCCCGACCGCGCTCGGGCCACCCGCCCCGCCGCCGCCGGACGTGCCCGCAGGTGCGATGGGCGTGTTGCTTTTGGAACCGCCAGATGAACCGCCGGGGGTAAGCGAGTTGTCCAGGATGGAGGTGTTTTCGGGCACCCCACAGCCGAGCGCGAGGGCCAGAGCGGAGCACGTTCCGATATGCTGGATCCCGCGCCGCGGTTTCCATGGACGGACCTGGGGTCTCGTGTGGGTCATTGAGCGCAATATTAATGACCGCCGAAATGGTGGGTAGCGGTATCGGGTCGACCTCGAGCAGAAGGACCAAATTGGCATCGGCGTTGCAAAAATTGCAGCCTGGTGTGACGCAAGCCCAGCCAGGCGGGGCGGAGCGGCGCACACGCCGTTCACTGCATGTTGCGGGGATCGCGCAGAGCAAAGCCAGGGATGGGGACGCTGAACTCGACGCCGTCTTGTGTGATCATCCGGTACCAACCGTGCATCGAACCAAACGACGTACCCAAGGGGCAACCGGAGGTGTACTCGAAGCTTTCCCTGGGGCTCAGGCGGGGCTGCTTGCCGACCACCCCCGGTCCCTTCACTTCTTCGACCTCTCCGTGGGCGTCGGTGATCACCCAATGGCGGCTCAAAAGCTGAACCGCAACGTTGCTGTGGTTGGTCACCGTGATCGTGTACAGGAAAAAAAACAGCCCCTTAGCGGGGTTCGATCGCTCCGGCGCATAACGCGAGACCACCGATACGTTCACATTCGGACTACTCTGCTTGGCCACGCTGCTCTTGTCCATACCACCCCGCTCGAGCCGCATGCTGCCTTACTCTCGCGTCGAAGGGGAGCCTTTTCGACGCGCGCTCGGCGTGCCCAGGGCTGGCTGCGCCTGAAAGCCCGCACGGCTGTACGGTTCGTTTCCCTTGCCTGGTTAAAAGATGAGCTAAAACCTCACCATGCCTGAACTGCCCGAAGTGGAGGTGACCCGACGTCGTATTTCGCCCCTGCTGCTGGGTAGGTCTATCCACACGGTAATCACCACCGCACCAAGCTACGTGTTCCTCACGGCACCCGATCTCTTGGAACAGAAGCTGACGGGTCGTACATTCGTCGCGTTGACGCGGCATGGCAAGTACCTGCTGGGACAACTCGACGACGGCGCACGACTGCTCGTGCACCTCGGGATGACGGGCCAACTGTTTGGTGAAGGGGCCAGTAGTCCGCGTCTGTTGCGCCGTACGGCTAACGGAACGCTCGGCTCCTGCCAGCAGTTCGAGCCAGACGCACACACACACCTCATCTTGCGCTTCGAATCGGGTCCAGCTGTGTTCTTCCGCGACACGCGCAAGTTTGGGAAAGTTCAATGGCTGGCGCCAGGTGAGTCATCAGCGCGCCTGAACAAGTTGGGCCCCGACGCGCTGCACATCAGCGGCGCTACCTT
The DNA here is from genome assembly GCA_964577325.1 of uncultured Polyangiaceae bacterium. Taxonomy (GTDB): domain Bacteria; phylum Myxococcota_A; class Polyangia; order Polyangiales; family Polyangiaceae; genus SZUA-265. Next base: position 28,938 of record CAZNZA010000063.1, read on the forward strand.
GCATTCGAGGCTGAAGAAGCGCCGGGGCCCGATCAAGTCACAACTCCTCGACCAATCGGTCTTGGCAGGCGCGGGCAACATCTACGCCGATGAAGCGCTGTATCTGTCGCGCATTCGTCCTACCCGAATGGCTCACCGCGTCTCGCTCGATTCCTGTCGCAGGCTAGTCGATAGTCTTCAGCAGGTATTACTCCGCTCGATCGAAACCGGGGGCAGTAGCATCAACGACTACGTGACGCCGGACGGCTCGGACGGAGGATACCAAGACGAGCGCCACGTTTACGGGCTCGAGGGGCAACCATGCAAGACGTGTAGCACTGCCATCGCGCGTGTCGTCATCGGCCAACGGTCGGCTCACTATTGCCCGCGCTGTCAACGCTAACGGCTATATTTCGCAGGACGTGCTTTCTTCATCGGCGCTGGTATCACAGATGTCCTCGTCATCACCGCCATCGAGTTCGTCGCGTCCTGGTCCTCCTTGCAGCACGTCCGAACCGGCGCCGCCTTGGATGATATCGTCGCCCGCGCCGGAGTAGATGTAGTCGTCACCGGGGGAGCCGACGATGGTGTCGTCTCCGACGCCCGTGCTGACAATCTCGATGTTTATCACTCGGTCGCCCTCGTCCTCGGTACCGCTCGTCGGCTCGCAGACGCACGAAGCATCGCAACCATCGTTCACTGAAGCCCGACACAACCTAACATTGATCGATGTCGTGCGCGCCGCGTAGCTCACTTCGTCCAAGCCATTGCCACCGTTGATGATGTCGGCTCCACTCGCCTCTTCCCCCTCGTCGAAACGGTCACCGCCATCGCCACCGTTGAGCACGTCGGCTCCCGCACCACCACTCAACCAGTCGTCGAACTTGCCGCCGTTGAGTTCGTCATCCCCATCGCCGCCCCACAGAAATTGCGGCACATCGATGCCACTGATGTTGAGTACGGCGCCCGAATCTAGGTCGAAAAGCCCGACATTCAGATGCCTGATTGAGCGCCACACGTCGTCGCCAGGCCCGAGACTAGCGCGCAAGCCTTCAAAAGATTTAGCCCAGAGATTGATTCTGGGAAAGGAAGAAAAGGCCGCGACCAGTCTGCTGTTGGCCGCTCCCCAATAGAAGTGGTCCGCCGCGTCACTGCCGCGGACGTACAGCACATCGTCGCCGTCGCCGCCGTCGAGCCTAAAGGCGCCCTCCTCCTCGAACAATGCAGAGCCGAAGGACTCGATGGCGAAGTCTAGAATGACTAGGTTTGCTTCAGCGCCCCCTTT
>CAZNZA010000064.1:0-10011 GCA_964577325.1 uncultured Polyangiaceae bacterium
GGCGTCATGACCGAAGGCGGCGTCATGACCGAAGGCGGCGTCACCGTGGATGCCAGCCCGTGAGTGAGCCCGCGCCTGCCCGACGCTCCACGGAACCGCGCATTCAAGCACCTCTAGCGGTAACCAGCGATTGGAGTTCCAGCGGCTGATGCAAGGTGCGCGGTAGACACCGGGAGCTGCGAGAGAATCAGCAGAGGGCGCAGGGCTGCTCGGCCGCCGCGGGTGTGTGGCGTGCCGCCGCTTCCTCTACGCTTGCCGCCGCGGAGGCGATCACGAGGTAGAACAGCAAGAAACGAGGGATACGCAATAACGTTACTGGCGCCACGCGCCGCCACCGCATACCCAAGGCACCCGCCGTGATGCAGATAAGGCTGAATGGCAGCGGGGTCGTTGCTCCCAGCGCTACCGTCCAGCGGTCGTAGCGGTGGATCTGCGCCGCGTGCTTATCGCGCAATTTCCCCACCGTACCCTTGGACCAGCCGAAGCGAGCGAACCGCCACCCGATCCACCAACCCGCATTTCCGGCAATGGCCGAGACGACCCCCACCAGAGGCACCAGCCATAGCCAATCGTTGCGCAGGTCGCTGTTGGCGATGACCACGAGCACCACGTCGGGCGGGACCGGTGAGAACACCGCGTCAGCGATGAACAGCAACCCCAGCAAACCCGAAACGCCTACGGCATCGTACACCGCCTGGGTGGCAGCCACCAGCTGGGCTTCGTATAGCTTGCCCACTATCGCCAACCCGCCGAAGAGGACGACCAAAACGACGAGCGTCTTGATGAGATTCGTTCGAATGAACCTTCGCAGTTCCTGGTCCGACGCGCGCTCATGCGGATCGAAGTCACCCGGTTCGACAGAAGCCATAGGATGCGCGGCTTGTAATCCGCCGTCGAACGAGCCGCAACGGCCAGCCACGCCAAGGCGACCGATTTATTCGACGGGCTGCAAGCGGTGCTCCAAATCCGACTAAACCCGAGTTGCCAGAACCTCGAATCTTCATGCTCCAACCTAAACCTCTTCTACGCACCCTCGACGCGGCCGTTCGTGATCTGCAACACCCGAGACGGCACGTCCGAGAATCCGCTGTCAAGGATCTGGCTCGCTTGGGTATCGAGGATGATACCCGCCGATCTGCACAGGCGGCGCTTGCCCAAGCTCTGTTGCAAGACTCTGAGCCGGCAGTGCGCGGAGCGTGCGCAGTGGCATTGGCAGACGCCAACGCTACGAGCGCGCTGGACGCCGTCATTGACGCCGCCAAAGATGAACACATCTACGTGGCTCAGATGGCACTTTTGGCCTTGCGGGAACTCAGTCCCGTTGCTCACCGTGGTGCTTGCGCCATCATCCGTTACCATCTAGGCAGCGATTCGCCGGCTTTGAGATTTCAGGCAGTCACCGCCGCCTCGCGGGTAATGGAGCCGGGTTTCGAAGCGGTCGTAGAGCGGGCGCTGCAGGACGACGATCCTGCCATCCGTTACCTTGCGCTACGGTGTAGCGACGAACGTTGGGCAAGCGAATCGCTGCCCGCACCGATTGTCACCGCCGCCACCAGCGCACTGGACGATCGTGATGGGGGGGTGCGCGTCGCAGCCGCTATGCTGCTGGCCCCCCACGGGGAGTCGAACGCCCGAGAGGTGGTCAGCGTAGCGCTCAACAGCCGCGTTAAGCTACCCGCTCCGGAAGATGAACAGACGCTGATTGAGCTCGCGGGGGAGCTTGGACTGAGCGACGCGATCCCGGGCCTACGGAGCCATCTGCGAGGGCGTTTTGGCCTGGTGCCGGGTCGTTTCGCCTGGCAGGCGCAAGTAGCGCTCGCGCGATTGGGTGACGCGCACACGATAAGCACCCTGCGTCGGGCTCTGCGAAGTCGTCGGCGAGATGTGCGCACGCTGGCGGTGGCAGCCGTTGGACAGGCAAAGCTCACCGCCTTGGAAGCTGATTTGGTGCACCTCGAAAGCCAGGGTGCCGTGGAGTCTTCGACTTTGAACGAGGCACTGGCGAGCCTTCGCCAGCAACCGTCATCGCCAAGTCAGGCGGGAGGCAACCCCCGGACGGCTGGCCCGGGCGGCGAGACTTGAGCCATGCTGCTTTTGGGATTAAACGGCTGCCAACATGTCGGACACATTTGATGCAGTGGTACTTGGTGGTGGCCCGGGCGGCTACGTGTGCGCGATCCGTTTAGCTCAACTCGGTCTGTCGACAGCGTGTATCGAGGGCGAAGAGGTGGGCGGCGTGTGCCTCAATTGGGGGTGCATCCCCTCCAAGGCGCTAATCAGTAACGCGCACTTGTACGACAAGGCGAATACTGCGATGGAGGTCGGCCTGAGTTTCGGCGAGGTGACGGTCGACCCGAACAAGATGCAGGATTGGAAGCAGGGGCTGATCAAGAAGCTCACGGGAGGCGTGCGAGGCCTGTTGAAATCCAACGGTGCGACACTCATCGAAGGCATGGGGCGCTTGACCAGTTCCACGGAGATTGAGGTCACCGCCGCCGATGGGAGTAAGCGTCGCGTTAAAGCCACGAAGGGCATCGTGATTGCCACGGGATCTTCAACCATCGAGGTTCCAGGTTTCGAGTTCGATGGGGAGCGGGTGATAGGTGCTCGCGAGGCGGTCAGCCTGAGATCCATCCCCAAACGTCTCCTCGTGGTGGGTGGGGGCGTGATCGGCTTGGAGCTGGGCATGGTGTACCAAACCTTCGGCTCGGAACTGACGGTCGTAGAGCTGACTGCCAGCTTGCTTCCCGGTATGGATCCCGAAGCCATTCGACTCGTGGAGCGTCACATCAAGAAGCGCGGGGGCACCGTGCTGACCCAAGCGAAGGCAGAGAGCCTTCAAAAGCGTGAAGACGGCAGCGTGGTCGTCAAAGTCACGAGCGAGGCCGGCGCCCAGGAAATCGAATGCGATCAGGTGCTGGTAGCCGTCGGCATGAGGCCGCGCTCGCGCGGAGTGGGGCTCGAGGAGGTCGGGGTGCACATCGATCAAAGGGGCTTCATTCCGACCGACGACACGTGCCAGACTAACGTACCCGGCATCTACGCGATCGGTGATGTCAGCGGTCCGCCGATGCTGGCTCACAAGGCCTCCAAAGAAGGTGAAGTCGCGGCCGAGGTAATTGCCGGCAAGCCGGCAGGCAAGGACTGGACAACCGTACCCGGCATCATCTTCACCCATCCCGAAATTGCTCAAGCCGGAGTGACCGAAGCTCAAGCCCGGGAACAGGGGATCGACGTCGCGGTGGGCAAGTTCCCCTTCAGCGTCCTCGGACGCGCCATGAGCATCCGCGAAACGGATGGCTTCGTCAAAGTGGTGCGGGACAAGAGCAACGACGTCGTCATCGGCATTACGATCTGTGGCCCCTCGGCGTCGGACCTCATCAGTGAGGCTGTGCTGGCCATAGAAATGGGCGCGACCGCCGAAGATCTGTCCCTGGCCATTCACCCGCATCCGACGCTCGGCGAAGCACTCATGGAAGCGGCGGCGGCTTCCTTGGGGCACGCGGTGCACGTGATGAACCGCTAGCCGGCCCTGGCTCGGTGACGGCTCCTACCGGCGGTGCCCGGCTGACGTCGGCGCTGCACCGCCGGGGACAATGTTGGGCAAGCTGTTTGATTACGTTGCGATGGGACTGAGCGCTTCGCTCCGCGTGCTGTACGGGGCCACCTGCTTCTTCGCTCACTGCTCGTCGCGGCTCCGACCTTCCCGCGACGACTCAATCGTGGCACGGTTCGTCGTATGGGTATCGTACGACGCATTGGGCGCAATCTGGAGTCGACGTTCAGCAGCTTGCTCGACGCCGCCGAAGATCCTGCCAAGTCAGTGGAACAGACGCTGCGCGACTTGAAGGCCCAGCTCAAGCTCGGGCGCAAAGAGTTGATTCGCGCCGTTGCGGCCGAGAAGCGACTGAAGGAGTCGGTCCAGGGGCTCGCCTCGGAAGTGGACAAGTGGGAGCGGCGTGCCGAGCTGGCGCTGCGCCAAGGCGACGAGGATCTCGCGCGGGGTGCACTGCAGCAGAAAAGACGCGTCGCTTCAGAGCGCGATGCCGCGGAGCGCGCTCGAACCGAGCAGCGCGCTGTCGTGCTGGAGCTCAAACAAGCGCTGGAACAAATGGAGCGGCGCAGCCAGGATTTCGAAGCGCGCAGAGGGACACTGGTCGCGAAAGTGAGTCAGAGCCGGCCTAGTGCCGCGGGGTTTGGCGCCGCACATGCGGCGGTCGACGCTTTCGAGCAGATTGCGGAGCAAATCGAGAGCGTCGACGATGTGGTTCAAGCGCAACGCGAGGTGGACGCGATGCTCGTGGATAGCCGCGTTGAGGAAGCGTCGCTCGAGGCGCGCTTTCGAGAGCTGGAAACGTCCAATGCCAAGGACGAGCTGCAGTGGTCGGGTGCCGTGGACGTCGATGACGAGCTGGATGAACTGAAGCAGAAGATGAGGGTGCGGGTTTGAAAACGCGCTTGGTGGTTTGCTTCCGTTATGGCGCCGTCGGTTGCGCGGCCGAACACTATCTCAACGTCGCCAAGCGGATCGATCAAACCGCCGTCATGGTCGGTGGTGAACGAGTGAGTTGGGGATCGGATCGTTACGCGTATGAGTTCGACCCGGATGACTTTTCCCTGGTGCTGAGCCGCGTGCTGCAGGTGCTGTTGGACCGGCCGGAACACGGCGTCGGCTTCTCCTTGGGAGAGCTCTGCTTTGGCGCGACTCCGCCTTGGGGTCCTCCCTTGGTGCTCGCCTGCGCCCTGGCGGGGGCGGCCAAACCGGGCGAGATTTTGCTCGATCCGGCTTTACCGGACGTGCGCCAGGACAAGCTTGCCACGCTGGGTCGAATTCCCGTACGCGTGGGTGACCGGCACGTGGCTGCGGCGCTGCTTTTGCCTGGTGCTTGTCCGGGGTCCGGTTACCGCTCCAATCCGGCCCCCCCTTCGTCGACAACCACGACCGCTCCTCCTTCTATCCGCGGCCGCATGAGTGTGTTCGACGCGCTTCGTTCCGGCGATGCGCAAACGATGCTCGACTTGTCGCGAGAGTTACGCTCCCGCGAACCCAACAGCGGGGTTGGCGCCAGGCTGTCGGCCATGGCGCTGCTGACCCAGGGTCAAAGCAGCGAAGGCGTCGCGCAGCTACGCGCAGAAAGGGAGCGAGCGCGGGGGGAGGTGCCGCTTCAACAGGCGCAGGCCTGTCTCGCCCTGGCTGTTGGATTGGCTCGCGTGGGGGAGCTGCACGAGTCCGCACTCCTGAGCCTGGAGGCACTGGGGTTGGCGCGTCGGTGCGCCAATCCTCGCGCCGAACAAGCCAGCGCTCAACTCTTGGCTCAGCTGGCGGCCACCTCAGGTGTCAGTGACGCTGCCCGGGCTTGGCAAAGCGTTTCCGCCGCTGCCACAGCAGTGAAGGTGTGAGCCAACCGCCCTGATCAAAAGCCGGGAAGCCGCCACGGATTACCCCCAGTGGAGCGCCAGTTCGCCGCAGCTTGCTGGATGAGGGGAGTGCGCAGCTGGGGAGGCGGATGGGAGCGTTCGAAACCCAACAAGATACTGGCGGGCGAGAGCTGACCAAAGCCCGCAAAGAAGCGCATCGAAAGCAGGCCGCCTCCTTCCGTCCAGCTGTACAAGCCGCGGCCGCCTCGGGCACGACCCGCATCCAAGACGTTGATGGTGCCTTCAACGTCTGCAGCCGCTTCGTTGGGCTGATTGAACAAGGGCACTTGGTCTGACAGGACGCGAGCAGCCGTGCCGAGGCCAAAGGGGTCGCTTCCGGCGGTGCATCCTAAGTGGCCGAGATAATGGTGGGCTAGCTCGTGCCCCAAAACGAAAGCGGTGGCTTCCTCGAACACCTGCCGTTGTCGAGCGATTATCCTGCCGTCCATAGCCGCAGGTAAGAAGCCAACGGGCGGTGCTGGAATGGGTTTTCCGGGCGTGAGGTTGGACGATAGAAAGGAGATGTACTCGTTTACCTTCTGGCTGCCAGTGAGTTCATCGTGCGCTTGACTTTGAGACAAGATGCCGAGAATTTGCAGCAAGCCGTCAGTGATGGCCATTGCGCTGCGACCACTGCGGCAGGTGGCAAAGGCGTTTACCTCACCCACGCGATCGTCGATCACGAGCGGGATGTTGGCAACCCGCGCTCCGCGGTCTGCCGGCAATGCCGCCACCAACTCCGCCAGCGCGTCTTGGGCAATCTGGCGTAAACCGGGGACCGACCCGTGCGCGACGGCATCCGGAGCGGCGGGCGCTAGGTTTGGCGGCTGAGGCAGGGTTGGGTTTACTGGCGGGCCCTGGGGAGGGGGCTGCTGGGCAGGACCATACTGCGGCGGAGCCTGAGGGTAGCCGTACTGCTGAGGCTGACCCTGCGGTTGGCCAGGAGCGGGCGCGCCATGCTGACCCTGCGGGTACGGCTGGGCGTAGACGGTGCTTGCGGGAGGTGCTGCAGGTCGTGACTGGGAGCTCGAACAGGCACAGGAGGTCGCGAGCAGCAGACCGGCGAGGATTCGCTTCGGTATCATCAGCGGCAACATAGGCCGAAACCTCCCGCGGCACTAGCGCTTCGGCGCCCGGATTCCTTCACTCCAGAAGCGCCAGGGCAACGATGAATACGACGTAGATTGACGCGTACAACCCGCCTTCCAAACGGCTGATGGCGCGTTCCTTCCGCATGCTCCAGGCCATGGCAATGGTCAATGCCACCATCGTTGCCACGTCGAACAGGCTCTTGGTCAGGTCGCCGGAAATCGGGTTCACGAGCGACGTGACTCCTAGAATGAGCAGGATGTTGAAGGCGTTCGAGCCAACCACGTTGCCAACGGCGATGTCTGAATGTCCCTTCAGCGCTGCCAGTACCGAGGCGGCCAATTCGGGCAACGACGTGCCGAAGGCAACGATCGTCAGACCTACCATACGCTCGGACATGCCGAACGCGGAAGCGATGCCCACCGCGCCCAGCACGAACGATCGGCCACCGCCGATCAGGACCACGAGCCCGAGCACCGAAAGTCCTGCGAGACGCAGGATGGCGCGGCGTTCACTCGGGTCCTTCGCGGTGACTTCGGGTGCCTCGGTTACGGTGTCGGGTAGCTCGAGCTGCACGCTGTCCGGGTCGCGCTTCGACCAGTAGACACTGGCCCACGTAAACGCCGCTGCGCCCAACACGAGCAGCGTGCCCTCGAGCCGTGAGATGACCCCGTCCCACAACAGTGCGGGAACTGCTAGCGTGGCAGCCAGCAGGATCCGCAACTCTCGCCGAGCCAACTTGCCGTGTACCATGGGCGGGGCAATAAGGGCCGTGAGACCCAAGATGAACCCGATGTTGGCAATGTTGGAGCCCACCACGTTGCCGAGCGCGATTTCGCTTTGACCGTCGAGCGCGGCCGTCACGCTGACGGCAAGTTCCGGCGCCGAAGTGCCGTACGACACGACCGTCAGTCCGATCACCAGCGGCGACACCCCGAGCTTGCGCGCCAAACCAGCAGCGCCACCCACCAGCCATTCGGCACCGTAGTACAGGAAGGTACCGCCGACGATCAGTAACAGAATATCCAAAACCACGTGAGCTCCCTATCGAGCGGCGTTTGTCGATCGGCAGCGCGCACCACGCAAGCACAGCACGCATCCCTCGGAGCGGGTCATCCACATCGGCCCGCTGAACGAGGGGATCCGGTCCGGGAGCGACGTTCAAGCCTCGAGGCCCGCTTTGGAAAGTGGCGTTCGCACTGCGAGCAGTTGTCGCCGACCCCGGCGCCTGGCAATCATGGCCCTGCATGTTCGACGTTGAAGCCCACCGCAGCATTCGAGACTTCAGCGCCGACAGCTGGAACGCTCTGCTTGGGTCCGACGCGGAGCCGTACCTGAAGTGGGAGTTTCTCGAGGCACTGGAGGCGACGGGGTGTGTGGGCCCTGAAGCGGGTTGGATACCGCTGCCCCTCGCCGTAAGAGAAGCGGGTCGACTGCAAGCGGTGGCTCCGGCGTACGTAAAAGGCAACAGCGACGGTGAGTTTGTTTTCGACCATAGTTGGGCCCGCTTTGCCTACGAGCGACTCGGGGTCGACTACTACCCAAAACTCGTTTTGGCCTGCCCGTTCACCCCGGCCACTGGGCGGCGCATCCTTGCCAGTCCGGGTGCCGACCCCGTTATCCTGCAGCGTGCCATGGCCAGAGGCATCGAACTTACGGCACGACAACTGAAGCTCTCGTCGGCTCACGTCCTATTTCCCCGGGCTGAAGAGGCGAATCGATGGCAAGAGGCGGGCTTTGCCTTGCGGCTCGGCGTGCAATTCCACTGGCGCAACGAGGGCTACCAATCCTTCGACGATTTTTTGGCTCGCTACAACGCAAAGCGCCGGCACCAGATCCGGCGCGAGCGCAGCGAAGTGCATAAGCAAGGCTTGGAACTCGTTGCCTACACGGGAAGTGACTTAACCCCAGAAGTGCTCGACGCCGCTTTCGAGTTCTACAAGGCAACCGTCGAGAAGTACTATTGGGGCCGCCAGTATCTGAATCGAGACTTCTTCATCGAGATCGGTCACCGCCTCAGGCACGACGTATTGGTGATACTCGCGCGCGAACGTAGCTCGCGCAAACCCATTGCAGGTGCATTCAATTTGATGGGCAACCAACGGCTTTTCGGTAGGTACTGGGGGGCTACTGGAGAACACCGGCACCTTCACTTCAACGTCTGCTATTACGAGGGCATAGCTCAGTGCATCGAGCGCAAGCTGTCGGTTTTCGAACCTGGCGCCGGGGGCGAGCACAAGGTCGTGCGCGGGTTCGAGCCGACCCTCACTTACAGCGCGCATCTCCTCGATGATGAGCGACTCGACCGCGCGGTCCGCGATTACCTCGCCCATGAATCCGACGCAGTGCAGCGCGCGGTAGAGGGTGACGCAGGAATATTCAAGGCTTCACCGGAGCACGGGGGAAAGCCACGGTGAATGCCAGGATAACAGCATGACGGCGCCCAACGAAGCGCCTCCTTCCGCGCCCTGTAGCGGCCAGCGGGCATTGGCCCGCAGGTCCAGCCACAGGCCCTTGGCAGCAGCCAATAACGGAATGGCGACCCCCACATCGCCCTGAATCCCCCACACCCGTTGCTGAAGGTCGACGTTCGGCTCTTGTACGTAGGCTGCACCCCCGATCGACACCGAGTCGAGCAAAAGGTCGAGGAAGGCTGGACCCCGTTGGAAACCGAGCGCCCAACGCGGTAGAAACAAGGGTCTCAGGTCGATGCCGGCTGCTCCGGTCCACGCCGCATTTGCTGCATCAGTCATAGGCAGGGCGGCCTCTATGAATATGCCTGCGGAGTAGAGGTAGTGCGCCGTCAAGCGCAACGCCGGGCCGGCGCCCTCTTCGCCCACGCGTGCACCTGCGCCAATCCCTAGGTCCACATCACCGTCGAAGCGACCGTAGACCCCGTCCCCCTTGGCCGGATCCGGTTGCACCCGTGCAACTTCTGCGTACGCGAACTGGGGCAGCCCCAGCGTGAGGGCGGCCATGACCGCAAGGCCAGGCACGATGCTGCGACGCTTCATGGCCGGGCTCCGGCCGTCGAGAGGGCTTGGTACAGCTCGGTCCGGATTTCTGCCGGGAAAAGCAAACGCACCCTCTCCAAGCGCTCGCCCCTCAAGCGCCCTAACAGAAATGATACCTCGTGCAGTGGTCGGCTGAAGCCACGGGGAAAAAGGACTCGCAAGCGCTGCTTGGAGTCATCGTAGGGGGTGAGCACCGTGCGGTCGATTCCAGTGTATACGCTCGGATCCAAGTCGTGGGCACGGGATAGGTCTTCAGCTATGGCCAGCGCTTCGTTGCACCACTGCTCGCTCACTTCACTGCCGTAAAATTCGTACGTCTTGAGCAGTTGGCGCTGTTGAAGACGACGACAAAGGTCGGCAAGCACCGGATCGCGTGCTTGCCGCCAGGTTGTGAGGCACTGCCACAAGGCGGGATCATCCAAGGCTAGGTATTCGTCGAGGCTGCAGTCCCCATCCAAGATCAGGGAACGAAAGCCAGCAGGCAAGCCAG
>CAZNZA010000064.1:10111-30108 GCA_964577325.1 uncultured Polyangiaceae bacterium
GACAAAACACGATGCACGTCGCTCGCCGGGTCGAGGACGATGCGCCGTGTCCACTCTTCATGACGAGGCCCGGTGGGCATGGCTTCTTCGAAGGAGTGGGAGTAAGGCCCGTGGCCGACGTCATGGAGCAGCGCGGCTGCGACTGCGTCCCGAGCGCGCTCGGTCGTCAGCCGTTGCCAAAACGGAAGGTGGTCGTGAATGCTACGCAGACGCGCCACGAAACGAACCATGACGTGCGCGGCTCCAATCGCGTGGGAAAAGCGCGTGTGATCAGCACCCGGGTATGCCAGCGAAGCCAGCCCCAGCTGGCGGATACGCCGCAAGCGCTGCATCTCGCGTGTTTCGAGAAGCTCCGGGATCAGGCGATACTGCTCGGCCTCGAAAGCAACCAAGCCGTGCACGGGGTCGCGCAGGATCATGTGCACGTCGTTCTCGATCGGCGTACAAATGTCTACTCTTCGACGACGCCCCCGCTTCGAGGGCGGCTTCTCAGCGGCAGAGGTGAAAACCTTGCTGGCCGGTCAAGGACCAAATGATAGGGTTTGCTTACATTTGGCCCGTTTCAGCGGTACATGTTGCGTCGTAATCGCCGCTGAGACGGCGTAGGGGCCCCAAAGGATGACCCGTTGGTTTCTGCCTCGCCTGGCGTTGCATGATCTCATCCGCATTGCGTCCGACGCACCTGTCGAAGTACGAGCTCGAGGAAGAGATCGGGCATGGCGGCATGGCGACCGTATACCGCGCGCGCGACTTGCGCCTAGAGCGGGACGTTGCCCTCAAGCTGTTGCATCCGCACTTGCGCCAGAACCTCGAGGTGCGGGTTCGATTTGCGAGTGAAGCGCGCGCCGTCGCCAAGCTTAGGCATCCGAACATCGTAGAGGTTTTCGACGTCTCTGAAGACGATGAGGACGAACGTTACCTGGTCGTCGAACTGGTCAAAGGGATCACCCTTCGGCAGCTGCTCAAGGAACAGCCGCTGTTGCCTGTCGAGCTTGCGGCGGAGATTGCCCTGGAGGTCGCCTGTGCCTTGGAGCACGCCCACGAGCAGGGAGTGATCCACCGCGACATCAAGCCGGAAAACGTCTTGCTCGAGATGCCGAGAGCCGGGGCGCGTTCGAGTGTGGACGACTTCGAACGGGCGCGCGTGAAGTTGACGGACTTCGGGATCGCGAAGTTGATGGACGTCGACGGCGTGACGTCCACCGGTCAAGTGCTGGGATCGCCGGCCCACATGGCGCCCGAGCAGATCGAAGGGCGGGCGGTGGATGGTCGCGCGGACGTTTTTTCCCTCGGTGTCATGTTCTACGAGTGCATCGCGGGACAGCTGCCGTTTGCAGGCAAGAACCCGGCTCAGGTTCTGCGCAACGTGCTGGAGGGCAGTTTCGCAGCAGCCGACACGCTCGAGCCCCGGGTGGGCAGTCGTTGGTCTGCGATTGTTGCCAAGGCTCTGCAGAGAGAGCCCGGTGCCCGCTTCCAAACCGTTGCCGAATTGGGCGCCGCGCTACGGCGAGAGCTCAACCGCGTGGGTTTCGACAAGCCTCGTCAAGACATCACCGAGTTTCTGCTCGACCGCCAAGGTTATATCGCCGCGTTTCCCGACCGTATTGTCGCGGCACTGGGGGTGAGTGCGAAACTGGCGCGCCATGAGCGCGACGCGGCGCGCGCCAGTGCCGATTTCAGCCGGGCGCTCGTTTACCGACCCGGGGACCAGGCCCTGCTGTCGGCCGTCTCGCAGATTCGCACTCGAGGCCGCCTGCAGAAGAGTGCCGTGCTGGGCGCCGCAGCGGTGGTCTCCGTCAGCCTTGCCATGTTGCTGTGGCCGCAACCTTCCACGGAGGATACGCCCGCGCAGACCGTCACGTCAGGGCCATTGCCGGCACCGACACCAACGCCGGTCGCGGTCCCGGTACCAGAAGGTTCGGCGGCGCTGCGAGGCGAAAACGGGTCGCCATTGAGCCAGGCCAGTTCTAAGCCGCGGGCGGCAACGCCGCCGGTAGCGCGACGCAACCCGCGGCCCACCCCCAGCGCAACCACCGGTCAAGCCCCTGCAGGAGAGACCAGACAGGTGTCGATTCGGATCACCGGGGCCGGGGGCGGTTCAGTGAAGATCGACGGTGCTCTCGTGCCTTGGTTCGGCGTCGTGCACGAGGTGCCGGTCGGCCCTCACGCCTTCGAGTTCATTCCCCCCAACGACTCTTGCTGCCTCGCTACCCGGCGTACGATAGACGTGCCGCCGGGGGAAGGCGTGCACGTCGTGGTGGGCAGCATCCCGTTCAAGAATGCCAGCTTTTCGGTGCGTACGCCGGAAGGCGAGGGCTGGACGGTGTCTTGTCCAACGCTGTTCGCGGGGCAACTGACAGCTCCGGCGCGACGCTCCATACCAATGAGTCAAGCCGAAGTTACTGGCAGCTGCATGATTTCGAGCCCAGTTGAGGGTTCCTCCGCCGTGCAGAAAGTTGTTACCTTGCGCGCTGGCCAAACTACAACTCTGCCGTGGCCGTGAGCAGGAGCCGGGGGTGCCGACGCCTCTTCACTCCGCACCCCCACTGTGAACCATCCCAGGTACTATAGCGGACGAATCGAACAGCCACCGGCGACTACGGCGGCCCGCTCGTCACTGCCCAACTTCCACGCGAACCTCGCACGGCGGTCTCGCGTTTGCTGCGCGGCATTGCTTGTTGGCGTAGCCATCCTAAACGTCTCCGCCGCAGCAGAGTCCGCACCGTCCGGCAAGGACGTCAGCAAGGGCGAAGGCAAGCGCCCGCCCTCGAAACTGATGGAGATTGGCGTCGATGCGGCCTTGGAACGCGCGCGGTCGTTCTATGAGGCTGGGCGCTATGACTCTTGCGCCAAGAGTTTCGGTGAGATCCTGGCGCTCGAAGCAGAGGTTCCCGAGGAGATTTCAACCTCCACCATCGAGCAGTCGCGGGTTTACTTTGCCGCGTGTTTACTTGCGACAGGCGATCCAAAGGCGGCCGATGAGCAGCTCCGGCGTGCCTTGACGGCAAACCCGCTCATGGCATCGCCGGACCCGGTAATTTTTCCCGACCAAGTGCGCGACCTGTTCTTCAAGGTGAAGGCGGACTTTTTGGACGACATCCAGCGGGCGCAGGAGGCGAAGCTGGAACAGGCGCGGGTCGAAGCGGAAAAGCGCGCGGAGTTAGTCCGCCAGGAGCGCCTCCGTGTTCAGCGCTTGGAAGAACTGGCGGCCACCGAAAGCCTCGTGCATTACAATCGCCGCTGGTTGGCCTGGGTTCCTTTTGGGGTCGGACAATTTCAAAACGGGGAAACGGCTTTCGGCATCGTGATGTTGACGGGCCAGACCCTTGCCCTTGGCACTGCCGTCTTCGCCGTCTCCCGTGAATTGAGTTATCACAGCCAAGCGGGCGGTGGACGCAACGTCGAGGACGAGGACGCCTTCAACGAACCCATCGAGCTACTGCGCCCCATGGGTGTGTATGCTTCGGCCGGCTTTCTGTTCCTCGCCACCATTGGTATCCTCGAGGCCCACATCAATTTCGTTCCGGAAGTGCCGATAGGAACTCGTCCGCGAAAGCTGCCCGACCACCTCGTTACCCCCGAGGTGTCTGTGGGGTCCGATTCCGCTTTCGTCGGAGTGAAGGGCCGGTTCTGAGTCGGGCTAAAGCGTTTTGCGAAACGCAGCGGCATAGAACCCCGCACAATTGCGGGCAACGGTATCGCATAAGGCGCGCTCGACTTTGCGAAACAGAAGTCGCCCCGCCGCAGGTTTCATGGCCGCCGCGACGGGCACGGTGATGCGAACGCCCCGCGCATCGATGAAGCGACAGCCTGGCGGCGTCAAGCGTTTCACTGCTGCCGGGGAATCGTAGCGCACATAGACGTCCCGCTCATCGGTGGCCGGGGCAACTCGCAATGCTGGTCCGAAGCGCTTCAGCAGACCGCGGATGGAAAAGGGGTTGTAGAACTCGGCGATGATCACGCCGCCAGGTTTGGTCACACGCGCCATCTCCGACAATACCCCTTTGATATCGGGTATATGGGCAAGCACCTTAAAGGAGCAGGTGACGTCGAACTCAGCGTCGCCGAAGGGGAGGGCCAGGGCGCTGCCCTGCACCACGTTCAGACCCCGCGCCCGAGCCTTCTCGAGCATGCCCTCGGACAGGTCCAGACCGACGGCGCGACGGGCAAAGCCTTCAATGCGCTGTAGCACCAGACCGGTGCCGCAGCCCACCTCCAGCACGTCTGCTCCGCGGCCATAGCGTTCGACGAACTCAGCTTCCAATTCGTCGAGCAGATCGTGATAACCTCCTGGATCATTGTGGCCTCTGTGAGCCTCGTAACCGGCGGCGAAGCGGTCGTAGTAGGCGCGGTTGGCGTCGGTGCTTCCGGAGGCGTCGGTCATGAACGTGCCGTTAGCATAGGCGCTTCGCGCAAGGAACATCAGACATGCCAAAGCCCGGTGATCATCCTGAGTTTTTCCGCTTTCCGGCGCCTGCGGGACGCTCCCGAGAAAGCCAAATCCGGCTCGACGCCAACGGCAGGTTTTGGCTGGCTGGAGAGCCCGTGGTGCACCCCAAAATGCAGCAAGCCTTCACTCGCTGGATTCGACGCCACCCCGACGATGGGCGCATCGTGCTGTCGAACGGCTACGACTGGACGTACATCGAAGTCGATGACGCACCATTTTTCGTCACCTCGGTGAGCGAGACGCTGGGGAGACTGACGCTCACCCTGAGCGACGGTGAGCAAGAAGCGCTACAGCCGAGCCACCAGCTGCACTGGCGGGCAGCCAACGGCGCCCTCTACTGCCGCGTCAAGAACGGCGAGTTCGACGCCCGGTTCATGGCTCAGGCTCAAGCGGGGCTCGGACCATGGCTGCACTCCCTTGGCGAGGACCGCTACGAGCTTCGAAGCGGAGACCTCGTCATTCCAATACGCGTTGATTCTGCTGCTGTTTGAACCCGTGGTCAGAACGCATCCTGCGCAACTTCCTGTGGAGCTTGCTTGCTGCGACTGCCTGGGCTAGGGTCTCGCCCGAAAAACTTGGGTATGTCCATTAGCGGATCCCGGTTTCCTTCTGGGTCCGCTTTTTTATTGTGTGTGCCTCGCATGGCTTCACGCACTTCCGTGGGCGCTTCTGCTAGGCAACCCCGGTCTACGACACACATGGACATATCCGACCGCTTCCCCTGCAATGCCGTTTGCCTACACCAAATTGTCCGGCTTGGACTCCGACCGACTCATAGCGCTGATCGAGCCGATCCTGAGCGAGCACGGGCTGGATGGCGTCGAGCTGACGTGGAAAACCGATGGCCGCGGCTGGGTGTTGTCGGTAACCGTCGAAAGGCCCGGCACGCGCGAACTCGGCGCGGGAGTGTCACTGGACGATTGTTCCCTCGTTTCGCGCGGGATATCGGCCGCTCTCGATGAGCAAGATCTGATAGGTGGGGCCTACCGGCTCGAGGTCGGCACCCCGGGCGTGGAGCGTAAACTCTATTCGCTCTTGGACTACACCCGCTTTGCGGGCAATACGGTGAAAATCAAGCTTCACGAAGCGCTCGATGGTGAGTACTGGGTTCGAGGCACTCTGCGCGGAGTCGATGCGCAACAGCGCATTCAGGTAGCGACGGGATCCAACAGCCAAAAAAAATCCCGCAAGAAACACAATCATCGGGGACTCAATCAACCGGAAGACGCCGAGACGAATAGCTCGGACCCAAGTATTACCGAAACAGGCGAACGCATCCTCAGTTTGCCACTCGAGAACATCCATTCGGCGCAACTGACGCTCGAGTGGGGGCAGGCGAGCGAGGCGAAGCACGGACCCACGTCGGGTTCAAAACGTTAGATGGAGCGGCGCATTCGTCGCAGTTAGGTGGGCGACACGTGTCGCCGCGGAATAGGTGAACCATGGCATCGGAAGGTTTTGAAGCAAATCTCGGCCACATCGTGGAGCAGGTCGCCCAGGAGAAGGGCATCGATCGTACCGTCCTGGTCGAAACGATTGAGGCCGCTATCCTCAAAGCGGCCCAGGCCGCATTTGGCCCGGACCGAGAACTCGAGGCGCGGTTCAATAGCGAAACGGGGTCCATCGACCTGTTTCAGTACATGACCGTGGTGAACGAAGTCAGTGAACCAGCCACCGAGATTGCGGTCGAAGTCGCCAAGAAGTATTGGCCCGACCTCGAGCCTGGGGAGGAAATCGGCTTCCAGATCTTCTGGCATCCTAGCGATGCTGCAAAAGCGCGCCAACAGGACAAGGAGTACGGAGACATTCTCGACCTGCGGCAGGCACGCAGCAGTTTCGGACGCATCGCTGCGCAAACGGCGAAGCAAGTACTGCTACAAAGGGTGCGCGACGCGGAACGTGACCTGATCTTCAACGAGTTCAAAGACCGGCGGGGGGAGCTCATCCGGGGCATCGTCCGCCGTTTCGAACGCGGCCACGCCATCATCGTGGACCTTGGCAAAACGGAAGGCGTGCTGCCTTATCGCGAGCAGACGCCGCGCGAGACGTATCGCCCGGGCGATCGCATCGTGGCTTACGTCAAAGACATCGACCGGGAATCGCGGGGTCCGATGGTGATTCTCAGCCGCAGCGATCCGCATCTCGTGGAAAAACTGTTCGAGTCTGAAGTGCCTGAGATCTACGAGGGCATCGTACGCATCGTCAACGTAGCCCGCGAAGCGGGCTCACGCAGCAAGATTGCCGTCGCGACACGGGACGGCGATGTTGACCCCGTCGGCGCTTGCGTGGGAATCAAAGGCTCCCGCGTGCAGGCGGTAGTTCAAGAGCTGCGCGGCGAGAAGATCGACATCGTGCCCTACGATGAGGACGTAGCTCGCTACATCATTGCAGCAATTCAACCTGCTGAGGTGAACAAGGTCATCGTGGACGAGGCTGACAATCGTATGGAACTCGTCGTGCCAGACGAGAAGCTGTCTTTGGCGATTGGACGCAAGGGCCAAAATGTGCGCTTGGCGTCGCAGCTTACCGGGTGGAAACTCGACATCATCAGCGAGTCGAAGTTCAAAGCGCTCGAAGAAGAGGCATTGGCAGCGTTCCGAGAGATCGACGGTATCAACGACGACATCTCTCGCGCCATGTACCGACTGGGTTTTCGTGCCCTCGAGGAAGTCGCGGAAGCTGCAGCCGAGGAACTCGCTACCATCGATGGCATTGCGGACTTGGAGACAGCCGAGACCTTGCGCCAGAGCGCCAGCGACACGATGGAGCGTCTGCGAGCTGAGCGCTACGACGCGATGCGCACGCGACGTGAGCCGCCGACGGAGCGTGAGCTGCTTCGGCTCGTACGCGGAGTAGGCTTGCGAACACTTCAGTTTTTGGAAGAGGGAGGGTTTCGCACGTTGCGGGACATCGTTCGCGAGGATCCGGATCGTCTCGCCATTCGCAGCGGTTTGTCGAACAGGAAAGCTCGAGCCGTGCAAGCGGCAGCCCATGAGTTTCTCACGGAAGGTCTGCCGGCCCTGGAACGTGAGCGCCACGGCTACCGGGAGTCACTACTGATGCGCGAGCGCGCGGCAGTGGGGAACCAAGCTTTGGCAACGGCTCAGGCCGAGGAAGCCGCCGAAGCCGCGGAAGCCGCCGACGACGGTGGAGACGTCGGGCCAGCAGTGGCCCCCAATGCGGAACGTGGTGCGAGTGAAGCGCTCGCCGCGGACACCGAACAGTGAGGCACAAGACCCGGTGTATATTCCTCTTCCCCAAGCAGGCGACACAGATCGCCCTGTGCAGCGCACGCGAACCGACCGCGGACAGTCCGCGACCGGCGGGCGTGCGCTCACGGCGGGTAGGGGTGCGCGGTCCGGGCGCACCCCCAAGGCCAGGACTGCCCTGCGCAAAGCAGGCGGCAAGCCTTTACAGCAGCGAGCCCTGAATACGGCTCCGCCGACACGCACTTGTGTCGGGTGCGGGATGAAAGCAACCAGTGCGGAATTGCTGCGAGCCGTTCCGCTGAGTGATGTCGAAAGCGACGCCGAGCAGGCGGGAATTGGGGTCGCGTTCGATCTCACCGGCAAGGAGTCCGGACGCGGAGCATGGGTGCACCCGCGCACGGCGTGCCTCGAAAAGGCATGTGCGCGGGGCTTCGCCCGCTCCTTCAAGCGACCTGTCGTCGCAAAGGTGGAAGCGCTGCTGGAGCACCTGAAGCAGGCGGCAACGCGACGTTTGGGCGGACTGATTCTCGCTGCTTCGCGAGCGCGTCACCTGGTGTGTGGCAGGGACGCAGTAAAGGAGGCGCTGCCTAAGGCAGCCCTGATCGTGATGGCAACCGACGCACGTGCGGTTGCCAAAGACGCCGCGCTTCAACGCGCGGGGTTGGATGGTAAAGTCGTTTGCTGGTCAACCAAAGCCGAGCTGGGTCACCTGCTCGGTCGAGCGGAAGTCGGCGTGTTTGCAGTCACGGAACACGCGCTCGCTGAAGCGATGAGGAGGGTGATGGCGCTGTCGTGTCTTGGGCAAGACAGCGTTCAACCACATCCGTCGTTGACTGTTGCCAGTGTTAAGGAGTTGTCGGAGGTTCGATGAGCAAACTTCGGGTGTATATGGTTGCCAAGCAACTGGGGATGGATAACAAATCCCTCGTTGCGCTGTTTCAGTCGCTTGGGGTTGACGAAGTTCGCAACCACATGAGCGCGGTGAGCGCAGATCAGGTAGAGCGTGCGAAGCGCCACCTCAGTCGCGGTGATGACAAGGTCGTCGAAGAGCAAGTTCGCTCTGCAGGCGGAGGTGCCGGTGTCATCATTCGGCGCGGGCGAAAGAAGCCGGAGGCGACGAGCGAGGTGCCTCCCTCTACGGAAAAGCCAATCCGTCGAGGTGCCGGAGCAGCGCGTTCGACGGCTGACTCGCCCGCCAGTCGCGGCGCGCCGGTCGCGCAACGCGGTCCAACCTTGGTAACCGAGGCAGCTGCCGCGGGAACCCGGGCTCCTGAACCCGCCGCCGTTTCGCCAATGGCTGGCGCGCAACCGGATGTATCCCCAGGTGCTGCGGGTGCATCTGCACCAGCATCCGAAGCGCGTGCCGCCACTCCGCCCGTGAGACGTGAGGCGCGGGGCACGCCAGCCCGAACTGCCGTTGCGCCAACGCCGCAAGCGGCGGCACCGGCCGAGCCGACGCCGTCGAGCGCGGCGCCGAGCGAACAAGTCTCGGTGGAGACGAGAGCTGCAACCCCTGCGCCCTCTCCTGGCGAAAGCGCAGCTGCACCGCCGGCCTCGGCTACCGCTGCCACGGGGACGACAGGCGAACCCATCACCGCTGCAGCTGCACCGCCAGCCATGACAGCAGGCGAATCGCCCACGCTGGGCGGCACCGACGCGGCCCCGGCCACGGCGGCTGTTCAACCGCCGGCAGCCATTGACGACCCAGGGCCCGCCCCGACTGCGAGTCCTGCGCCAGCTGTCGCCGCCACAAGCCCTGCCGCGGAAGAACCCGCGCCTTCGGCGCCAGCCCCTCGAGAGCCCCAGCCAGCCGTGGCTGCCCGCCCGCAAGCGCGCCAAGCGCCGAGTGCGCCAGCGCGTCGACCGGCGGGCGCAGTGAGTGGCGTTCGGGCAGAAACGGGGAAACCCAGCACGCCCGCGGCCGCAGTATCGCGGCCTGCACCAAAAACGGGAATCGACGTGTGGGAGGGGCGACCCGGCGTTCCGATGCCCCAGCCGCCTCGTACCAGCGGGATGCCGCGCAGGGTTCAATACGACGCAAAAATGGGCGGGGGGCAGCGTCGCGGTCCCGTGGCTACCGGCGGCCGCATGCGCGGTGGCAGACGTGGCATAGGCTCGATGGGAAGCCGTCGGCCAGGTTCTGGTGCCGTCACCACCCAGGAACGGGCGGCTCACAAGAAGGTCGTCCGCATCGAGCAAGACATTTCGCTGCAAGCTTTGGCCGCCAAAATGGGCGTCAAAGCGGGCGAAGTTCTGATGAAGCTCATGTCCCTCGGCGTGAGCGGAGTGAACATCAATAGCTCGCTCGATTCCGACACCGCGAAGATTGTCGGCGAGGAGTTCGGTTGGACCATCGAAGACGTGGCCGTGAGCGAGGACGAAGCCATTGCGATGGCGCAGGGGGGTGGCGAGGCTGAACCCGTTGACGAGGAGCGCGAACCGCGACCGCCCGTCGTCACCGTGATGGGTCACGTCGATCACGGCAAGACCAGCTTGCTCGACCGCGTTCGCAAAGCGACGGTGGCGCAAGGCGAAGCCGGCGGGATCACCCAGCACATCGGCGCTTATTCGGTCAAGACGAAGAAGGGCCGTATCACGTTCCTCGACACACCCGGTCACGCCGCGTTCACTCAAATGCGCGCGCGCGGTGCCAAGTGCACCGATATCGTGGTGCTCGTCGTTGCGGCCGATGACGGCGTGATGCCGCAAACTCGCGAAGCGATAAGTCACGCCAAAGACGCTCGCTGCCCCATCGTCGTTGCCGTCAACAAGATCGACAAGCCGGATTCCCAACCGGAACGGGTACGCCGCGAATTGAGCGAAGTGGGTCTGGTGCCCGAAGAATGGGGTGGCGACACCCTGTTCTGTGAAGTTTCCGCGCACACCGGCGACGGTGTCGATGAGCTGTTGGATGCGGTGTTGCTGCAAGCCGAAGTGCTCGACTTGCGTGCCAACCCGAAGCGGCACGCTCGCGGTACCGTGATCGAAGCCAAGCTCGACCGCGGTCAAGGGCCAGTCGCAACCGTGCTCGTGATGGAAGGAACGCTGCGCAAGGGCGACGGACTATTGGTCGGCAATTCTTGGGGCAAGGTGCGGGCGATGCTCGACGAGAACGGGCGTAACGTCCCCGCCGCCGGACCCTCGATGCCGGTGGCTGTCATCGGCCTCAATGAAGTGCCCAGTGCCGGCGACATGGTGGATGCCGTTCAGGACGCCAAAAAGGCGCAGCAGATTGCCGAGCAACGCCGCGACAAGATCGCGGAGAAGTCCCGGGTGTCGACGGCCAAGATCTCCCTCGAGGAGTTGGCCAGGCGCATGAGCCAGAGCGACCAAAAGGACCTCAAGCTCATTCTCAAGGGCGACGTGCAAGGCTCGGTCGAAGCGCTATCTGAGGCACTCACCAAGATGTCTACGGACAAGGTGCGCGTTACGGTGGTGCACGCAGGAGTAGGGGCCGTCACCGAAGGTGACGTAAACCTGGCGGTAGCAGCGAGGGCCATAATCATTGGCTTCAATGTGCGTCCGGCAGGTAAAGCGGCAAGTTTGGCCCAGAAGGAAGGCATCGAGATCCGCCAATACTCGGTCATCTACGATGCCACCGACGACGTACGCGCGACCATGGAAGGCCTTCTGGCCCCCAGTCTGGTCGAAGAAGCCATCGGTGAAGCCGAAGTTCGCAAGATCTTCAAGGTCACCAAGGCGGGTGTCGTCGCCGGTTGTATGGTCACCAATGGCGTCGTTCGACGAAATTCGTTCGTTCGTTTGCGACGAGGCAAGGACGTCATCTGGGAAGGCAAGCTCGACAGCTTGAAGCGCTTCAAAGACGACGCGAAGGAAGTCCGCGAAGGCTTCGATTGCGGTATCTCGTTCAACGGGTTCAGTGACCTTCAAGAGGGTGACATCATCGCTGCGTTTGAGATGAAGGAAGTGCGGCCCACCCTGTAGTCGGGCCGACTCGAGCATGCGGCCCCTTCGGGGGCGCGCGCGCAAAGGGGGGCGCAGGAGCACGGAGCTGCCTGCGCCCGAAGCGAAGAACGATCCCATGACAGAAGGCCGACGTGGCAAACGAGTTGCCGAAGACATTCGCTCACACCTGTCGAGCGCTCTGGTTGTCGAATGCGCCGATCCGCGACTTGCGCAACTGGTGATAACTCGAGTCGCGTTGTCTGCCGATCTTGGCGTTGCCGACGTCTCGGTTCGCTCACTCGCCACCGCGCCGAGTGAAGCCGATCGACTAGCTACGATGCGAGCGCTTGCGTCCGCTGCCGGACGACTCCGTCGCGTCCTCGGAGAGCGGCTTCGTATGAAGCGGACACCGGCGCTTCGCTTTCATTACGATGAGGACCCCGACAATCGAGGTCGCGTCGACGCCCTGCTCGAAGAAATTCGAACCGAAGAACAGGCTCGCTCGAAAGCGCTGGGTGACGCCAACGCAAGTGAGCCGGGTTCGGACGAGGCGTAAACGTCCCGAGTCCACTCGGACCGGGGAGGTGTAAGGTGAACTCCAAGAGTGCTCAGGACGAGGTGCGGACGGCAGGGCGAGGCGGCTTGGCACTGTCCTGTGCCAAAATCTACTTCATGGTCTTAGGCCTGGCGCAGCAGATCGTCCTCAGCTGGCTTTTGCAGGATTCCTATGGAGCGCTGCGTGGCGCTTTATCTCCGGCTAGCATCGCCTACAACGCAGCCGTGACGGCGTCTGTGTTCGGCATGAGCCGCGCGGTGAGTCGAGCCGATGTGCGTGATAGGCCACACGTGATCCGGGTGGGGCTATCGATCCAAACGGGCGTGGGCTTGGCTTTGGGAACCGCCTTTTTCCTCGGTGCCACGCCGCTGGGCTGGCTTCTCAACTCAGCGTACCTGGTGCCCATGTTTCGCGTCATGAGTGTGGTGGTGGCGGCATACACCATCTACGCCGCCTTCATAGGCATCCTGAACGGCCAGCAGCGATTCGTCAGTCAGGCTCTGTTGGACGTTGTGGCGGCTACGCTGCGGACGGTGGCCTTAGTGGCTGGTGCTTACTACTTCGCTTCTTCGGGCGCGCTGTCGGCGGTGATCGGATCAGTATGGGGCTTCGCCATCATGGCGGTCGCCATGACGCTGGTGGCAGCTGTACTCGTTGGGCTGCCGAAGAGAACTGAGCGCACAGCCATGGCAGATGCCGGAGTTCGACCGTATGGGGTCAAGCAGCATCTGCAGTTCGTGTTGCCGGTAATGGGTGCCCAAACTCTGATGAACCTATTGCTGCAAGCCGATACCAATACCTTACGCGCGTTTGCGACGCGGGCTGCAGAACGGGCTGGGCATGAGGCGGCCGAAGCCGACTTGTATGTTGGAGCTTACAACGCGGGGCAGCTTTTTGCGTTTCTTCCCTATCAGCTGCTGACCGCACTTGCTTTCGTGTTGTTCCCGCTTCTGGCTCAGGCGCGCGCCGAAGACAATCAAGCCGCGGTAGCGCGAGTGGTAAATGGGGGCACACGAGTCGCAATAGTCGTCATCGGGCTCGTGGTCAGTGTGACGGCTGCACTCCCAGAGCTACTCTTGCGGGTCGTCTTTCCGCCCCAGTTCGCCACCATCGGAGCTGAGAGCATGCGCTATCTGGCATTGGGGCTGGGCGGGCTCGCCCTTTACGGCGTGTTTAGCGCCGTATTGAACAGCTTGGAGCGACAGTGGGTGGTGCTTTGTTTGACGGCAGGAGGACTAGTCTTGGTTTTCGCCGGCAACTGGGCGTTCGTAGCGGGGGTTCCTTTTGGTGAGCAGCTGTTGACGCGAACGGCTTTGGCCACCTCCGTTGCCGTAGTCGTGGTAGCCGTTGCGGCGGGGTTCGTCGTGCAGCGGGAAACGGGGGGCGGTATCGTCGGCAAGTCTGTGCTGAGAGTTGCGGTAGCCGTAGCTGTGTGTGTGGGGGCAGGTAACTTGCTGCCTTCCATGGGTAAGGTGGCGACGCTAGGGGCTGCTGGCGGTTTGGCTTTGAGCTACGTCGGGCTACTAGTCCTGTTGCGGGAAGTGACGCGCGTGGACTTGAGGGCCGTCCAGTCCGTGGTACGCCGGCGTAGACCGAGCTAAAGCACGATTTGGCCGAGGCACGGGATGATTGATTCTCGGGCTGTCCTCACAGTGCCTCACGCATGAACAGATCTTCCAAGCTCTCGTGGCGGGGCAGAACCTCATGCACGATGGCACCGTGGGCCATGACCTCTGTCAAAAGTGCCTGTAACGTTTGCTCCCCCTCGACCTCCATACGGAGCCTGTCTCCGACGAGCTGGACCTTCTCGTATCGCGTCTTCAACTGAAGACTCAGCTCAGCGTTCCCCTGTAGTACCACTTCCCATACCTTCGCCTCGGTACGTAATAGTTGGCTCAGCTTACCGGTAACGACGACCTGGCCCTTCCTTAGGATCGTCACTTCGTCACACAGGGTTTCGACGTCAGTCAGGATGTGGGTGGAGAAGAAGATGGTGCGTCCAGCGCGCCGCTCCTCGACGATGATGTCGCGCACCTCTTTTCTCCCGACAGGATCCAGGCCGCTCATCGGCTCGTCGAGGATCAACAACTCTGGGTCTGCGGCAAGAGAGGCGGCTAGTCCCGCTCGCTGAAGCATCCCTTTGGATAACTTGCGTGCTGGTCGGTCTGCGGCGTAACCGATACCCACGTGGTCGAGAAGACTACTGGCGCGGCTTGCGGCGCTACGTCGCGACAGGCCGGAGAGCTCGCCAGACAAGCGTACGAACTCGCGCGCCGTTAAGTAAGGATATATGTATGGGTTCTCGGGGAGAAAACCCATCCGACGCCGCGCTTTGGGATTCGACGTCGGGACGCCAAACAGCTCGGCGCGGCCCGCCGTTGGAGCGATCAGGCCGGTGAGTACCTTGATGGTGGTCGTCTTGCCGGCACCGTTCGGTCCCAGGAAGCCAAAGATCACGCCCTCTTGAACCGTCAGGGAAATGCCTTTCAGCGCCTCCACGGGCGTGGACCAAAAGTTCTGGCGATACGTCTTCCGAAGATTTTCAACGGAGAGGATGGGCGGCGCGGTCACTGTAGAAGTGTAACCTGACGGCACGCATCCGTCATAAAGATCATCAGTAGCGGCTGCCAATCCAGCCTCCAGCACGCTCGGCGCTCGGGAATTGAGGCACGCGAAGTTTTGGACTGCGGCAACGGACCGGTGCGCCGTCCCGAATGCTTTGGGGGGCGCTGCCGGTCCAAACGTGTGTATCACCATGAGATCCATCGTCTCCGACGTTTTCGGATGCGCTGCTGGGTGTTACAAGGGTCGGGAGGAGACGTACGGCCGACAGCTTCGGCCAATCAGAAGACGTTCATGATGAACCATTCACTCGTTGTCCGTGTCGGCATCTCCACCTTCCTGTTGGCGCTCACCCATGCGCGCGCGCAAGTGCCACCGCCGCCGGGACCTGCCCAGCCGCTACCACCGCCGCCGGGGCCTGCCCAGCCGCTACCGCCTGCAGAGCAATCCGAGCCGGCATCGCCGCCGGTACGAGAGCCTTCCTCCAATCCGTTAACCGGAGCAGCCCAAAGAGATGTTCTCCAAGGGGCCAACCCAGAAGTCGCCGAATCTGATGCTCCCGCTGTCGCGGAGGAACCGGCCGGCGATTCCGCATCGGGTGCCGATGCGACCGCCTCGGCGTCCGTCGAACTGGGAGCGTCCAGTGATGAGCTCGCTGCCCCCGAGGAGCCGGATGCCAGAAGCAGAGGTTTGCTGCGCCACGGTTCACTGCGCGCATCTACTGGCATCTTTCATACTCAGGACGCGGGCTCCGGACCCGAAGGCACCTTCCGCTTCGGGTTGCTCACCAGCTACATGGCGGCAAGCGGCTTTCTCTGTCCCCAATGCGAGACCTTCGACGGAGGACCCGGCTTCCTAGAAGACGACATGAGCCGCGTCTCCGCGCACGTTCAGCTGAGCGTGACGCCACTGCCGTTCTTGGAGGCCTACTGGGCGTTGCATTCGACCGCAACGTCCAACTCGCTGGGCACCCCCGAGTTACTGCAGGTCGTCGGCGACACCACCTGGGGCGCAAAGGCATTCACCCATCTGGAGGAAGAGCGGGTGTTTACTGCAGGCGGTGCACTCGAGTTGTGGATGCTCAACGGCGCGGGCGACATTGGCATCGACAACGCGAGCATCGCCGTACGTGCCTTGGGCAGTGCCGACTTCACCAAGTGGAGCACACGCCGGATGCCATTCCGGGCGAACATCAATCTGTCGTACGTGTTCGACAACTCCGGTAACCTCGTGGAAGCGGCCGAAGCCAACCGTCGGGAACGCATCACGCGTATCGAGCGCTTCGGCTTGAATGTCAATCGGGTCGACCGCTTCGTTCCTGCAGTCGGTATCGAGGGCGTCTTCGAGCACGTGCATCCGTTTCTGGAGTGGTCGATCGACATCCCTGCCAATCGGCAAGGCTATCGTTGCATCGTGTCCGATTTGGGGCCGTCAGAGCAATGCCTCGAGAACTACGAGTCCTTCTCCGCAACACCCTCGCGACTGACCGTGGGGGCGCGGGGGTACGCGTTGCTCGATGGTTTGAGCGCCGTGGCTGCTCTGGACATCGCCACGGGCGGCGTCAATGCGCCCTTCTGGGAAGAAGTTCAACCAGAAGCCCCTTGGAACCTGTACCTGGGTCTCTCCTTCGCGGTCGACACGGTCCCTCAGGCTCCCGAAGCTGCACCGGCGCCGCTCGCCGAAGCCGGGATCGAACAGGTGATTGCTGGTCGTGTGATTGAGGAGGGCAGTGATGACACGCCCGTCCCGAACGCGATCGTTCGCTACCAGGGTCGAACTCTTACCGGGATGGTAGCCGACGAGCAGGGCCAGTTCGAGTCGCGTCCCCTCGAACCGGGTGAATACCAGCTTCACGTTTCGGCAGCCGGGTATGAGTCGGCCACGTGCGCGGCGACGATCGCTGAGCTGATGGCGCGGGGGCCAACGGCAGACGTGGAGGGTCCACAACGCACCCCCGTGGTATGTGCGCTCAAGGCCAAACCCAAGGTTGGCAACATTGACGGCGTGGTCCTGAACAGCGACGGCAGTCCGGTTGCCGAGGCAAAGGTCACTGTCACCGATAAGCTAGGACGCAGCCTGTCTTTGCAGGTGGACGAAGCAGGAGCCTTCCGCTTCGAGAACGTGCCACCTGGTGAGACAATAGTGCGAATTTCTGCACCGGGACATCTCACCACTACGCGCAAAATCGACGTGCCGTCGGGTCAGGATCTGCGGCTAGATCTCGATCTGGTCCGAACCCCGACCCCTCCTAACGTATCTCTGAACGGGCAACAAATCCTGCTCTCCAAGCCACTGGAGTTCCGTGCCGGAAGCAAGGAGCTATTGCCAAGCGCTGCTGCACTGCTCGACGAGATCGCGATGCTCTTGACGGAGCATCCGGAACTGGGGGTCGTGGAGGTGCAAGCGCACACCAGCAATGAGGCCCCGCAAGTGATTAGCATGCAGCTCAGTCAGGATCGGGCATCCACGGTCGTCGAGCAGTTGGTCGCCAGGGGCGTTGCTGCCGAGCGCTTGAGGTCCCAAGGATACGGGGATAGCCAACCCATTGCTCCCAACACCACAGAGGCCGGAAGAACTCAAAATGAGCGGATCCAACTCGTAGTGGTGTCTGGACAGCAACGTCCGAACCCATGACAGCCAAGCGCGTTGTGCAAAGTTTTGAGAGCGCAGGAGGACGGGAGGCGAGACGCTGTGCTCGCTAACGCAAGCGGCTTGGATTTGGGCGTAGGTATTAGCCAGGGCGGACCAATTCACGAAGGTCGACGAAGGGAAGTTGGACACCATAGCGATGCTCGCGCAAAAGTACGCCCAATGGCTTCAAACCGGAATGCAAGGCTCGACTGGCGGGCAATCCGCCGGAATGGGCTGCTTGCGCTCGAAAGGATACTGTGAAGGGCAAAATCCTGCTCGCAGACGATGATGAGCTGTTCTTGAGCATGATTCGACAAGCTGTGGTCGGAGAAGGTTACGCAGCGCGTACCTGTACGAGCGCCGATGAGGCTCGCCAAGCCCTGGCCGAGAAGGCTTACGACGTCGTCATTGCCGACATCCACATGCCGGGTAACGCCGGGCTTGAATTGCTTCACTCGGAGGAGATGCAGGCACGCAGGCCGAGCGTCATACTGGTCACTGGAAATGCGTCTCTCGATACGGCGCTGAACGCCTTGCACGCGGAGGTTACTGCATACTTGCGCAAGCCCTTCTCGCCCAAGGATCTGTTCGCCGCCGTGGAGAAGGGGATGCAAGCTGCACGGCAAAAGCAATTGCTCGAGAAACTGAAGACGCAGAATCAACAGATAAGCGAGCTGATTGGCTCTGCGGCGTCCACAGAGTCCGCTCCCCGGGCACACCTGGGCAAGCTCAGCGATGACGAAAGGGCGTCGTTGTCGGCTCGGGAATTCGAGGTCCTCGATCTCATCGCCTCTGGGCTCGAGGCGGTCGAGGTAGCGAAGCGGCTGTACATTTCACCCTATACCGTGCGCAACCACATGAAGGCGATCTACAAGAAGCTCGGGGTGAACTCCCACGCAGCCCTGCTCTACAGGTTACTGGCACGCTGAACGAGCGTCGGTGGCTCGCCCGCCTGCTTTCGTTCACTCGTAGGCATCGGAAGCAAGAGCGAGACCGTCGTCCCCTGGCCCGGATTACTGCGCAGGCTCACTTGGCCCCCGAAGCTTTCCACTGTGCGCTGTACAATCGCCAGACCCAGGCCGTGTGCCTCGTCACCGGTACGCGTCGAGAAGAACGGTTCGAATGCTCGAAGTGCGACGTCCGGCGCCATACCAACCCCGTCGTCCGTCACGCAAAGCTCGACCATTGCGGCCGTGCCCGACTCGATCGTCAACGTTAGCCGACCGGTATCCGGCGTTGCCTGACGAGCATTGTGAATCAAGTGAAACAAGGCTCGCCGTAACTTCTGGGGGTTGACGTACACCTCTGCGTTGGGGCAGCGATCGACCACTTGGATGCTTCTGGAATCGCCCAAGAGCCGTCGGAACAGGTGCGTCGACTGATGGAGATACTCGTGCAAAGACACGCTCTGTACGCGGTCGTCACCGGGCAGTCCCAGCTGCACTAACTGATCCGTCAACAGCGCTCCTCGTTCCACCACTTGTTCTAGGGCGGTAGCCGGTGCTGGAACGGGTGATTGCCGCGGCTGCTCGAGGAGAAACTGCAACGTCTGCAGCGAAGCCAACAAGTTGTTCAAGTCGTGAGCAACATCGGAAGTGAGCGCTGTGATAGCGTCGGACTCATGGCCGTAGGTGAGCTGGTCTTCCAAGGCGAGCCGCTCGCGCAGATCCGACACGAAGTAGTTCGTCAAATCGGTGCCCTCATACTCGAAGCACAGGGCGCATACGGCTACAGGAATGGTGCGCCCGGCGGGCGTGAAGGCCGTAGTCGTATAGTGAGTGACGCCGCTGTGCGGTTCCGGCAGGTCT
The DNA here is from genome assembly GCA_964577325.1 of uncultured Polyangiaceae bacterium. GTDB lineage: Bacteria > Myxococcota_A > Polyangia > Polyangiales > Polyangiaceae > SZUA-265. The sequence continues at coordinate 29,234 of CAZNZA010000064.1, forward strand.
TGGAGCACCAAAGCCACGGGGGAGCCCGCAAATTCAGTCGCGCCGCGACTGAACAAGCGCTCGGCGGCTGCGTTGGCTTTCAGCACCGTGCCCGCACTGGTGGCCGAGAGAATGGCGATGGGTGCATTCTCGACGATGGCGCGGTACAGCGACTCGGTGCGGCGCTTCTGAGCTTCAGCCTCGGCGCGAGCACGAACCGCGCTTTCTCGATGTAGCGCCATTTCAAGCGTTACCTTGAGCAACTGAAGGTTGAATGGCTTGAGCAAGTATGCGGCGGGCTCTGCCGCTTTGCAGCGTTCGATGGTGGCATCATCCGTGTGTGCCGTCAGGAACACGCTTGGAATATTCCACGTCTCGCGGAGTTCGAGCGCCACCCGTGCACCGTCATCCCCGTCGGCGAGCTGGATGTCCATGATGACCAGGTCGGGCCTGTCCTCCTCGACCAACCTCAAAGCCCCCGTGCGATTGGTCGCCCAACGCGTCTCGCCGAAACCCAGTAGGCTGAGTTGCACTCGTAGCGCGCTCGCGATCGCAGGTTCATCTTCAACGATGACTATTCGGACAGCACGGTGGGCGTCACTCATCGCTCTGGGTACCTAACACGCTTGGGTACGGCTCAGCGAGGCTATCCCTTCAGCAAAAATGGCGCCGGTGTGCGTGGTGCGCAAAATTCGCGCCACCCCCGCGCTCGCCCTGAAGAACATCCAAGCCTCCCACCCCTGCCGCAGGGGAGACGGGGGTGCAGCGCCAGGAGCACTTAGATCTGGCAATTGGCGCGTGATCCCGCTAAACCGGCGCGCCTCGAGTGACGGGCGGATAGCTCAGTGGTAGAGCGCTGGCCTTACAAGCCAGTGGTCGTCGGTTCGACCCCGACT
>CAZNZA010000065.1:0-10774 GCA_964577325.1 uncultured Polyangiaceae bacterium
CCCGCGACCCCAATCAGTGCGCCGCTTGCCCGTTCGTTTACGTCAGGATCGGCGACAGGTTTGTGAGACAGGGAGAGATCTTACGAAACCTGGGCTCGGTCGAGCTGAACGCCCATCAAAGCCTTCCTCTCGATTTATCTGGCGCAGCTCAGGTCAACGGTATGGTGCACGTACAGCTGAGGGAGGAGAAGCCCGAGACCACCTACTTAGATAGCGTCTGGCTCTCCGCTGACGGGAGGGCGCTCCCACCCGTAGCGTGCGACGGTCAGAGCTACTGTAACACAGACAACCGTTTCCACAGGATTGCGCCCGGCGAGAGACTCGACTTGTACTTCGCGGTCCCGCCCACAGCTGAGCAGGTGCGCCTGGAAGCGGTCGGACACTACATCCCAAGTCTTCTCAAGTGAACATCGCGACGCTTGAAAGAAGCACGTGACGCGTGAGGGGTCGCCGGGGTATGCAGCGGACATGCTCCTCTTCCAGAAGCAGTTTCACGAGTTGCTCAAGAACGGCACGGTCACCCTAACCTTTCGCCGGTGGGACAAACCGAGAGTCAAGGTGGGTGGGCGGTACCGGTGCCACCCGATCGGGGTGCTCGAAGTCGACGAGGTCCGTCGCATCCAAGTGCACGAGATAACGGAACAGGACGCCCACCAAGCGGGCTTTGCGTCACGCTCCGACCTCGTCGATTACTTGGCGGGCGGCCCGCGCGGGGCTCTCAGCCCGGACGCTGAGCTGTTTCGTATTGCGCTACATTACGGCGGCGATGGCGATCGGGTGGCGATAGCCTTGGACGAAGAACTCTCCCAAGATGATGTCGCCGCCATCAAGCAGAAGCTTGCGCGGCTCGATCGGGACGCCCCCTGGACGTTGGCGACGCTACGCTTGATCGACGAGAACCCGCAGATTGCCGCGCGTATCCTCGCGAAGAAGTTGGGCCGCGAACGCGACGAGTTCAAGGTCGACGTGCGCAAGCTTAAGCGTCTCGGGCTCACTCAGAGTTTCGAGGTGGGTTACGAAATCTCTCCCCGCGGCCGCGCCTTTCTCGACGCGCTCGGCCGTCTCGACGCACAATGATACGCAGCGCTGGTGAACAGCCACGCCGTTTCATCTCGCGGTACCTGTCGCTCTAGCGCGCTGCGCAGTACACTCGACGCGAACGGGGTCCCCTTAACCAATCTAACGACGGAACCTCAGCAGAGCGACGAGCATCCGCCACGCCCAGGACACGTCGATCCGTTCGTCGTCAGGTGCCGTGAGCACGACGCGGAGAGCCCACTCGTCCACGCCGACGCCCGCGAATCACTGACCGTCGCACGGTTCGACGAAGCACTCGGCGGCAGGCAAGTCGGGTTCGGGCGGGCAGGTGTCGCCAATGGCGAGGTTGGGAGCCCATGTCCAGTCGTCGATCGCGATGTCACCCACGACGTCGGCGTTGCCACACAAGTCATACGCGACCACGACTCCGCGCCGGATCAGACGCGTCGTTTGCCGGTACCACACGCCGTACATCTGCGGCGGGATAGTGGCACGGGTGTCGAGCGTGGTTGTGTCGGTGCTGGTTACCGTCTCGGCGACGGCATCGCTCTCGCTCATGTTCTTACCCAACGTCGTGCTGCGCTGCTGGGCTTGCGAGTAAGTGCGGGTCTGCGATTGCAAGGCCGTCGTGGCGTAACTATTGGCCTCGCCGTAGGTTTGAGCGCGGCCGGTCTGATAGGCTTCGCTGTGGCTCGAGCCGCGAGTGTTGGAGGTCGAGTTGGATACCGAAGCGCCGCGACTGACCCCGGACGTGCTGCTCGTGCCGTGGTTGGCGGTCCAACCTCCGCTTTCGGTGTCCACCCACCCGAGTTTACCTTGAGCCTTGAGGCTAGTCTGCAGGGAGGTGCTCAAGGATCCCAACGACCCGCCGACGCCAAGCACCGTGGCCGACGGTGCCAGGGTACCTTCGACCGTCCCTGTCAGTCCTGCCTCGAGCCCCAATTCCTTGGAGAAGCTGTGGGACTCCTCGCCGTGAATACCCCAGTCATAACTCTCCGTGTCCGAACTCGAGAAGGTCACGTGACCGGTAGTTTGACGAGCCTGCGTCGTTGACTCTGATGTCTGGTTGACCTCTTGCCACGATTCAGATCGAGTATCGCTGTAGCTTGACGTCGTCCCACGCGTGACTTGCTTGCCTTCGGTGTCCGCGGTCATGTGGGTATCGGTGAAAGCCTCGCCGTAGTTCTCTTGCCAGCCGTCGACTTGCGTGTGGGTCACCGTTCGCGAGCGGGTCTCGGAGTGACTCTCGGAATAACCGACCTCCACGCCCCCCTGACCACCGGGAATGCAGCCTGAAACAGGTTCGGGCTCGAATAGCTGCGCCATGCTCATGCCGGAGTCGAAGAACACCTGAAGTGGTCGCCGCACCACGATCGGCACCTCCAAGGTATACGTCTGCCCGTCGTCACCTTCCGCTGAAACGATGACGCTCGTCGTGAACCCGTTGGCGTTATCTGGTACCGGCGCGAACTGAACCAAAACCGCATGTTCGTTGTCTTCCACCGGCAAGCTGGTCTGCAGCACGTCGGTCGTGACGGCGCCCGCATGCACGATGCCGGGCCCGAACGTGTAGGTGAAGTCGTCGGCATCGAAGCCCACGGCCTTGAAGCGAAACAGATATGGCACGAAGTGGATGGCCGTCGTCATGGGGTCGGCACAATCCGAGACCCACGTTTCCCCCATGGCTCGGGCGTCGACCATTACGATCGACGGTAGTACCTTCAGCAACGTCATGACTCCGCGCGTATGCGCCGTCGGCTTTTCACCCGGCTTAGCATTGGTCGCGCTCACCTCACCGCGGAACACGCCGGTGTCCAGACCATTCCCGAACGGCACGCGATACGCCCCGAAGCGCGGCCACAGCACACGCTCGGAATCCTCGGCGGCGAGCTCGACGGTGAAATCGACCGGATGAACCTCGTCCGTTTCGAAAGACCGAAACTCACCGCTGAAGGTCACGTCGACCCAACCTTTCTTGGCGCTGACGAAGTCGTGCCCCAGAAGCTCGAGCGGCTGCCCCACCGAAACGGCCTCGTGAGACAGTGCGTAGGGATTAGGCGCCTCGGCTTCAGCGGCACATGCCAACGCGCAGAGCGCGACCATCGATGTGAGCAGCGTGTTGGAAAGGCGAGGTGGACAGGTGATGAGATGCATGGACCCTCCGGAGAAGTTGATGAGCGAGGCAGTGGCCGCGCTCCTACCCTTTCTGTCGGCAGCCCCCAAGTCTCGCCGAACAAAGTGCGACCGGCTCGGACAGGGGGCCGAAAACTCGATGACGCGCTCACTGAGCTAACGCAGCGGACCAGCGTTGCTCCAGGTACGCGTCGTTCGCAAGACGCTCCGCTTCCGTCAGCGCCCCGGTGAAGAACATCAGCTCGAAGATTCGTCCCTCGAAGGGCGTGCAGCTGCCGTCGATGGCTCGCTCCCAGTGACTGTTACCCACGAAGTTGCGGCTGCGTTCTACCGCTGGTGGCAGGGGCACCGTGCCACTGCTGACGAGTACCCCATCGACGAAGAGCTCGGCAAGACCGTCTTCGTGTTGGACCGCACCCAAACGATGCGCTGCGCCCACAGGGAAGGCATCGGGCGGCGCTTCAACGTGACTGATTTCGGTTTCGTAGTACCACGTACCCATGTGGCGGCCGAACTCGAGCTCGTCGGTGGTCGATTCGTCCACATCTCGATTCGAGAAGTGAAGGATCGATGGGCAATACGTCTGTTCTTCCGCTGCAACTACGCCGAGGAAGGTGAAGCTCGATAGCGCTGGGATCGGCGGCAGCTCGAGCTCGTCATCGCCATCGAAGCTAAGCGCGGGCGGGTCATCGACGAGCGTGGGCCGAGCTTCGGCGGAAGGAGCCGTGGCGACGTTGCCCGTCAACATGTCCGTCCAGTTGACGACTCGTCCGTCATCGCCGAGCTCGATTCCCACATCTGCCCGAAGCCAGAGTACCAAAGCCTCAGCCCTCACCACTTTGAGGCGCGCTGGTTCGGTAGCGGCATCGCTCGCGTCCGGCGACTCAGCCGCTGCGTCGCCTGCGTCCAGTGTCTCACCCGCATCGTCAGCCCTCACCTGCCATCCGGCGTCTGGCCAGGGCGGCAGCGAGTAGGTTCCGAGACTGTAGTCACTGAGGTCGCAGCTCGGCGCTAGGAACAGCAGCGCAGCGCACAGCAGCGCTCGCTTCATCCGGTTCACGGCAGCTCCTTTGCGCGCTGCACTTCCCCACACGCCCGCTGCACCCGTTTCGCGAGCGGTGTTTTTCCCAAGCGCTGCATGAAGGTGGTCGCGGCTTCGCGGGTAGCAGGCTCCGGGTTGAGTTTACAGCGCGCAATCCAGCTTGCGGCGCGCGCCTCTAGAGCCAGCGCGCCCTGGGGATAGCTCTTGTCGTGCCGCTGTAGTTCTGTCAGAGCTTCCGCGTATTGCTCCGCGTCGAGCTTGCGGTAAACGAGATCGAGCGAAGCCACCTCCTCTTGCAGGGGCGCTGGCGGCTTGGTGTGGGAGCCGAGAGGTCTTTGACGTGCGGGGCGTGAGTCGCGTTCGGGTGCCGGCAATTGGCTCGGTAGAGTCGGGGTCGTTTCGGCAGTGGGGACGAGCGCCGTCTCACCAGTCGGCAGGACAGGGGTTTCCACACCAGGTGCGCGGGGGACGACAGGTCCCGGACCGTCAGCGTTGAGGGCGGCATTTTCGGTTGCAGGCGCTGAAGCTGGCGTCGGCGTCGCCAACATCAGCGCGGCGGTGCCGATGGCAGCCGCCGCTGCAGTCACCCCAAGCACCCCCCAAGGACCCAAGCTCAGCCACAGTGCTTTCGCCCAGCGCCGCAGTCTCCAATCGGTGGGCGCCCGCTGTGCCCGCGACGCGGAGAAGACACCACTGGTGGCGACCGCGCGTGGATGCGACGTAACGCTTGCGGGCCATTGCACGCCTTGCTCGACGCGTCCCCAAATGCGTCGCGCCTGGTCTTCCTTCAGCGGGCTCTCGCCCGCCGATGACGCAAGCAAGTCTTGCGCGGCTTTGCTCAGTTCGTGCATCGCTTCCCTCCGTCCAAGCGCATTTGCTCTCGCTGCAACGCATCGTCGAACTGCCGACGCGCAGCCGATAATCTAGAACCAACAGTATTGGGCGAGATACCGAGCAGCGCCCCGATCTCAGCTAACGTGAACTGCTCGATCTCCGCCAACTCGAAGACCTGACGCTTGTCGTCATCGAGCTTGTCGAGCAAACGACGCAGCGTCTGCTGCGCATCCGTGACCCGCTCGGCAGACGGACTCTTGCTTTCTAGCTTCGCGGCCAAGGCGTCACTCGCCCAACGCCGAAGGCTACGCCACAGGGAGCGCCGCCGGTTGCGGCACACGTTCAGCGTCGTCGTGTACAGCCACGTTCTCGGCGTAGCCGTCGCGATGCCCGTGTTGAACTTTTGGAAGAATGTGATGAACACGTCTTGGACGGCGTCTTCCAACTCGGCGTCCCTCAACCCGTATCCATGCGCCAAACGCGCGACGTAGTCAGCATGCGCAGCGTAGATTTCTCGGGCTGCGGCGTGGGAAATCGGTTGAAACGCGGGGAGGCGCGCCATGAGACCAGGGTCGGGCCCGCGGGAGTCGTCAGATAAAGTTGGGGAACTCTCCCAAGGCATCACGACGTACTGTCTGCCGCGTGGCGGTTCCGTCGAACAATCTTTGAATCACGCGACCGGCCACTCGGAACGGATGGCCCATGCTGGCTTGTCGTCACTGCAACTCGATGCCGAGACTCACGCGCAGCTCGAGATGAGTACGAAACAGCGCATCCGGACGCGTGTTGAGATTGCTCGACTCGAACACGAAGCGTGATTGATGAAGGGGCAACAAGCCTGCGACTTCGAGCGGGACGTGGAAGTGAGTGTCGCGAATCAGTAACCATGTGCCTGCGATCCCTGTCGCCCAGCGCGGAGCCGTCACACGGCGCGCCGGCTCCAGTGGCCCTGCGCCCCGGGCTTGCACGATTCCGCCTTCGACGAGCAGGCACACGTCCCACGGCGCCTTTGCACCAGCCCGCCAGCAGCCGTTCAGCGTGCTCGTCCACAGCGCCACTCGCCCCTCGGAAGCGCCGTCGGGTGCTGTTTGCGTCTGCTGAAACCAGTGAGCCAGCGCGAGTCGACCGCTGAAGTTGGGTCCCATCAACCGACCGCTGACGCCCACGCCGGGAGTGACGAGCCCGAACGCTCCTGTACTGACAGCTCCCATCGCGCCTAAAGCAAACATGGGTGGGGGCGACGGAGGTTGTGCCTGATGTTCACGTTCAAACATCAGTGAATCGTGTTCACTTGGTTCCTCTTCTACCGAATCCGCGTCGAACGTCCACGCGACCATGGCGATCGCCGCGCTCACCAGTTCACCGCAGTTTGGATGCCGCAACACGCGTTCGCCCACCGCTCCGCGGGAGCGTGTCTTCAGCACGAGCTCGAAATCCTCCTTGGTCGCAGTGATGACCACCAAAGCCATCGCGTCGGGAGGCGGCGGGTTACGCAACTGCTGCACGAGACGCTCTCGAACCTCGGCCTGTTGGGGGCACGAAGCTGGCGCGGCCCAGCGCAGATCCATACCCACGCGGGCCGTGCTGGAGGGTTCGGCGGCTGCGCCGCGGGCGAAGGCGATCAGGGCTAGTGCGACGCACACCAGCGTGGAAGGCAGGCGCGCGCCGCTAGTACCCATGGCCGTGTCCATACACGGTTTGCCGGCAATGACTCAATCCCGCGAACGAAACTCGGGCTTCGTTAGAAGGTGCCGGACAGCGTGGGGATCCAGCCTGCGGCCTGACGGTCGCGGCCCTCGACGGGCTGGAGCGAGACCCGAATGTTCACACCGCGGCGCTCTCGGCGGCGCTCCTGCAAGCGATTTTCGAAAGCGTTGCCCTCGATGATGCCGATAAACACGCCGACGGGGGCTCCAATCACGGCTCCCCAAGCCGCGCCAGTCAACACGTGCTCGGAGTCTTCGCCGCCCATCCAAGAGATGCTGCCGGCGATCACCCCAGCCGTGGCCCCCAGCAGCGTGCCGTACCAGGCGTCTCGCATGACGATGGCGCCCATCCCCAATTGTCCATCGCTGACATCCAGCAGACCAACGCCCAAACCCGTGGCAGCTCCGATCAGAGCGCCGATGCCGGCTCCCATGGCGTACGTCTGCCACTCCAGATCGCTCCCGCCACCGATCGCGTAGATGCCGCTCGCGCCGACGACCCCGCCGATGCCGAGACCGCGAAAGGCATAGCTGAAGATTGAAGGCGCTCGATACGGGTCCTCCTCCGGCCCGTGCGCGTGACTCGGCGCAGCAACGGCCAGGGTGCCCAAGCACGTGGCAAGCGCCGGCAGCAGGTGAGTGGTTCGAGACAACGACAGTAAGCGTGATTGGATCATGCCTATCCGTTGCCACCCACCGCTACGCCGTTAGCGGCGTTCGGCTTTTTCGTCACTCCCCTCACCCCACCGCTCGGCCCAGGTTGTCATGGCCTGTCAGAGCGGTTTCCTTGCTCGATCAGACGTTTGGCGTCATCACGGCGGTATCCGCCATACATGCCGCGGGCAAACGGCTCGAGTGCGCTCCGCGCCTCATCATGTCGACCCAAGCGGTGCAACGCGACGGCGCGGTTGAACCGCGCCTCAGGCAACCAGCGGTCTCCTGCGGGCGCGACTCGCAGGTACTCGTCCCAGGCTACCAACGCTGCGACGTAGTTTTTGCGTTTGAAGTGCAGCGTGTGCGCGCGCCGATATGCGGCGTCCGCGTCCGCAGCTTGCGCCGGGCGTGCTTCCGATGAATGCGTGCTGGACGGCATGGGAGGGCTCGCAGCTGCAGACGGCTCCGAGGGGCGCATCTCCGGCGGTCGCCACGGCGCACCCGCCATCGGTCGAGCCGTAGGTGTGGGCGGTATATCTGCCAGCGAGGTTGAAGCTGCCGACGGGAGCGAAGCGGTCGGTGGCGTTGGCTCTTGGGGCGCAGTGCGCGGCACGTCCGCTTCAGCCAAACCCGGCGCTTCGTCTCGGTCCAACGACGCCCCATAGTCGGCGACGTACTCCACCCACTGTTGCAGGTGACCTGTGGTACTGGCCCACGCCACCGCTCCGCCGAGCCCGAGCCACGCCGCGAGCACGGGTGCTTTCAGCTTCCGGTAGCGACGCGCTGGTGCAGGGGCGGCCCAACGCAGTCGCGAGAGCGCTTCGTTCATGCCACCGTCGTGTGGACGCGTCTCTTCGCGCAATGCCTGGGTGGCTCGACGCAAAAGGTCTTGGTCAGTCATTGGGCCACCTCATCGTGGCTGGACGCGTATGTTGGCGCTTGGTGCGCGAGCAGCTCCCGCAGCCGTCGGCGGGCGTTGAACACCCGTGCGCGTATCGTCCCCGGCTTCTCTCCAAGGATCTCACCGGCCTCTTGGCTGCTGCGCTCTTCGAGCTCGCACAGAACAAACGCCTCGCGCTGGGCAAGCGGCAGCTCATCGAGCGCCCGAGCGAGGACCCGCGCGAGCTCGCGCCGTTCACTCGCCGCAGACGGCGATTCCCCATCGCGCATGTCCAGCGGTCGTGCGTCGGCCGCACGCGCTTCGGCCGCTCTGCGTCGACGCGCCGCTCGCATGTGCGTGCGGGAGGTGCGCACGGTCATCGACAAGAGGTAGCTGCGCAGCGAGCCCTCGCCACGAAAGCGCAGCAGGGCGCGAGGGAGCGCTTCGAACACCTCGTGCACGACGTCCTCGGCCGTCATCGGGCATCCAAGAACGCGTTGCGCCAGCGCTCGGACCTCAGCAAAGTGAGCGCGATAGATGGTGATCAGCGCCTGCCGATCGCCCGCCGCCGCCCGCACGACGAGTTCATCATCCGTGCCTTCCGACGCGCCGCGCGCTAACCACTGCACGTCGAGGGTGCTACCCCACATCAGAGCTCGATACCTCCAAAAAATTCCGGCGCCACACTCGTGGTGACGCGGTCGGTGCCGAGCTCGAAGCGAAACTGGCCGGCCGCTGCCACGCCCACGAACAGCCCGAAGTGGTGGGCGACCCTGTAAGACAAGATCGCGCGCAAACGCGGCTGCAACAGTTGTTCGTGGTAGTAGATGTCGTACTCCGAATAGACACCGCTGTTTGACTCGATAGAGTCGTTGGCTCCGTCACCCGGCTCGAGGTCATCGCCCTCGGACTCGACACTGCGGTCAGGAGCGATCAAGTACGTTCCCGACACGTCCAAGTCCGAGTAGAAGTTGTGGCCCAACGCAACCCGCGCCCCGAGTGCGAACCCACCTCCGAAGAACTCGCGCTCGAAGGCGCGATGGTAGCTTCCGAACACCAGCGAATAGGTATTGCGCGTGGACAGCTTGACGCCGACGTTGGCCAAACCGGAGGTCCCGCTCCAGAGCGTCGGGTGAACGCCGCCGGTGCGAGAGACACTGAAGGGGGCAATCGGTACGCCCTCGATATCCTCGGCGATGTTGACGAGTCCGACGCTGACGCCGCGCACTTTCCTGGCGACGTTGACCAACCCTACCTGCAGACCATCGACATCGCCCGCCAGATTGACGAGGCCCGCCTGCACACCGCGCAACCTCCGTGCCGTGTTGAAAAGAAACGCCGACTGCAGACCGGTCAAGGAACCTCCCGCCACATTTACGGCGGCTGCCGCTTGCCATGCCGCTGCGGGCCCGGTTGCGTGATTGAACAGCCCAGCCAACTGCACGCCGCTCACGTGCCCGGTAGCGACGTTGGCGAGGTACCCGAGTTGTACACCCACGACGTCCGCTGCCGCGGCGTCAGGCGCTTCGAGGTGCGCGGATGCGCCCGAGCGGACGACCACGTTGACCCCGCCGAGCTGCAGACCGTGCACCGATCCCACACGTCCGTGCAACAGGTTGACGTCCACATGGGTCGCTGCGTCGGGAGCGTCGTAGTTCGACGACGCCGGGTAAAACAATCCAGCGGTGGCCAAACGTCGCGGCTCCGCTATGGCCTGCGCATGAACCACGGGCACTTGTGCCGGTGCCCTCGATGTCGGGATGGCGACCACGGGCTCCTGCGGCGCCGGGAGCGCGAGCGCGACGGGTTGTTCCTGAAGCTCGGAAGGAGCCAAGTCGTCGAGCTGGGCGTGCATCAGATTACTGGCGAGCAGGACGGAGTCCTCGACGACTCGCGCCGCTGACGTGGCGATTACCCGAGTGATGGTCTGCCCATCGTTCTGCCAGGACACGACGAGCTCGCTACGAGCAGCGGCGTAAGCCACCGTCAGCGTGTCCTCCGTCACGGGGTCGCCGGTGGGGGTGAGCTCGAACTCCCGCCCGAGCTCCTGAGTGAGCGCCTGTTGCAAGGCGACGGCATCCAACGCGTCGCCATGCAGAACGAGCTGGACGCGGCTCCGACTCTCGCTCGGTGGCAGGGCCTGGGATGTTTCCTGGGCAGTCGCCTGCGATGGTTCCTGCGGGGCGGCGGGCGCGGGTGTGATCGGCTCCGACTCGGGCGAGGCGGCTGCCGCCGACCCGCTGAACAAAGCGAAGCCCAGCACCGCGACGGGGATGCTAGGGACCTTCGTAAGCAGAGCCACGCTTCGCAAGTTGCCGAGGAGACACAGTTTCAGAAAGCAAAGGCGGATAGGAGTAAGCATTGTGAACGGCTGCAGACGTAGAACCAGTCGCCGCTCAGGCGCGAGCTGTTATCGTCAAGCTCGGAGCTGACGTCGATCGTGAGCCATCTTTGGCCGCACGACCTGCCGCTGCATCGGTCGGATGG
>CAZNZA010000065.1:10874-29928 GCA_964577325.1 uncultured Polyangiaceae bacterium
CGTCGATCGTGAGCCATCTTTGGCCGCACGACCTGCCGCTGCATCGGTCGGATGGAGGTTGAACGCTAAAAGCGGCCGCCGACGCCAACCCACGCGTCCCCGTGGCCCGAGACGCTAACCATCGGCACGAGCACTGGCTCCGGCCGCGGTCCGTAGCCCAGCACGGCAGCGGACCGGCGGGCTCACGGTGATAGGAGGCAGGCACCGTCGATACAGCCCAACGCGCCGCCGAGCGGGCAATCGTCCTCCACCTCGCAACCAGGCACGCAGTAACCGCCGACGCAAGTGCGGTCGTCGCTGCACACGTCGCTGAACTCAGGATGCTCGGCGTTATCGCAGGGGGCGTAGAGGTTGACTTGGGATTCGGAGTATTCATGGGCGACGCGCGCTGACCGCACGGCTCCGTAGTCCCCCAGCGGCCGACAGCTGATGCCGGTGGGTTCAGAGGCGATCGGCACAAGCCATTCGAAGCTGCGGGTGGCTTCACCTTTACAATTCATCAGCCGCAAGGTGACTTCTGTTTTCCCGCTGTCGCTCGTTATCAAGTCGTCCATGCGCGCGTTCACTTCAGCACGTGTATCGTATATGCAGTTGCCGCAGCCAGCGGTAGCGCACTCGTTTTGATCGAGTTGCACCACCACATGGCCTGGGGTGCTCACCCCAGCACCACCCGTCCAGTCGATCGCGCACCCACCAAGGAAGTTGCTGATCTGCAGCTGAAGTGTTTCGCCTTCGTGTGCCCAAGCTAAGCACTCCAGCGTCAACGGCACCTGGTCACTTACCGTCAGTGCCTGACCAGTACGTGCGAAAGAAGCGCCCCTGCCCGACCCGCCAAAACCGGACCCTAGGCTTTGCGCGCTCAGCCTGGCGCTCGACGGTCTCGCCAAGTAGTCAGCATACGCAGGCTCCCCTTTGCAAGGCGTACTGTCCACAGGCCCAGCAAATGGGTTGTCCGCCTCCGTGCCAGAGCAACTGGGGACGCTAGCGGCCAGGCACCAGCCTAGCCACAGCTTCGGAGCAATGGGATACTGATACCTTCGGCTGGCAAAGTTGACGGACATGGCACTCATACGTCTCGCTTAGAAAGAGGGAATAGCTGAAAATTAATTTGCACCACACACTCTGGCGTATCCTCACGCTCGGCCGTATGCAGTAGTTGCTGCCGAAACTCACGGACCTGCTGCTTGAGCTCGAGCAAACGCTGCTTGCTCACGCACACTGTCAGTGACGAAACTTCCCGCTCATCTCGTGGGATGAGGTCGATGGCTTCGCTTGCCCGCTGCAACATCGCCTGGTGAAAGGCCACCAAGTGATGCCCCAGCGGACCGCCAGAACTCACCAGAGTTTCGTTCCGTGTGGCGCGTCCACCCTCGTCGAGTGACAGCAACTGGAGGCGAGTCAGCGTTTCGAGAGCCTCCCGCGCCTCAGCAAGCGAGATGCTTGGCTCCAACTTCGCCGCAATCCACGCCGCTTCAGCTCGAAAGTCCGCGCGCGCAGCCAGTTCCCGTGTGGCCGGGATATACCACCTCGAGAAGTACTTTGCCTGGGCCTGGGTTACCTGGTGCACCCGTCTAAACGGAGCGTGCCGCGTCAGCCGTTCGTAGTAATGCTCTTTTTCAGCTTGTACCTTGGCTTGGGTAAACGCGACCAGGTCACTAAAGTAGGTGGCTTGCTCGCGCACTAGTCCGCAAGCCTCGGCGAAGCGCACGGCCATGGCGGAAGTGAGGTTGCGGCGCCCCTTGATCACCAAGTGCGGGTAGTTGTCCGATCGGCAGCCTGCGCGCCGCGCAAAGGTACGATAGGAGAAGCCGTACTCATGCAGCTTACAATGAGCATAGTAGTCAGCCAAAAAGCGACGGTAGTCGAGGTACTCGTACACGCGTCGCGGAAAGGCCGTCACTCGTGGAGTATGCCCGACGCCCTCACCGGAGCAAGGCCGCTGATTCAACAAACCTGATCTGTCAGTACACGCGACAGCCGCCTGACATTGCCGTCAACGGCGATCAGATGCGACCCTTTTTGCTTTCCAATATGCCCCCTCTCGGTCCGGGCCGGCTCCGATGAGTACACGGCAGAACGGGTCGAGATTCGTGGCAGGCAGATGTGTTGCACCCGCCGGCGCAGTGTTGGTCGGTGCTTGACGGCGCCCGCCGCTCATCGTCTGCGGTGAGCGACGCCCCCCCGCGGACGTCTGGTCGCGATGGACTGCGCGAACCACCGCAAGCGGAGTTTTTGAAAAAACTCCTATGCCTCGAACACCGCGCTCCCACCAGAAATTTTCGTATTCGTTGGATCTGCCGCTGGACATCTTCCTGAGCCCAGACGATCTTCCGACGTCGAGCTAGTGACACGCTCTGGAGGAACGATGCCCGTGGAGAAGAGTGAGGGGTCAGCGGTACGCATTTCACGTCAGCCGGCGAGGGACAGCGATAAGGACGATCATGCTGTCGACGATCTGTCCAGCGTGCCGAGCGTTGCACGCTCGCCAGAAGACGAAGGCGCCCCGCTGTCCTGGTTCCAGGAGCGGATGTGGGTTCACCACGAGCGCGACCCGGAGAATACGAACTACAACCTCCCCCTCATGCTGCTGGTCGAAGGCAACCTGGACGTCTCAGCTTTGGAATTGAGCCTGAGCGAGATTGCCGCCCGTCACGAAAGCTTGCGCACCTACTACGATCAGACCGAAGACGGCGAGCCGGTACAGTTCATAGCCCCGCCCCAGCGCATGCGTTTGCCGCGCATCTCCGTCGACCGCAACCAGATGTTGGAGCACCTCGAGCGACATCTCGAGCATCGCTTCGACCTTCGCCGCGGTCCGATCTTCGTAGCGAGCTTGCTGCGCTTGGCGGACGACCGCCACCTGCTCTTGTTCAACGTGCACCACATCGCCGCGGACGCCTGGTCGCTCAAAGCCATTTTTCTGGGTGAGCTTCAAGAGGCTTACGCGGCGTTCTCTCGCGGCGAGCGTCCAGCTTTGCCTCAGCTGCCCGTCCAGTACAAGGATTACTCGCGCTCCCAGCGAGCGTTGGACGTCTCGATTCACCTGGACTACTGGCGCCGGGCGCTCAAGGGCTACGAAGACAGTCTCGAGCTTCCCACGGAGCACACGCGGCAAGCAAAGGCCTGCACGACGAGTAAAACGTTCGTTTATCAGTATCCGAGTGAGTTTGCCCGCAACCTTGACCAGTTGTCTCGCCGCCATGGCTGCACGCTGTTCATGTCGTTACTCGCGGCCCTGGGCGTTACCCTAGGACGCTACACGAACCGGGACGACCTGTGCATCGGCACCACGACGTCGAACCGCACGGACGTCGAGCTCGAGCCCCTGATTGGGTTCTTCATCAACATCTTGCCGCTCCGGCTCCGGATCGACGAGCAGAGCAGCGTCGGCGACCTGCTCAAAGCCGTGCGCGCGCAGACGCTTTCTGCCTTTGAGCATGCCGTACCCTTCGAGCAAATCCTGCAAGTGGCAGATAGCGCGCGCCGCGGCAGCACCAACCCCTTAGTGCCCATCATCATGCGGCATCAAAACTTCCCGCAAGCGCTGTTGGGTACTCAGCTGCCAGGCGGGGTGAAGTTCGGCCCTTACCCAGATCCGAACGAAAGCGATGCGGCGGTGAATCAGGTGCTCGAAAGGGAGCACGTCCCGGCCCGGTGCGAAATCGAGTTCTCCTACTCGGGGGATGCCGACGAGCTCGAGGTCGAGGTCGTGTACGCCTCCGACCTGTACGACCGGCAAGCCATCGAGCGCATGCTCGCTCATCACCAACAAGTGTTGGAAGGCATGTTTGGCGACGCGAGCCGGCGTGTGGCCGACCTTCCTCTGCTGCGCGAGGTCGACGTCCATAAGTTGCTCGAACAGTACAATCGAGCGCCGTTGACGCCTGCTCCAGCGTTATCTTTCGTCCAGCGCTTCGATGCGCACGTCGAACGCACACCAAACGCAGTGGCTTGCTGGGACGCGCGAGGGGCCTGGAGCTATCTCGAACTCGCCAAGCACGCCAACCAGATGGCCCACGCACTTACAGCGCGAGGGATCAAGCCGGGAGATCTGGTTGCTGTGTGTATGCAACGGGGCGGTCCGCTCCTGGCGACGCTGCTCGGTGTCTGGAAGGCGGGGGCAGCCTACGTCCCTCTCGACCCGGCCTACCCGAAAATATACCTGCGGCAGATCCTCGACGACGCGCACCCGAGCGCCGTCGTTTGCAAGGCCGAGCATCAGGCCCTGCTCGAGCTCGACGCGGTTTGTTGCGTGAACCCGGAGCAGGTTTGGGACGCTGGCTCGAAGTACCCAAACACACCGCCGGAGCTGAATACGTCGGGCGAGGCGCTTGCGTACGTCATGTATACGTCGGGGTCCACGGGTAAGCCCAAGGGTGTTCGCGTGCCCCATCGCCAGCTCGACAACTGGTTGAGTGCACTAGAAACCAGGTTGCCGTTTGAGACGGGCGAAGTTGTGGGCCAGAAGACGACATTCGTATTTGCCGTTGCGGTCAAAGAGCTTTTCGCTGGCCTGCTCAACGGCTGCCCCCAGGTATTCATCGACAACGACACAGTCCGAGATGCTGCAGCTTTCGTCACTGCTCTGGCAGAACACCGCGTCAGTCGCCTCAACATCGGCCCCTCCCACCTAGCGAGCGTCATCGAGCACTTGCGTTCGAGCGGACGACGCTTGCCGGCGCTGCGCGTTTGTATCACCGCGGGTGAGCCGCTGCCGAAAGAGTTGGTGCTCGCCTTCCGCAGGCTATTCCCGGACGCGCGGTTGCTCAACAACTACGGCTGCACCGAGTTGAACGACATCGCCTACTACGACACCGCAAGCTTCGACGGTGAGCGCGACTTCGTCCCGATCGGGACCCCCATTGCCAACACTAAAGTGTACGTGCTCGACCGCCAAGGCAGATTGGTGCCCGAGGGCGTCGCCGGTGAGCTGCACGTCGCTTCCGTTGGCATACCTGAAGGCTACCACGGCCTCGATGCCTTGACCGCCGAACGCTTCATCGCCAACCCCTTCGGCGAAGAGCCGAGCGATCGCCTTTACAACACGGGGGACGTCGTGAGACATCTGCCGGACGGTACCCTCGACTTCATCGGTCGCTGGGACTTTCAGGTCAAGGTGCGGGGCTTTCGCGTGGACGTGCGCCAGGTCGAGAGCGTGCTCGGTGACTTCGATGGCATTGGAGCACGAGCGGTCGTGGGCAAAGGCGATCGACTGCTCGCCTTTTATACCACCAAGCCCGCTGCCACCGTAGAGCTAGCGAAGCTGCGCCCGTTCTTGGAGTGCCGGTTACCAGCATACATGGTGCCCGACGCGTTCATCCTGCTCGACGCGATGCCGCAGTTGCCGAACGGCAAGTTGAATCGGCGGGCCCTCTTGAACACCCAGGGTCAACTGCAACAGAGCGTCGCCTACGAGCCTCCTGAAAGCCTGACCGAGATTACTCTCGCTGAGATATGGAGTTACGTCATAGATGTTCCCGCGGAGCGCATCGGGCGGCACACGCACTTCTTCGACATCGGTGGACACTCGCTGTCGGCGATGCGCGTTTTGGCGCGTATCAAAGACATGTTCCACGTCGAGCTTGGGGTGTCGGAGATCTTCGAAGAGCCCCGCCTCGATGCGATCGCCGCAGCCATCGACCGCGCGATCGCGAGCCGCCCTTCCCAACGCGTGCCGCGCCACTCGTCCGTCGTGCGACGAGCGCCGAAGCCCCAGGCAGGCTCAGGGCTACTGCAAGACAAGGTGGCTCTAGTTACCGGAGCCAGCCGCGGTGTCGGCTTTGCCACGGCGCTCTTGCTGGCAGAGCACGGCGCAAAGATCGCCATCAACTACCGGGACAGTGAAGCGCAAGCACTGAGAGCCAAAGAGCAGATTGAAGCTGCGGGCGGCATTGCCGACATCTTTGAGGCGGACGTTACGCGCGCTGAAGACGTAGCGACTCTCGTGGAAGCGGTGTACCAACGCTTCGAGCACGTTGACGTCCTGGTGGCTAACGCCCACATCAACTTCCGACATCGCCCTTTCGTCGAGTACGAATGGGCCGATCTCGAACGCAAAGTCAGCGACGAGCTCAAAGCCGTCTTCTATCCGTGCCAGGCGGTCGCCAAAGACATGCTCCGCCGCGAGAGCGGCAGCATCATCGCGGTTTCCAGCAGTCTTTCGAAGCGCAGCAACGATGCTGGGTTCGTGGCCCAAAGCACGGCTAAGGCGGCCGTCGATGCGTTCGTGCGAGCGCTGGCCGCGGAACTCGGTCCCGGTGGCGTCCGCGTCAATACGGTCGCGCCCGGGCTCACCCTGACGGACGCCGCCATTCCGATGTCGCCGAGCGTGAAGGCGGCCATCGCCGCCAGATGCCCGATGCGCCGCAATGGGTTACCGGAAGATATGGCGGGTGCCGTGCTATTCTTGGCGAGTGATCTCTCGCAGTTCATGACCGGAGCCTACCTGCCGGTCGATGGTGGCTTTACGATGCTGTAAGCCCGATCCGGAGCAGCGGTGCCGCCCTCTCAAACGGAACAATCCGAGACCAGAGCATGATTGCGAAACTCCTCGTCATCGACAACTACGACTCATTTACGTTCAACCTGGTTCAGATGTTCAGAAATTACGACTTGGACATCTCCGTGTTTCGCGCCGACGCCCTCACCGTGGCAGACGTCGCGCAGCAACGGCCTGACTACGTGCTCGTGAGCCCGGGTCCCAGAAGCCCGAGTGACGCCGGGATATCGACAGATCTCATCCGTCGCTATCAGGGAGAGTTCCCCATTTTGGGGGTGTGCCTGGGCATGCAGTGCATGAACGAAGCGTTCGGCGGGACCACGGTGCACGCGCCAGTACCGATGCACGGCAAGACGAGCGCCGTGCATCACGATGGAGCTGGTCTGTTTGCTGGGGTGCCGCAACCGTTAACCGTGGCGCGGTACCACTCCCTCACCATCACCAACACCAGTGACGACCTGAGGATCAATGCTCGCACGGCCGACGGTGTGCCGATGGCCGTGCAGCATGTTCACCACCCGCTATTCGGTGTACAGTTCCACCCGGAGAGTTTCCTCACCCACCACGGCTTCACGCTGATCGAGAACTTTCTGCGCTCGGGCCCACTCCAAGGAACGCTGTCATGAGTACACCTTTGCTCGACTCGAGCCTGTCTTGGCTGCGAAAGGTTGCAGCGGTGCACGCCGAAGCCCTCGAGCTACACGAACCTTTCGTGGACCTGGTTCGCCGCTTCGCCCATCTGCCCGGCACGGTGGCGCTCCTGAGCGGCGGCGAACTCGACTGTGCCCGGCACCACGTTCTCGGCGTCTACCCCTGGCTCACGCTGAGTGGCCACCGCACGAGGACAACGCTGGTTGATGGGGAGCATCGTGCCGAGATCGACGCCGATCCCTTTACCGCATTGCGCCGCGTCTTGCTGCACTGCCGCCTGCCCCAGCTCGACGCTTCGCTGCCGCTGAGCAGTGGGTTGCTGGGTTATCTCGCTTACGACCTGAAGGATTGCCTGGAAACGTTACCGCGCACGAGCGTCGACGATCTCGGCTTGCCTTTGATGCAGCTCGTGGCGCCCTCCATCATCGTGGTCCACGATCGGCTCGCGAACACCACGACGCTTTTGGCGATGCGTTTGCAAGGAGATGAAGCGGCCGTTGACGCAGACGTGGCCCGCTTCAAAGACGCGCTCGCTGCGCCCGCGGCATCCGGTAAGCGGGCGGCTCCCCGCCTTGCGGCTGCGCCACCCGGCCCTTCCCGCCATACGGCTGCGGTGGGTGTTCACGCCACGACGGTGGACGTAGGCGGCGGCAGGTGCACGTCCGTTTTTTCGCGTGCCGAGTACCTTTCCGCCGTCGAGGCAATCCGCAACTACATCGTCGAGGGAGACGTCTATCAGGTAAACATGTCTCAGCGTTTTGAGGCGCCGTTTACTGGAGACCCCTACGACTGCTTTGCCGATATGTATGCCGCCAACCCGGCCCCTTTCTTTGCGTACGTCAACGCCGGCAACCACCACGTCGTGTCCACTTCTCCGGAGCGGTTCATCGAGCTCCGCAACGGCAGCGTAGAGACGCGGCCCATCAAAGGCACCCGTCCGCGCGGCAAGACGGCGGACGAGGATGCGGCGTTGCGCACCGAGCTGCAACAGAGCGCAAAAGAG
Source organism: uncultured Polyangiaceae bacterium (assembly GCA_964577325.1). Lineage (GTDB taxonomy): Bacteria > Myxococcota_A > Polyangia > Polyangiales > Polyangiaceae > SZUA-265. The sequence goes on from CAZNZA010000065.1 coordinate 19,028, forward strand.
GACGCCGAGCTGTCGATGATTGTCGACTTGCTGCGCAACGATATCGGCAAGGTCTGTCGCGCCGGCTCGGTGCGCGTGGTCGAGCACAAGCGCCTCGAGGCGTACCAGAACGTTTATCATCTCGTGTCGATCGTGAAGGGCGAGCTCGACCCCGGTATGGACGCCGTTGACCTTCTCCGTGCAACATTTCCGGGAGGATCCATCACCGGCTGCCCGAAAATCCGCGCCATGGAGATCATTGACGAGCTCGAGCCTGTCCGCCGCCACATCTATACGGGCAGCATCGGCTACATCGGCTTCGACGGAAGCATGGATCTATCGATCGCGATTCGCACCGCGACATTCACGCAAGGCAAAGCCGTGTTCTCCGTCGGTGGTGGCATCGTCTACGACTCCGATCCCGCCAGTGAATTTGACGAAACCCTACACAAGGGCCGCACGCTGATGAACGCCCTGGACACGACCGCCAGCGACGAATCGCCCTCGGCCACGGTTTGGCACGATGGCGCCTTCAAGCTTAGCGCAGCGGCGGGCGTACCCCTCGATTCGGAAGCGGTGGCGTACGGCTTTGGCTTCTTCGAAACCCTGCGCGCGCAAGCGGGCCGCTCAATCCTACTCGAGGCCCACGTGCAACGCTTCGAGCGCGCGTGGCGCGAGTTTTTTCAGTCTGAGCCCCCGGACGTTACGTGGGCAGACGTCATCGCTCAGTTGCTTGTCAAAAACGGCCTGTCCACCACGGACGCCGTCGTCAAGCTGGTGGCCGCAGCGGGCAAACCCAACGGCGCGTGGCCCAGCCCTATGCTCTTCGCAACCGCCAAGCCCTACTCACCGCGCCCCGCGCTGTCCGCACAGTCGGGCTTGCGCCTCCGCATCTACCCGCACCCCCGCCACACGCCGCTTGGCAGCCACAAGACGCTCAATTACATGTACTACAAGTTGGCCGGAGATTGGGCCAAGCGCCAGGGAGCCGACGAAGCGCTCATTCTCAACACCGACGACTCCGTGTCGGAGACAAACACCGCAAACGTGTGCTGCGTGTTCGGCAATACCGCAACCTTCCCCACTTCAGCGCACGCCTTGCCCGGCACCATGGCCGCCGAGGTCCGGCGGCTGCTGCCGCAGTGGGGATTCACGATTACCGATCGGCGTCTCACGGTAGAGGATTTACGGACCGCCGATCACGTGTTCTTGACCAACTCTGTGATGGGCGCCGTGCCCGTCGTGAGCCTCGAAGAAACGACGCTCCAGCCCAACAACGCCTTGTGCGACAAGATCAATCAAGCCGTATTCGAAGGCGTCGCGCTCGACGCTTCGCCGGTCGATTCAGCAGAAGTGGTGCGGGTGGTTGCCGCAAATCAGGAACAGGCAGCGACGGGTTGATCCGGAATCGACCCTACCGCTCGCGTTCATCCGCCTTCTGGGCCCGGACGTTCGAGAGGATTCTCAAAGCGCGTCGAGCGTCGTGCGCACCACTTGGCCGCTCACCATTTGATCGGCAAGAGTGACCATCACATCTGAGCCGGAACGCACCACGGTCATTTCAACGTTGCGTTCCAAGCTCGCCCCAACCGTCTGTACGAACTCCGGCTCGAGCAACCAGACGACGATTTCATCGACGGCGTGAATGCGGCGTTTATCTCGCTCGCGGATCAGTCCCTCCGCGCCCTTGTGACAGACGATCGTTAAACGTTCGGCAGCTTTGCTGGCTCGGTGCATGCGCTCGGCGGACGGGTGTCCCACGTCGATCCAGTGCCGCAGACGACCGGTGTCGTCGTTCACGAAGAGCGCCGGATCATCGGCCTCGTCGAGCCCCCGTCCGCTCGTCAACCCATCTTCGTACACCAAGCAGTACGCCAAGATCCGCGTCACGACCCGAGCCAAATCTTCGGAGGCATGCTGCGCGATCCGAAGCTCGAACGTCTCGTACACCCCATCGTCGATGTTGGACAGATCGACCTGGATGCGGAACAGCGTGGAACGTTGGGACACAGCGCGGGTGTACCACAGCGTACGTATGTTGCGGCTCCACGATGTATCGACGCTCGAGCCGAATGGCCCAGCGTGATGTCCCGGGAATTTCACGCCGCGTGCTCCCGAGTGCAGGCGACGCTACTTTCCGAGAAGCAACATCGGTAGCAGCGGAAGTCACTCAGTCGCGTATTGGCTCTTCAGCACCAACCGACGAGCGCGGCAAGCGGCAGCACGAACGTCAAAACTTCTCGCACAGCGGATCGTTCGGGGGACAGGTCCACTCGCCTCGAGGTCGGGGTCGTCCGACAGGCGGAAGCGGCCTCCTAAACTTCTCGTGGACCTCCTCTCGCTCGGCATCTGTCTTCGCAGCCTCCAACGCGTCCCGCATGGCTTTCGCGTCACTCGAGGCTTTCTCTCGCGCAGCCTCCTCGGCGGCGGTTCGGTGTATATGTCTCGCCGGACCTGCACGCCTGATCCGAGCATGGCCGCTCCCCCGGGAGCTACGAGCGTTGTAGCGGCGGCGCCTGCGCGAGCCGCTATTGGGCGTTCGTCGAGAGTGTTGTACCGGCGTCCGATTTACGAGCGTCGTAGGCGAGCAGCTGCACGCCATCCAACTCCAACCGCACGATGACCGTCTCATGGTCGCGCCATGCCCACTCCGGGCAAGTCGGCCAGCAGTACGTTCCGAAGGGCCCCTCGGTGACCGCCGACTTCCAGACCCCCTCGTCTATCTTTGGGCCAGACTTCCACCCACAAAGGACCTGCTCACCGTTAAGCGTGACTGGAAGCCAGCGCTGCCCGACCTTGAGCCCTACGCCCTGAACTGGAAACTGGCTGCCGTCACCATGGTGACACGGGATCACTGGAAATGAGGCGATGTCGTGGACCGCTTCGGACCGCCCCAATCCTCCGAAGCGAACGTCGGAGAACCGGTGCAGACGCCCCAGCCGGTCTCCCCATCCGTACTCGCACTTGTTTAGCTCGTCACAAAACCGACCCGCCGACACCTCATTACCTTCGTACACGCACTCCATTGGGTCTAACGATGCCGTGGTGTGCAAGTCGGAGAAGGTAGAGACCGGCAGGCATTTCGCTTTGGGCAACGGGCGCGGTGTCGTAGGTGTTGGCGCCGCCGGCAAGAAAGCCTCAAGTGGCTGCATAGAAAAATCTCCGCTTGAGCTTTCCTTATCCTCGGACGGCGACTTTGAACAACTCAGTAGCGCCAGAACGATCACGACGCTGGTTCCACGATTGGCGAGCAACTCACCTCTATCTGAGGCGTACCGGATCGGTGTGCAATATCGTGACATCCTGCGCCAGCCTAACACGTTCGGCGAATAGAGCACCGCGGACGGTGCGCCCTTCGCCTGCGACATTTATCGAACCCTCCGGCGCGTAGACCGTAGCCGCTAGGTTGCCGAAGATCGTGACATCTCCGGCGCCGGTAAGTTCCACGACAAGCTCGCCTGGTTCCGCCAACACCTCTCCGCCCAACACGACCGCCGTGGCGACCTGGATCCTTACCGGCCCGTCGATGGCTTCGATGGTCAGACGCCCTTGTGGGCGTACCGTCAGTCCCGCAAGGAAATAGTCCCCGGACGTCAGGGTGAGATGACCGCTGACATCCACCATTGCGTAAGAGCCTGGCTCGAGATACCGCGACCCACCTTCGCGCACCTCTATACCGTCTCCACCGCGGCCCTGGAACTTGCGAACGAGATCATCAAAATCTGGTGCCTCAATCGGTGCTGGTACGTAGTTGCCTAATCTCGCCCCTGAATAGCCCTCTTCGGGAAACGCTACATCACGCAAGGACCTCGCTTGACCGCCGACAATGACGGCGCCTCCCGCGAACACGTCACCCACCTCCGCTTCGCTTTCCATCTCAATTCCGCCGAGGGAAAGTACAGACGCAGGTCGCCCTTCGCGCGTGACGACCCTGACTCGCTCTCCAAGTTCAAGCCCAGAGCTGGCATACACGGCGAATCCCGACGCCGCTTCGCAATCATGCATGCTCGTACAGCAGCGGAAGTCCGACCGTGTGGCCACACACTGCCCAGGCTCGGGGTCGATGTCGCTGCAACGCGGCGACTCTCGCGACGCTGTCGCACGTGAGCCGGCAAGTTCCCAAGTTAATTCATCACCGCTAAACTCGCCAGTTGCCGCGCGAATCTCACCACCTCGTCTCAAGAGAACTGGCAGCCTTTCATCGAACGTCAGTCCACCGGCCGCAACGAGACGATTGTCCGCCCCTCGGGGGATCCGAAAATCCTGAAGTGGACTTCGATAGTCGAACACGGCGAATCGACACGCCCACTCCCTTCGAGGTCGGGGTTTGGAATGCGGGTGGTCCGGGAAACGTTCTTTGTCTGCCGCCAGTGCGACCGCAACACCGTTGGTCGCCGTGGGTGATGGCGCGCTGGGTTTTGGAACGCGTTACGCGATATCTGCTCCACGAGCACACGAAACGCGCGAGGTCGCTGACAATCGGCAGCAGAGCGTGCAGACGCCCAACCCGCTAAGCACGTGCGTCAAAAGTTCGTGCACAGTGCGTCGTCTGGCGGACACGCCCATTCCCCTTTGAGTCGTGGTCGTCCGACGGGCCAACGAGTCGAACGCCGTCTCTTGAACTTTTCAAGGATCTTCTCTCGCTCAGCCTCCGTCTCCGCAGCGTCCAATGCGTCTTGCATGGCTTTCGCCTCACTTAAGGCTTTCTCTCGTGCGGCTTCCGCCGCGGCGGTCCGAGCTTCTTGCGCAACTTGTTCCGCCCTCACTCGTTCGCCCTCCTGCCGGATTTCGTGGGCTTGGAGCCATGCTAGCCAAGTTCCGACCAGGCACAGCACCAACAACCCCGCACCGAGAGCTCTGTTTCTCCCGCCGCCAAGGATAGCCATAACGAAGCTTACACCCGCGTGGCCCGTCTGTCGCACACCTGGAGGGAGTTTCAGCAAAGGGCTGCCCCACCCTACCAGAATGGGGCCAACTCACCCTGGTTCTTGCCGCGCTGCTACCCTCAACGTAGCAGCGCGCTCTACTTCGCGTTCGTCGAGGAGGTTGTATCGGCGTCAGGTTCTGGGCTCCTGATGCGCGCACAGTACTCCGCCTCTTTGCTGGTGTGCGTCAGCTGATCGGCTCGCACCAAAGCTCGCTCACTTTGGACAGGTGTGTCAAAGTATTTAGCCGTGTCGGTTCTGATTCCGTGTCCCAGTTGCTCCCGACATGTGCGCGTCGGCGAGCCTAGCTGTCCGTTTTGCTCCGCTCGGTTCGGCGAAGTGCACCCTGCACTGACGAGCGCCGCGCAAGCGAGGGCTCACCAGCCGCGACTAAGCCGGGTCGCGATGTACGCCATGGCCGTGCTGCTCCCCAATTGCGTGCCCGAGCCGGCACCGCAGCAAGCCCCATCGAATGGTCTTAGCGCACACTCGAATGCCTCCTCCTCGCCGACATCTCCTGCCACACCTGCCGAAGAGAACGTCGGCCCGAGCGCTACGTCGGGAACGACTGCGACCCACATAGAGGTATCGTCTTCATCAAGGCAGCCGGTGTACGGAGCACCGATTCGTCCCCTTCCGAATGGGGCGAAAGCGCCATGCAGGTGCGACCCTGAGGACGCATTGTGCGGCTGCTTCTGAACGAGCCTGTGTTCTGTTTACGCATCATAGCTGCCATCGGCGTGGTGCTACTCGGCCATGGCTGTGACCGCGATCCCGCGCAACTGGCTCCCCAAGACACGAGAAAGAACGACGACGCGCCACCCGATAACGGGACGCCGAGTCGAGTGGGGACGCCAGTGCTTGGGGAATGGGCTGAGGCGAATGACCTTGTGGCGAAGCTAGGCGTACCCAATGAACACTGCACACCGCTTGAACAATCGGCATTTCTGCCTGGGGCACTAATTGATGATTGCTTCTATGAGGTGTCGCTGGACCGCGTTTACCAACACGCCAAATGCGGTGGTAGTCGAGATGACGACTACTGCGTCGAAGCGACCGAGCCGTTCATAGGACGACTCGTTAAACTACGAGGTGTGCGGTTGAAGCACACAGTTAGGGGCAATTCCGGCGCGCCACATGGCTCACAAGTCACCCGCGACGGGCACAAGGCAAGCGATTCGCACGCACCGGGGGTCACGGTTGGCGACTACGTTCCACTCCTCGATCAAACTGGCCATCATGTCACTTGTGGAAGAACCGCGCGGTCAGACACTGATCTTTCATGTCCCCCTTGGATCGATGCAGAACAGACCCTGCTAGTCCGAGTAGGCATGCAAGGCTTCCAGCTCGTTGCGCCACCGTCTAGCCTTCCCATGCCAAAGTGCGAGTTGCCAAAGCCGATCGCTGAAAGCAGCCGCGCTGCGGAATGTGCATACTCCATCGTTGCCCTTCAGCCCCCACCCGTCGTTCGACAAGCCGCCAACGCAGTTGTACGTGAGCGGTATGACTTCGGGCAATACCATGGAAAGTTGTTACAGTTTCAGGATTACACCCTAAACGTGCAAGAACCGAAGACGCACATGTGTTCTTGGCCGCCCTGTGAGAAAGGACCATCGAAGGTGTGGGCGGGCGTGGCCGGCACGCCAGTGCCGTTGCGCATCGTCGAAGGGCGCACTTTAACCTGCAAGCCGCGTCAACAGCGGACGAGTTTTGGCATTCCTATCGAGCCCGCCGCACCACCGCAGCCAACGTTTCGAGGCTGTCCACCGTGGCTGCGAAACCCAGTCACGTTCGTTGCTCGCGCCACCGATGCCGGCCTGGTCCTTGTTATCCCACCGAAGGAGTTCGATGCGGCTCAATTCGTATCTGCGACCGCTTCTGAACTCAATCTGCACGTCGAGTAGTCGCGGCAAGGTCCTGCGTTGCGGTCCGGGTGAAAGAGAACTACGCTGTCGCAACTGGAACTCCGGCGCGGCAGTCGACGCTGCACCACCAAGGTGGGAATTAACACGTAATGGGGAGTAACTGGAATAAGACAACGGCATTGTGGCTACTCTGCCCCATACTGGTCGTCAGCCTCTGGCTGTACAAACCGCCGAACATGCTGACTCCCCCGGAGTACTACCCCGGGCCCGAAAGAAACAGACCGTGAGTAGGAACCAGCGCCTCGCGACGCCCGCAGGTAGCTTCCAGAACATGACACTCTCCCTCGGGCACGACGCAAAAACGTCGTTGAGCAAGCGATGCATTCCCACCGCTCAAACTGAACACTCTCGAATGAAGCACCCTCGTCACTGGACGCGTACCGCAGCACGTGCACCACGTTTATCCATCGCACACAGTCAACCTATTGCGACACCGTGACGATTTGGCCTCTTCAAACTGTTAACCGAAGGATATATCCAAAAGCTTCGCCCATGCAGCACACCGTTACATCACCGTCGTCACCAAGCACCCGGCGCAAATCTTATGCGGGGAGCGTTTTAGGATTACAGCTTTACCTAACCTCGCATACGCAGGTCGACGTGCCTCAGCAACGATTGCGGCTTTGATGGCGCTATGCCTAACCTTCCACACGCAGGCCGATGCCTGCGCTTGCGTCTAGACTAGCCGCAATGGCCGCTAGTAAACCTCGAAGTAGGAGGGCATGCGACTCCACGGGCGTCTGCCTAAGGTAATCGACGAATGCACTTCTTGAAGTCATCTCTGAGCTCACAGATATTCAGCTGCGCCGAAGACTTCATCAAATGAGCAATAGCGGCTGGTGTCTGGTCCCGCTAGGCTGCGGATAATGAAGCAGTCACCCCGCGCTAGGCGTTGGAGGAAGCGGGTGCTGGCGACAGGCCTGTGGTTGGCGGGCACAATCGCGGTCCTCGTGGTGGCGACTGCATGTCGATGCGAGCCGCCGTCGACGGAACAGGTGGCTCCGAGCCCGCTTCCATCGAGCGATCATTGGCACCCGGAGCGCAAGGCGCCGTGTGTGCAGGTATCGAACGCAGACGGTGAAGCCCTCGCTGAGTGCGCTTATGCACTGGAGCCGCAGGACCTCAAGCTTTGCGGGAAGTGCTGCCCGGAGCGAAGCGGCTGCGATCCGTTCTTGGAGTATGATGAGGCAGCTCGCAACTGTGATTCGGTTTGCCTGGCGCGCCAGAGCTGTAAGACATCAACACAAGATGCTGATTGCGTCCATTGTCTTGCCTGTTGCAAGAGCCATCGTTGCAAGTACGGGTTTGGTGAGTACGCTGGCGCGTTGCTGTCGTTTAAGAACGTGCGGCTCTCGCTGGTACATCCTTATCCGGCGTGCCCAATAATAGGGCACCTAGACAGGCCACTCCCACCCTGCGTGCCCCCAATAGACGGACCCGCCTGCCAAGGGATGAAGCGTGCCACCGTCGGACTGACGCTCGCAGACGGTACGTTCGTGCCCTTGCTGACCGGCAAAAATGAGCGGGAGGTAAGGTGTGAGGGCCCGTGGTCGACGAGCCGTGAGGGCCTACCCGACTGGGCACCGATGTTCTCCAACGAGCGGTTCTTCGGCCCCTGTTATCCCGTGAGTTGCCCCGCCTGGGTATGGAAGCCTCAAACAATCGTGGTGCGCGCCATTGGACGTGGGTTTCTACTCGTCGTGCCGCCTCCGGGCTTCGACGGAAGCGTGAGTCAGTAGCGGGAGCGCCATGAGCGAAGTTGTCGCCGCAGACGGAGACAGAAGAACCCTTGTCAGAGTCTTGCTCGGTAGCCCTCTCTACTCACGCGGAATGCAGTTTTCGAAGTAGAAGTGGCCTTCCACCACCTCGCATTCCTCCGTGTCCCCGTCCGTGAGCAGCGGACAGGTGAAGGTTCCCCAGATGGACTCTTTGCTCAGCTGCATAGCAGAGAATCGACAACGCTGCTCAGACGGTGCGCGCCACCTCGGCAAGTCATGGCTTTTGGCGAAAGTGACAGGCGCTTCAGCGACGATTCCCTCGGCCAGCGCGGCCTGTGCGGAAAAAAACTGGCCGTCGCTGCTCGAATCCGCCGACACACTCATCAGATACGTGGTCGTCTCCCCGGAGTCGATCCATCGGCAACTCACTTCAACCGTCCTGCCTTGCTCATCAAACGTCAGGTTCTCGCTCAGCGTGTCGTGCGCCGTTGCAGTCACCGGGTGGCCACCCTCGACCTCCGGGAAGTCGACCCAGGTGTCGCCTAAAGAACAGTCGCCCTTCGGCACGACGTGCATCGACACCGCGCCGCGTGTGGGGTCCGTTTCAGCTGAGGAGTCGGTCGTGCTCGAGGTATCATCGTTGGTCTCGTCACTCGTTGAGTCTGCGTCAGTTGACGTCGCTCCGGCCGTGTCGCTACTGTCCGACGTGTCTACGGTCTCGTCGCCAGTGGTCGGCTCCGTGGTGTCACCTGACGCGGTGGTTTCGTCAGCGGACGTGGGTGGGTCCGTACCGTCGCTTGCGTCGTCACCGCAGGCAGAGCCCACTGAAAAACTCACAGCAATAACAAAGCACGCCCACCCTCGCTTCCTCAACATGGCCCTTGGTTACCACAGTTTGGGGGCGCGCCCAGTCCTTAGGCCGCTCGCGCGGCAAGTCACGCCGTCGGCTGGCGCACGCGATTTGTCGCCACCGCAAGAAGGAGCCTGCTTCACGAGAATTCGGTTGCCCGCGACGCGAAACCAAACGGCAGGCGACGCTTCTTCGTCGCCGCCCCGATCCGAACTCTGGCCTCGTTTGCTTGTCGGACACGCTGATGAACGAACAATGGCCCGTTCTGACCGGGGCGGCTACGCTGCGAACAATGAAGGATGCACCCCACGCGAAGCGTTGGTGGCAGCGGGTGCTGGCTACAGGTCTGTACGTAGCGGCCGCAGTCGTGGTCACCGTGGTGACGCCCGCATGTCGCTGTGACTCGCCGTCGTCAGAGCAGGTGGCTCCAAGCCCGCCCCCGCCGAGCGATCACTGGCACCCGGAGCGGAAGGCGGCTTGTCTTGAGGTCTCTGGCATAGACGGGCAGCGGCTCGGCGAATGCGCCTACGCACTAGAGTTGCGCGACCTCAACCTATGCGGGAAGTGCTGCAGGAAGCGTAGTGGCTGTTATTCGAGTATCGAAATCTTCGAGGCGGCTCGCGAATGCGAAGGCATGTGCAGGAAGTACAACGACTGCGTGCCACCAAATGACACCAGCAGGTGCGACCACTGCCTTGCCTGCTGCAAAAGCTATCGCTGCAAGTACGGGTTCGGTGAGTACACTGGCTCCCTGCTGACGCTCAGTGACGTGCAGCTCTCGCTGGAGCATCACTATCCGGTGTGCCCAATTGTGCCCTTAAACATGCCCATCCCCCCGTGCACACCTCCCGATGATGGGCCAGCCTGCCAGGGGATGAACTTTGCGCGGGTTGGGCTGAGGCTGGCAGACGGGACGTTTGTACCGCTGTTAGCCGGCAAGGATGAGCGTGAGGTCACGTGTGACGGACCCTGGTCGACGAGCCAGGAGGGTTTGCCGGAATGGGCACCCGTGTTCGATGACAAACGTTTCCCCGGCCCATGTTATCCTTCAGGCTGCCCCGCCTGGGTATGGCAGCCGCAGAACATCGTGGTGCGCGCCATTGGACGCGGGTTCCTACTCGTCGTGCCGCCTGCGGGCTTCGAGGGGAGCGTGAGTCAGTAGCGGGAAGCGAGACTCTTTACTGAGCTGCGCGGCAAATCGCGGCGTCGAGTGGCGAACGCGATTACCGTCACAACAAGCAGGAGCCAGCCTTCGCGAGAATTCGGCTGCCCGCGACGTGAAACCAAACGGCAAGCGACCGCTGCACCGTTCCCACTCAGGATCGACCCTTCCTCGTTTCCTCGTCGGTCACGCACCGCGCCTGCCCGCCACCACCGGTCGATGCATCTCGCCGTTTCGGCAAGCCATCGTCGAACTCAAGGACCCGACGACCGACAATCCTCGTCGTTGGCGCACGCGCGAAAGCCTACCGCTTTGGCACATCAGTCGCAGCCATACCTCCGC
>CAZNZA010000066.1:0-18799 GCA_964577325.1 uncultured Polyangiaceae bacterium
CCGCGCTTGCTATCCACGCCGCGCTTGCTATCGACAGCGCGCTCCACATCGACAGCGCGCTCCACATCGACAGCGCCCTCTTGCGCGCGGCTGAGTCCGATCGATGCGCCCTTTCCTCGCCCATTGTCGCCGTCCACGACGCTAACGGTGCTTGCCAGCGCATGATAATCCGGCGCAAGGACTGAAGGCCCGTCGGCGCCGCTTGGGGCTCGGGTGTCAGCGCGTGAGGTTCTGCGACGCGTCGTCTCGGCTTTGTGCTCAAAAGGCTTCAGCAGTCCTGCCGTGCTCGCTCCTCGAGGGTCCGCCTCGCTCGCGTCTCTCGGTTTTCGCGAGGGGAAGTAGCTTGCGGCACCCCCTAGCTCTGCCAAAGAGATCCCTACGACTGCAAAAGCTTCGAAAGCGCGGTAAGTTTTACCATGTACCGCGGCGGCCCTGAGTTCGACGTCAATGGCAAACGAGGTAAACGACCACAGGAGCGTGGCCAAGCAAGGTCCCGTACTGATTACAGTCAGGGCGAGAACGACTCCCATGCGCGGCATGAGTGAGCTTCGTCCACAGTGCAGGCTGAGTTGCTATGGAGTTGCGGGTCGATGCGTTTCGGGGTCGACGACGACGGCCGTCAATCCTCTCAGGCGTGCCGAGCGCGTTCGATGACGTCGGCGTAATAGGCTCGAGGTCGCGGTCGATAGGTCTCGACCGCCTCGCCTTCTGGTTCCAGGGCCCGCACGTTGAGGCCCACGGCGAGCACCACTGATTCGGAGCCTGTTCGTCTCAAGCACGCGCGCACCACCTCCCGGGGCACGATTTCCACGTCAGCCCAGCCGACCGCGCTCCGCACCGACAATGAAAGCCGCCTCGGCGCAGGGTTGCCCGGTGAGAAGAAGGCAACGTCGACCTCGAAAGCATGCGCATCGCGGTCGAAAAGCTGCCGATTCGACGGACCTAGTTCCCAATACAACTGCACTTCGCTGCGCCCCACATGTGCCTCACGTTCAATGAGAACGAGCGCATCGCGGGGAGCAGCCAGCAGCTGCGAACGCTCTCCCCACAGCTGCGATGGGGGTGCAACGCCTGGTGTGACACTCGTGCGTGTTGACGGAACGGGCGGATCCGAGTCGGGCGCGGCTTCGGATTCGCCGCGCACCGAGTCGGCCTCCCCCTGATGCGGTTCGTCTTTGTTTCCCTCCGCAGTCGTATCGCTTGACGCAGGCGTCGCGCCTGAACTAGCAGCGAAGCGCTCATACAGCTCCAAGGCCTTGTAATTGTCTGGCTCGCGCTCGAGAACGTGTTCGAGCGTTCGCTTGGCGCGGTCTGGATAGCCTTGGGCAAGATAGATCTGCGCTAGCGTAACCGTCGGTAGTGGCGGGCGATGGCGCGGCGACGGACGCACGGTTTCGCGAATGGCGCGCGCGGCGTCAGGAAGATTCAGTCCACGTTCCACGACCGAAGCCAAAAGGTTGCGAGCCACGGCGAACAAGCCCGTAGAACTCTTGGTTCCGCCGCTCTGCGGCTTTGCTTCCACGCTCGCCAGCCTCACCTGCCGGCGCAGATCTTCTGGACTCAACCTCTCGGGGCGCTCGATGCCGAGATCGAGGGCGGCACGGATGAGCTCGTGGCGAGGGATGTCGGCTAAGCTCGGCGAATCCACCTTCATGGGGCGTCATCATACCCGGCCGCCGCCAAGATGCGCCGGGCTTGTCCAACATCAGTGGCGATTTGTTGTCGCAACGCGTCGAGCGACTCAAAACGTCGCTCCGACCGCAAGTGCTGAACCCATTGCACGTCCAGCAATCGTCCGTAGATGTCGACACTCTGATCAATCAGGTGTACTTCCGCCACCGGCTCTCGGTGCGAGGTATCGCTCGTGACGGTCGGCCGCACTCCAATGTTGGCCACGGCCGGTGCAAAGGCGCGTTCGCCCACCACCCGCGCCCGGCACGCATAGACTCCAGATGCAGGTAACATCTCTTCGACCGCTGTGAGATTGGCTGTGGGAAAGCCAAGTCCGCGACCCATGGCGGCTCCAGTCGTCACGCTTCCGCGTGTCTCGTGACACCTACCCAGCAAGGCCGCCGCGCTCGCCACGTCCCCGGTGGCAATCAGCTGACGGATACGGCTGCTCGAGATGGCACTTCCGGATGTCTCGAGCAGCGGCAAAGCTGCGGCCGAAAACCCGAGTTCCGCACCGAGTGCGCTCAAGACCTCGAGCGTTCCAGCACGGCCACGGCCGAAGCGAAAGTTCGCCCCGACGATCACCCGCCCTGCTCGGTAGCGTTGCACCAGCAACTGGCGCACGAAGTCCTCAGGCGACATCTGGGCCACGTTCCGATCGAAGCGATGCACCAACACCTCGAGCGCCGAGCTCTGTTGCCGGAGCAGGGTGAGCTTGCGCTCCAGGCGCGTCAACCGCGGCAGCGCTCCGCGGCCTAGTACCTCGCTCGGATGCGGGTCAAAAGTCATCACGGCGGGAACCAGGCCTGTGTCGCACCCCTCGCGCACGACGGCCTGCACCAGGCGTTGGTGGCCCAGATGTACGCCATCGAAGTTACCAATGGCCACGAGGCGTCGCCTGTCATCCGCCGCAGGCGTGGGAGAAAATGCAGAGGTCCCGGCCATCGAGTCGTAACCCCCGCGTCAGGCCGGGGGCGCTGCGAGGCTTATTCCGTATCGCGAGATAATGGGAGCCCGGGGCGGACAGATTTCGAAGGCGTCGACCATGGCTCGGCCGCTCGACCAAGGGAGGGTCGATGAATCGCACCTGTGCCGCATGCCGAGCACGGAGCGCGGCCGCGCTTGCGGAAATCATCCAACACCCGTTAGACGCTAGGTCGATGCAACCGGAACAGGCTCTCGCGGCGGCACGCACAGGAACCCTTCACAGCGTGTACCTCGTCCTCGGCGAGGAGCGGTACTCGAGCAGCAGGTTCTTGCACTCACTCAAAGAACTGGTTCTGGAAGGGAGCGTACCGGGGCTGAACGAGGACGAATGGAATGCCGCGGAGGTCGAACCCCAGGCGGTTGTCGGCGCTGCGAAGACCTTGCCCATGCTTGCCCGGCGTCGCTGGGTGCAAGTCTCGGAGCTGGAACGGTGGGAGACTCGAAAGGACGGTGCCTTCGGCACCATAGAGGAGTACGTCAAGGCGCCGAGCCCGTCGACCACTCTCGTCTTGGTCGCGTCCAAGCTCAACGCCAAGCGGAAGCTAATCACGCTTGCCAAAGCCGGGGGCTTTCTCGTCTCCTGCGATCCGCTGGACAAGCGTGCGCTGCCCGCTTGGCTGGCACAGGCTGCCCAACGACGGGGTTGTTCCCTCGACCCGATGGCAAGCGACTTGATTCTCGAAGTCGCCGACAACGACCTTTCGCTGCTTGACGATCTGATTGAACGTCTCTGCTTATTCCTCGGCGGCAAGGGGGCGATCACGGAGCAGACGGTGAGCGAACTCATTCCGGTGGTCCGCCCGTCGTCAGTCTGGGAGTTGGCCGAGGCCGTGGCACAGCGTAACATTGGTCGCGCCCTGGAAAGCTTGGCCAAGGTCTACGACCCCCAGGACCGGGGATTGCGCCTGGTGGGAATTCTGCTCTGGTCGACGCGACAAATGCTGCTTTACGAGGCAGCCCGTGCGGCCGGCGATGGTCCGGCCCAGGCGGCGAAAGCGGCCGGAGTTCCCCCCTATCGCGCAACCAAGCTCGAGGCTCAATTGCGGCAAACGCGGCGCGCAGCGCTCGAGCGCTGGATTTGTGTGTTGCGCGACGTCGATCTCGCATTGAAAGGCGGGTCTAAGCGCCCCCCGCGCTCCGTGCTGGAAGCGGCGCTGCTCGACCTTTGTAGCCAATCCGCGCCGGAGCCACTACAAAGGCGGCCCCCATGAATCCTTCTGAAGCCGAGTCGCGCTTAACGCGGCTAGCAGAGTCGAATCTGCCTACCCCGTTTGGTGACTTCCGTCTGATCGTGTTTCGTTGGGACGACGCAAGCGCGCACCCAGAGCTCAGTCGCGAGCCATTGGCCTTGGTCAGGGGCGACGTCAACGGCAAGAGTCGCGTACCCGTTCGTATCCATTCCGAGTGCCTCACCAGCGAGGTTTTCGGATCACTGAAGTGCGACTGCCGACAGCAACTCCTCGCCGCCCAGGAATGGATCGCGAAAAATCAATGCGGGATCGTGCTTTACCTCCGACAAGAAGGGCGAGGCATCGGTATATCGAACAAGATTCGAGCCTATGCCCTTCAAGACGCCGGGGCAGACACCATCGAAGCCAATCTCAAGCTGCATTTACCAGTGGATGCGCGTCAATACGACGTCGCGGCGGCCATGCTCAAAGAGCTCGGTGTCAAGTCGGTTCGGCTACTGACGAATAACCCGCTCAAGCTGAAGAGCCTAGCAGAACTCGGCATTCCGGTGGAGGAGCGGATCCCTACCCTCGTTCGCGCGAACCGCCACTCGGTGGAGTATCTGCGGGTGAAAAAAGTTCACATGCTGCACGAAATCCCGCCGGAATCTCTGCAGCCAGAAGATACGTACCGGGGCGATACTGATTAACGGCCCGCGGCGGGCGCTAACCGTCGTTGCCTTTTTCATCGGCTCGAGCAGCGAGCTTGTCGCGCAGCTCGGGCGCGTAGTTCGGTTTGGTGACTTGACGCCCGCGACTGATGACTAGCGCCTGGTCTGGCACGTCCTCGGTCACGGTGCTACCCGTGGCGATGAATGCACCGTCGCCGATCGTGACGGGGGCAACCAGCTGTGAGTCGCTACCGATGAACACCCCTCTACCCACCACCGTACGGTGTTTTGAGAAGCCGTCGTAATTGCAGAAAATCGTGCCAGCACCGATGTTCGATTCCTCGCCGATCGTGCTATCGCCCACGTAAGAGAGGTGATTCACCTTCGCCGCGCGCGACAATTGGCTAGCCTTCAGCTCGACGAAGTTCCCGACCCGACTCGACTCTCCGAGCTCCGAGTTTGGACGCACATGAGCAAACGGCCCCACCGAAGCTCGGCGCCCGATACGGCTTTGGGTGACGACGGAATAGGGACGTATTTCAGCTCCTTCGTCGATCATGGAGTCCGTGATGACACAGCCTTGTTCGATGCTGACACCTGAAGCGATGATGGTGCGCCCACGCAGCGCAACGCCTGGCCCAACCCAAGTGTCATTGCCTATCTCGACCTGATCGTCAATGAGAGCACCCGCCGCAATAGTCACGCCGGCTCGTCTATGACGATCCGCGATACGCGCATGCAGCAATTGTTCGACGTCATGCAGCTGGACGCGGTCGTTGACCCCCTTCAACGCATGCGCATCGCCTTCGACCGCAATCGCCCCTTTGCGGCGTGCGGCCAGCTCTACCAAATCGGTAACGTAAAATTCGGACGCAGCATTGGTGTTCCGGAGTAACGGCAGATGGGTCCGCAAAAATTCCGCGGAGGCGCAGTACAGCCCCGCGTTGACTTCGCGGACCTCCGCTTCCGTGGCACTCGCGTCCTTCTGCTCACGGATACAGGTCACGGCGCCCGTGTCGTCGCGCAACACTCGGCCGTACCCGTAAGCGTCTGCTAAGCAACAGCTCAGTAGGCTGACGTCGCAGCCGGTTTGCCGCAGCGTCTCCACCAGCATCCGCAGCGGTTGAGCTTCTATGAGGGGCGCATCGCCATTCAGCACCAACACCAACCCGTCTCCCAGCTCCGGTAGCGCGCTGCGGGCGGCGTCCCCAGAGCCACGGGGGACAGATTGCATGACGACATCGAAGCGGACGTCCGCTGACAGGTCCTGCTCCAAGCCCAGCTCCGCTACGCACGAATGGACGTCGTCCAAGTGTGCAGGGCTGGCAACCACGACGATATGTTTAGCTCCCGCCCGCAAGGCTGCCAATACGGGATACTGAAGCAACGCTCGCCCAGCAATGCGATGCAGTACCTTACTTTTGCGGCTTTTCATCCGCGAACCGGCCCCAGCCGCTAACACGACAGCGGTCAATGGAGACGTATCCTCGAGCACCTGGTCGGACATGCAGCTTCTTACCGGGGCATGGGCGGGCGTCAAGAGGCGAGCGTTGGCAGCCGTCGCTCATCGCGCCAAAGACGTCATCGCAGTAGCCAGCTAGCGAACGCTCCACCCAAAAAGCCTCCCAATACGGCCAGCGCGAGCCACCCCCGGTCGCCCAGGCCTCGAGGAGGTGGGCGAGGCTGAAGCACCCCTTCTTTGGTGAAGAATTCGCCCAGGCTGCGGGCTTCGGTAAAAGAGCGCTCCAGCCTCAACAGGCGCTCGACGAGCTGAGGTCGCTGAGCAAGGGTCAGCATCCACATGGGAGATAATTGCTGCAACTCGTTGGGGATGGCGTCGCCGCTCACCCTGCGCTGCAGGATGCCCTTGATGATGTGCTGCACCTCCGCCACGACATCGAGGTCCGGGCAATAACTCAAGACGATACCCTCGACGATCGTCAGGTTGCGCACGACCAGAAACAGGTCCGAGCGCGCCTTGAGCTGATAACGCGCTCCTACTCGCAAACCGTCCACCAGTTGCTGCGTCAACCGGGCTTCGCGAGCAGTGGCGTGTTCCTTATGCGCCATCACTGTGCGCAGTTCGTGGCGGAAGGCTTCCAGATCCGCGTTTGGGCTGGGAACGAACACTTGCTCGAATGCATCGATGGCCTCTTCGATGCGACCAGCAGTTTGGTAGAAAATGAGCTCGAGCATCTTGTCGCGCAGTTGCTGGGGCACGTGACCATTGAGTCCGAAGTCAATGAGGCCGATGCGTTGGTCGGTACACAAGATGATGTTACCCGGATGGGTATCACCGTGGACCAACCCGTGTTCGTACGACATCCCTAGCTGCAGACGCAGCATTGATCTGGAAAAATTACCGGGCGTGTACCCCGCCGCCTCGAGCTGCTCGCGTGTTTGAACATCGTCCAGCAGCGGCCCATTCAACCACTCCATCACCAGCAACCGAGGCGTACACAGTTCGTGATACACCCTTGGAATACGGAACTCTGGCAGGGTGAGAAGCGCCGTCTTGAAGCGCTCCATGGCTTGCGCCTCTTGAAGAAAGTCGATCTCGTTGCGCGCTCGTGAGACGTACTCTTCCGCGACGCGGTGCACCATACTGCGGTGATAGGCGGGCACGAGACGGTCGATCAGGCGCGACGCCTGTATCAGCACGTCCAAGTCCGACAGCAGGCTCTTGGCCAGATCCGGGCGCTGAACCTTCACCGCCACCCACTCGTCGGTGTGACGCAATTTGGCGCGATGTACTTGAGCTATCGAAGCCGAAGCGATGGGCTCGAAGCTAAACTCATCAAACACCTCCTCGACAGGACAACCCACCTCCTGGGCGACGATGGCCGCGGATTGCTCACCTGGAAACGGAGGGACGTGCGAACGCAGGCGTCCCAATTCGCGCAAAAACTCTTCGCCGAAGAGGTCGACGCGCGTGGCCAACAGCTGTCCAAACTTGACGAACGTCGGCCCCAAGCGCTCCAGGGCCCGGCGCAATCGAACGGCGCGCTCTGCATCCGAGCCGGGCGCCGGTGGACTCCCCGGACCGGATGCATCCGGCAACGAGCCCAAGCCCTCTTCGAGGAAGACACGGGTGATCTCTGTCAAACGACCAAGCCGCATGGCGTCGATCCCCTATCCCCGTAGCGGTCAAAGATTTGGTTCGGCGGGTAGCTTTTCCGGTAGTGGAGGGCGCGCCTGAGCCAGCGGGCGGCCCACTGGACCCGGTTCGCGGCCGTCTTGTTTGCGCACGTTGGCGTATACGATCACTTCCTGCCCTACCTTCAGCGCTTGATGCCGGGAGAAGTGATTGATTCTCTCCATCATCCCGGCGCTCAATCCGTAGCGCCTACCAATCTTGGCTAGCGTATCCCCCGCCCGCGCCTTGACGGCAATGCGACGCCGGCCTTGCTGCTCCTCGAAGTGGTTGAGGAAGGGCGTCGAGCCGGCGCGCAAAATCTTGGTTTGCTCCGGGGCCACCACTCGCACGCGGGATAGGTTAGCGTCACTGGCCACGAAAGCCTGCAACGCCATTCCACTCTGCAGTTTTGCCGACGGGTCCAAAGCGTTCCACAGCGCTAGCTCCTGGCTGCTCACGCCCAAAGCCGCCGCGACGCCATCGAGCGTGTCGCCGGGTATCGAGCGATAAAATACGCGCTGCCGCTCGGGAAGCTTCACGGCGTCTCCCAGAACCGCAACCGCTTCTTCCCGGTCAAGGGCCAACTGTTGGCCCTTGGGCAGACGTGGGTATAGCACCACGGTGCCCGGGACCAATGTGGTGCCCGCATCGAATTCGTTGAGTGCCGCGAGCCGTTCTGCGCTGGTGCGACAGCGCGCGGCGATGGTTTCTACCGTATCGCCGAAACGCACCACATAAGGAACGAGCTCGTTACGCAGGGGGGCGTCGACCAAGTTAGCAGTGGTCTTGCGGCCTAGACTCTGAGGCACGCGCACCGCCCACTTGCGTGCGCCGGCTTCCCCCTCACCAGAGGCCGGAGGCAGACGCCCGCTCAGGTACTGGGGATTCATGGCGCGCAGCGCGTCCAAAGGTATACCAGCCGCTTTCGCTACGTCTTCGAGAGACGCACCGGATTTGACGTAAATGGTGTCAAACGTAACCGCTGGGTCCGGGGGTACATCGCCAATGCCGAACGCTCGGCGATTGTTCATGACGATGGCCAGAGCGAACACCTTTGGCACGTACAAGGCGGTTTCCCAAGGTACGGCGGCCTCTAGAGAAGAGAGCTTCCAGAAGTCGTTCGTGTTGTACTTGAGCACCGACCGCATCAACCCCCCGTGACCCATGTTGTACGCGGCCATGGCAAGCTCCCAACTGCCAAAGCGCTGATACAGATCACCCAGATACTTGGCTGCCGCTTGGGTCGAACGCATCGGATCGAGGCGCTCGTCGACCCATTTGTCGACCGTCAACCCGTACATTCGTCCCGAGCTCGGAATGAACTGCCAGAGTCCAGCTGCTCCAGCGGGCGAGTAGATCGTGGGATTGTGACCGCTTTCGACTAAACTTAGCCAAACCAGATCTCGAGGTAGCCCGGCTTTCGAAAGCTCGGTCACCATGGCGCCCGTGTAACGGCCCACTTTCCGAGCCCATACCTGCAGGATCGCCCTTCCCTTTTCCGAGTCTCGATAAAACCGCAGGTACTCCACCACTCGTTCGTCCAAACGCACCGGGAAGTCGGGCATCGCCAAGCTCGCTAGCCACTCCGCATCGCGCGCCGCAGCCACGCGGGCGCTGGGAAGGGCTTCGACGGCTGGAGGTAAGCCAGTATCCTGAACGTTCGGATCGAGCCGTCCCCAGGACCATCCGGGTTGAAAGCCGCTCAACGTCTCCGGAAAGAGCGCCTTCTCTGCGGCACGCAACGCGGTCAGCTCGGGGTCTGCGGCGCGGCCGCGATAACCCTCGGGCTGGCCGCCGGCGACAGCGCGCCGAGCGGCGAAATCCTCGGTTTGGGGAATGGCATTGCTAGGCAGTTGAGTCGCGGGACTGGTCGGTGGGCGACCCCGCTTGTGGCTGACTTGTGGGCTCGGCTTGGCGCCCTCAGCGCTTGCCTGTCCGGTGACGATATGGCTGCACACCAAAGCCACGGCGGGGATCAAGCGGTGATGGAGACGCATTCCCTTGTGGTAGCTAGCAATGCGTCTAGCGTCAAATTCCCCGCTCGCGGCGGGCCACCCGGCGATGAGCTAACCATTGGTCTCATCTCACGTCTCCCCGCCGCACCGGCAGGGCATCACTGCCAACCCGCCCGTCAAGCTCGGTCGATGCAGGCGTTTTCGCGAGAACCGGAGCGGAACAACCTTGCGGTTTTGAGCACCGGAAGCGCAGCGGAAAGGCCTGTAGCGGCCGAGATCGGCGGGCGTCCTCACCAGGTCGAGATGAGACCAATGCTCAGCGCGATGAGAGATGCCCCTCATCGGCTCAAGACTACGAATCGCGTCGCTCCCGCTCGCCGGATCAACAGCAACACCTTGTCCCCGCTCTTGAGCAAGGCTTTTGCCTGCGCGACGTCCTTTACCGCGGTGCGGTTGATCTCCAATACGACGTCGCCAGGCTGCAACCCAGCCTCGTCCGCCGCGCTGCCGCGCTCGATGCCAGAAACGACGACGCTGCCCGGTTCCTTCGAGTCCATTTCCAAACGCTGGCGCAACGCGTCAGTCAGGGGTGACAACTGCATGCCCAACGTTCCCTGATGCTGACCGCTACCGGGTTCCTTGGCGGGCGCATCATCCTGAAGCTCGCCCAGAGTCACCTCGATGGGGAGGCGTTTACCGCCTCGCAACACGTCCAGCCGAGCTTTCGAATTGCCGCCCTTTCCAGCGATCAAGTTGCGAAGCCTGCCGGAGCTCGCGACGGCGGTCCCATCGACCCCTTGCACGATGTCCCCTTGTTTCAGGCCCGCCGTGTCCGCAGCGCTACCCGGGCGAACGTCCGTGATCACTACCCCCTGCGTGCTCGGGATCCCCATCGCTTGCGCCAGTTCCGGGGTCAAATCTTGGATGCCCACGCCCAAAAACCCGCGTGACACGCGACCCGTCTCGATCAGACTGCGCATGATGGGCTGCGCCATCTTGGATGGGATGGCGAAGCCGATGCCCTGGTAGCCACCAGTTCGCGAGAGTATGGCGGTGTTGACCCCGATCAACTCGCCGCGCATGTTGACCAAGGCCCCGCCGGAGTTCCCGGGGTTGATGGCCGCGTCAGTCTGGATGAAGTCCTCGTAATCTACGATTCCAACATCGGCACGACCCACGGCCGAAACGATGCCCATCGTCACCGTCTGGCCGACACCAAAAGGGTTACCGATCGCCAGCACGACGTCTCCGAGCCGCATCTGCGAGCTGTCGCCAAAGCCGAGCGGGCGCAACCCCTCCACGTTGCCCTTCAGTTTCAGCACCGCCAAATCACTCTTGGCATCGGTACCGACGACTTCAGCCTCGAATTCTCTGGAATCGGAGGTCGTCACTTTGATTTCCGTCGCCTCTTCAACGACGTGATTGTTCGTCAGCACGATACCTTCTGCCGCAACGATGACGCCCGACCCGGAGCCTTGCTGTTTACGCTCCCCTCCCCCTTCGGGCGGGCCGAAAAAGAACGGAAAAGGGAGTTGCATTTGCGAGGACTTCACCACGCGCTCGGACGAGATGTTCACTACGCTCGGCGTCACCCGCTCGGCGATATCGGCAATCGACACGGCACCATTCGCCGAAGCGTCGGCGAGCGCAAAAGCAGGGTGCGGCAGAACTCCGCGCCAAGGCGAGGTCGTCACGAGTGAAGCTGGCTGCTCCGGTTGTCCCGCTCGCTCAGAATGGTCAGCCGTGAGCTGGGACGACTGAGGCGAGCAGGCCGAGGGCCAATACACGAGCGCGAGCGGGAGTGAGACGACGAAGCCGAGCACCGCAGTGAGTCGCGTGCGGCGGGTAAATGTGAAAAGTTTGCTGTTCATGAAGATGTCCGTTCGTAATCGCTCCCGCTCGGCCTCGCGCGGGAAGCCTTTGAGGCGCAGCTGCCCATACCAAGTGAGCCGCTAACAACCTACCTTTGACCATCATTCCCCGGCGCCAAAGGTGGCCCGCCCACTCGGCCGGAGCCACGCCTCACCCACCGGTGCGTTCACGGACCAGTCTTTGTATCTTCGCCGCCATTTCCGCAAGTCCTGCCTCGAGCGCTGATGGTGCCGCCAAAGACGCCGCTCGCGGCATGCCGTACACCACGGCTGAAGCCTCGTTCTCGGTCAGCACCAATCCTCCCGCTCCCTCGATTTCGACCGCCCCGAGTGCGCCGTCGTCACCCATTCCCGTGAGCACCACGGCCAGACTCTCCTTGCCCATGACTGCTGCCACACTTCGAAACAGCCGGGTGACGTTGGGAACATAACGTTCCTCTTCGGTGGGAGGTGTGAGACGAACTGAAAGTGATCCATGCACGGTTCGCCGCAATTCCATGCAGGAATCCCCCGGACACACGAGGGCCGCGCCAGGTAACAACAGCTGATCGTGTTGAGCCTCCTGCACGTCCAACAGGCTATAACGATTGAGCCGTTGGGCGAACGTGCGCGTGAACTTAGCAGGCATATGCTGAGCCACCAAGACAGCGTAGCTCGGATTGGGCTGAAGGTTGGCCAGTATCTCCGTCAGCGCCGTAGGTCCTCCCGTGGAAGCTCCAATCGCGACAACGAAGGGGGGGGCCTTGCGGTCGAGCGCTAAGCTCGTCGTCTTGTCGGCGCGTTCTGGCCTGCTCTTCGGGACCGAAGAAAGATGTTGTGCCCGCACCGACGTCACCAGAGTCAGCTTTTCCACCAGAAGCTCGCGCGTGTGGGTATCGAAGCCCGTCGTCCCCTTGGGCACGAAGTCTACCGCCCCCAGCTCCAACGCTCGAAAAACGTTCTCCTTCTGAGAATAACTCGAAACCACGACAACCGGCGTGGGCGCGACGGTCATCAACACCCGCAGAAATGAAAAGCCGTCCATTCGCGGCATCTCGAGATCGAGCGTCACGACGTCGGGCGCAAACTGCTGAACCCGAGCCAAGGCCTCCGCGCCGTCACGCGCCACGGCGACCACGCGGCCAACGCCGGAGCTTTCGATGATCTCGGTGATGCGATGACGGTTGACCGGCGAATCATCCACCACCAAAACGCGCAGCACAGCGTTCATGTGTCCCAGACCTCATGTCGCGGACGAATGGATGGCGTGGCTTCGTAGTCGGGCTTCCTATAGGCGATGTCCTCACTCAAGTGCACCGGGCGCAACGGTGACTCTACGTTGAGCAACGATTCCGAGTGACCGAGAAATAGATAACCTCCGTCTGTGAGTCGATCGGCGAGATGCTGAATGACGAGCGTTCGCGCGCGGGGGCTGAGGTAGATGAGGACGTTGCGACAGAAGGCGACATCCACCATGCCCAACACGCTCGCCGTCTCCGGCTTTAGTAAATTCACCTGCAGGAAGTGACAGTAGCTCCGCAGCTCTGGCGTCACGCTCCATAACTGCCCTTCTTGAGAGAAGTGAGCGCGACGGAACTCAGCTCCCACCCCCCGAAAGCTGCGGTCTCGGTAGCGCCCTTCTCTCGCCCACGCGAGACGAGCCGTAGACACGTCCGTGCCCACGACCCGTACCTCCCAGTGTCGGAACCGCCCACTTTCGTGGACCAAAGCGGCGAGCGAATAGGCCTCTTCGCCGGTGGAGCAGCCAGCACTCCAGATCGTGAGCCGCCTCTGTGCCTTTTTCCGTTCCGCCAGTTCAGGCAACACTTCGTTGCTGAAGCTACGCAACTGATACTCCTGACGCATGAAGTAGGTCTCTGCCGTGGTAACCAGATCAAGCGCCAGCTGAAGCTCCACTCCCCCACTTGGCTCAGAGACATACCTGGCATAGGCCGAGAAGGTATGCAATCCAAGGGCGGCCACGCGCTCCCCCAATCGCCGCTCGAACACGATGCGCGAGGCTTCGGAAAACTGCAAGCCCGCGAATCGTTCGAACAGCGTCGCCAACTGATCGAACTCGTTCGTCGAGAGTTCCGGCGCGGAGCGATTGCTCGTCATCGGCGCGTCTTTGTTCTGAGATCCATGGTACTCGTGTGCGCTCAGCGAAGCGACTTGGGCGGCGGACTTAGCGTAAACCGAAGCGACTCGGAAATCTCCTCGAACAGCCTGACTTCTATCAAAAAGCACAATCCGTCGTTGTTTGAAAGCACGCCCCGAATGCCGCGCTGAGCCTCCCCTCGCACCCGCGGCGCTGGTCGCACTTCCTCCGGAGTTGCGCCCATCACGTCGGTTACCTGGTCTACCACGAGCGCCACTGCACTGTTGCGCAGGAGGATCCATTTCTCGCGCTGCGGCCGGGACGATACGTGTAGGCCAAAGTGGTGCCGCAGGTCCACCACGACGACCACCTCTCCACGGTGATCGGCCACTCCCGCGACATTGTTCGGCGCCTTGGGCAAAAGCGTCAGTGGAGTCGGCTGCACCACTTCGCGCACTTCCTCAATGGCGATGGCGTACCGCACTCCGCCGAGGGTGAAGCCTACGAGGCTCTTATCGTGCGCCGTCCGGCGCCGGGAAACACTCATGGTGAATCCTCACTCTGGCGCTGACCACAGAGATTATCGAGGTCGAGAATCACGATCACTTCCCACTCCTTTTTGGCGCGTGAAGCCCTGACTGCTTCCGCGTCCTTAGGCGCTCCCGACGGAGGTTGTAGGATAGCGCTCCTAGGTCGACGCTTCAGCTCTTGATGCTTGTCCAGGCGCGCCACGCCGAGTACGAAGTCGGAAAGGTCACCACCAGGGTTACCTTGTGTCCACTCTATTTGCTCCACCTTGGGACGCACTACATATCTCACCGAGTCAACGAGCAACCCGACTGTCTCACCATTGGACGCTTGAGTCAGCAAAATTCGGGAGTGGCGGGTCGAGGCTGCCACTGGCAAAGCCAAACGTCGTCGGAGATCGACGACGGCGACCAGTGCGCCACGCACGCTGCACACGCCCAATATGTGAGGCGCCGCACGCGGGACTTCGGTCAACGTGGGAACCATGATGATGGATTGTATGCGTGCTAAATCCAGCGCATAGGCCTCGCCGGCCAAGCTGAACGAAAGATACTCCCGCACGGCCCCTGGCACCGCATCTCGCGCCGCTCTTTGAATGGCACTGTTCATCAACCCCTCAACCCTCATACCCGTTGTGCATGGACGGAGACTCAGCAGACGACAGAACTTCTTCGATGATGGAGGCGATGTCCAGTACGAGGGCCACACGCTGGTCACCCAGCTCAGTTGCGCCGGAAAAGCCGCGCACCGACGCCAAGGTGGCGCCCAACGGTTTGATGACGATGTTCTGCTGGCCGAGCAACTCGTCAACCACGAGCCCTAGACGTCGGTTACCGATAGAGGCCACCACGACGAATCGCTTGCTCGCTGGCTCGGTACTGGAGAAACGGAAGAACCGCTGCAGCCGACACAACGATAGGCTGGATTCGCGCAAGGACATCACTTCGCGGCCTTCGATCACGCGTATCAGCTTTTGGTCCAAAAGCACGGCCTCAGAAACCGCGTTCAAAGGCACCGCGAACAGCCGGCCAGCCACGCGCACGAGAAGCGCGCTGACGATGGCCAGGGTGATGGGCAGAGTAACCGTTACCTTAGTTCCGATATTCATTTCACTTTGGAGATCGACGATACCTCCCAGACGCCCGATGTTCGTCTTGAGCACGTCCATGCCCACGCCGCGCCCGCTGTAATCGTCCGCGCTCTCACGAGTGCTCAGCCCCGGGAGCAGCATGAGTGCCAGGACTTCCTTGGACGTCAGTTCTTTGGCTTCTTCGCGCGTGAGTTTGCCCAACGCTACCGCGCGTTCAATCAGAACCTGACCATTGACTCCTCCCCCGTCGTCCTCCACCTCGACCACGACGTAGTTGCCCTTCTGGTAAGCATTGAGGGCTATGGTCCCCGCCTTGGGCTTGCCGATGCTCTGTCTCCGCTCTGCATGCTCAATACCGTGATCAATGGCGTTGCGCACCACATGCATCAACGGGTCGCTGAGTTCTTCCACGATCAACTTGTCGATCTCCGTATCGCCCCCCGTCACCACGAAACGAATGTCTTTACCCACGTCCCTGCTGATCTGGCGCACGACGCGGGTAAGCCGGTCGAACATCTGAGACAGCGGCACCATGCGCACCTCCAGGATCCCTTCCTGAAGCTCTACCAGGCGACGCTCGAAGCTGCGCTGCAGCCGCTGCAACTCCAACCCCAGCTTTCGATGACCGTCACCACGCACCTGCTCGCCGATGCGCGCCAAACCGCTCTTCACGATCGCCAGTTCACCCACCGCGTTCATCAACGTGTCGAGCTTTCGAATGTCCACCCGCACCGAGCGCGACACGGAGCGCATCATGCCACCCGCCGACCCGGCGTGTTGCGGTGCGGACACGGGACCGACCGTGGCCTCGAGTGCAGCTGGTGCGATGGTGTGAACGGGCCGCGCTTGGGTCAGGGGAGCTTTGACGGAAACCGCATCTGGGCTAGGCATGCCGCTTTTGCGTTGAATGGCTTCGATGACGGTATTGGGCCCCCCCAAGGCTCGCAGCAGCTCCTCGACGGCGGAGTTCGATGCCAGTAACAGGTCCAACTCGATGACGTCCCCGCCACCCATCTCACCCGTCGGCAAATAGGTGATTACCTCGCCCAGTGGCTTCGCCTTGGCCTTTACCTCCTCGAGCTCCTTGTCGATGGTGGACAAGTCGAAGCGAACGCGGATCCTGAACAGCGACAAGCCGGCAGCGATGCTGGCGCGCAGCCGATGCTCTTCGTACTCGGTGAGAACCGACAACAACCCCGTATCGAAATCCAGCTCTTGTTCTAGCTGAGTCGGTGAGTCATCGGGTCGCAAGTCGCTCAAACGACTCATCACTTCTTGTATGGACGGTTGAGCGCCCGCCTGGTCGCGTTCGTACGTCAGTAGCTGCCAATACAACTCGACCGCGTGAAACAAGATGTCGAGCAGCTCTCGCGTCAGGGCGAGCCGGCCCAGACGCACCTCGTCCAGCACGTCCTCCAGTCGGTGAGAGAGAATGCCGAGATCCTTGATCGAAAAGATGCCGGCCAAGCTCTTCAACGTGTGAACCGCCCGAAAGGCTTCGTTGACCAAACCCGGCTCGTCTCGATCTTCGGACAGAGACTCGTCCAGAGCCAGTAGACTCCGAGACAGCGTCTCGACCAACTCCTGGCTCTCGGAAAAGAACTCTTCGCGGCCGCGATCGCCCCCGTCCGTCACGCTATCACTCCCTCTCGTTCAGCACCGCTTCGGCCAAATGCCGCGCCCGTAGTTGAGCAAGAGCCGTGCATGAGTCAGAGCCTAGTGGTTCGCTCCCGCGATTTCGACGGCGCCGCACCACAGCCAGCAGGACGGCGGACCGAGAGACGCCCTTTAGTCTAGGCATGGCTAAACCGAGCCTCCGCGAGCAGAAGGCGTTTCTGTCACGGCCCTGAGCGACTATGTACCCGCCATGAGTTCGTGGTTGAGCGTTCCGGTGCGACTCGCGGCGCTACTCCTCCTCGCCGCCATCAGCGTGTGGGAGACGCGCCTGGCGGTCGTGACCGCATTCCTTTGCCTGGTGGCGTTTCTCTCGCTACCTCCCCTGCATGGCGGCCAAAAGGCGCGCGCTGTGGCTGCTCTTGCCCTTTCAGGAGCTCTGGCCACGTTTGGTTTTTTTCGCTTCGTCTTGGAGGAAGCCATTCCTGGCGTCGTCGCCGGCGGGCGCGCTGCCGCCGAGAAACATGCGGTGGCTTACCTGCGCACGATCGTGGCGGCCCAAGACCACATGCGCCGTCAGGCTTACATCGACCCTGACGCGGACGGGGTTGGTTCAGCCGCTTCCCTCGGCGAGCTCACTGGCCGAACCCCCTTGCGCTCGGGGCCTACCCTCACTCCGGCACCGCTTCCTGTGCCCGATGAGCAGTGGTCAGAAAAAGCGTTCGTCGCCAACGGGGCGTACTTCTACCGCGTCTGTTTGCCGCAGGCGGAAGGATTCGCTGACGCCTCCGATCCGGCCGTTGCCGTGGATGATGAGCGCGCCGAGCGGGAATACTTGATTTATGCCTGGCCGAAAACATTTGGCGCGGGCAGCCCGACGGACATTTACGTCAGTGACGCCTATGAACGCATAGAGCTGCTCGACCAAGCGAACGCCGCCGAGCTGAGAGACCGCTACTTCGGCCAAAACGCACCTCCGCCGTGCGACTTACTGAGCCAAACGCCCATCTGGAAGGCCTGGAAGTCCAAGCAGCCGAGGACAGATCTGCCAGGCGATCCCTCCTGAGCTCGCTTTGCCATCCGCCCCACCGCACCCCATACTGAGCGGGTGGAGCGAAACAAGAAACCGACGGCACGAGAGGGGATGCGGCGGGCGAAAGAAATAGCCCGGTTTGCCCGGGACATCGCTGTCAGCGCTGCCCAGGAAGCGCTGAATTCCGCCACTGCAGGCGAGCGGCGGTCAATGCCGCCCAATGCTGCGTTACAAACCACGAGCAAAGAAGCGCCGCTGGCGAGCCCTCCCGACGAACCGCCGGTCGTGGCCCGGCTCATGGTCGAGATCCGCTCGGACGGCTCGCGTACCATAGCGCGCGGCGCGTTGCAGGACGAACTGAGCGGAGAAAAGGTGGCCATTGAAGCGAAAGGCAACTCTCCTTTGGAGCTCGCTGGCCAGCTGGCGAAATCTCTGCTGACCACACCTCTCAATGCCGCAACTTTGGGCCGCGCTCTGATGGCTTCGCGGCGCAAACCATAGGTCAACCTGTTTCCCGCGCGGGCGGCCAGCTGTCGATGCCGCGCCCGACAGCTGGCACTGCCCATTTGCCGTGCGTTGCGCTAAACGGCGGCGGCATGGACCCCGCGTACAAGAGTCCGATCAACCGCGACGTGGCCAAAGCAACGCGCGGAGAGTTTCAGGCGCTGCAGCTAGGCTCCCTGACCGTGTGGCCGCCAGTCGTGCTCGCGCCGATGGCGGGCGTGACGAATTATCCGTTTCGCAAGCTGTGCTCACAATTTGGAGCGGGGCTTTACGTCAGTGAGATGATCACGGCTCGTCCCTTGGTAGAGGGCCGGGAGAAAACGTTGAAATTGGCGGACTTTGGCGACGACGAGAAGCCGCGCAGCTTGCAGCTGTACGGGGTTGATCCGTACTACGTCGGAGAGGCCGTAAAACGGTTGGTCAACGAAGGGCGCGTCGACCACATCGACATGAACTTTGGCTGCCCCGTGCGCAAGGTGACGCGCAAAGGCGG
>CAZNZA010000066.1:18899-22565 GCA_964577325.1 uncultured Polyangiaceae bacterium
CTGCGCATCCCCGTGCTGGGCAACGGCGATATTTGGGAGGCCGAAGACGCGTTACGAATGATGCGCCAAACCGGTTGCGACGGCGTTATCGTGGGCCGCGGATGCCTGGGCCGTCCGTGGTTGTTTCGCGATCTAGCGGCAGTATTCGACGGTCGAGAGCCCCCAGATCCCCCCAATCTCGGAGAGGTAGTCGACGTGATGCTCGCGCACGCCCGTATGCTGTGCGAGTGGTTCGGCGAAGGCGCGGCCATCCGTGCGTTCCGTCGCCACACGACTTGGTACACCAAAGGCTTTCGCGATAGCGCGGCGCTACGCCAGCGCCTGATGCAGATACATGCCTTGGATGACCTGGCACTCGCTGTCTCGGAGGTGAACCGGGCTCAGCCGTTCCCGCCGGAGGCCATGCGCGTGGCCCGCGGTAAAGGGAGTGGTACCCAACAAGTAAGCCTACCGGAGGGATACCTGACTCAGCGTGAGGATGACACCCCGCCCTCTGCAGCCGCTGAGCAGCTTACCAGCGGGGGGTGATGCCTAGAGCTAGCCCGGTGATCAGGAAGGGTGAGACAGCCGCTTCTCGCTCTTCGGGTGCTCGGCCTGAGCTTCTGCCTCTTCCAGCTCCGCCTCTTCGTTCGCCTCGACGTCAGCCGCTAGCCGAGCGTCCCGCTCGAGGACTTCAGGCGTCCAAGGAAAAGGCTGACGGTAGCGGTCTTCGACCCCGGCGGCCTTGCGCTCAGCCCTTCGAGCAGCGGCGCGAGCCATGATTTCGTCGACGTCTACGACGGGCATGCCCTCTTCCGATGAAAGGCTGTGCCGGACGATGTGTTCATCGTCTGCATAAGAAGAAGTAAATCCAAAACTGACGGAGCCTTCTGAGCTCTCGGACTTGGTTGCCGTACTATCGGTCCGATTATTGCGTGCCATGCAGTCCCTTCCGCGACTGGGTCGAGTGAAAACTATTTGTTAAGCCGACCGTTTCTCTGATGGTCTGGTCCCGATCTCGGTCTTGGGCCACCTTTAAATGCAATTCGGCTGAGTGGGTGGCCAGAAGCGGCAATTCGACAACGTTCCCTTAAGATTCACCCCGCAAACGTTGCAGAGCCCTGCGGTCTGCCTTCGTGGGTCGGCCCGTACCACGGTCTCGCTGAGGCAGCTCCGTTCGCTCCTCTTTTGGGGGTGGGGGCGGCGAATGGTCCTCGTACAGCTGCCGCGCCAGCTCCGGACTTTGGCGCTTTTCGGCCAGTTCTCTCACGATCAGCACCACCAATCCGCGAGGCGCTTCGGCTCGCACTTCGTCGCCGCACTTCACGAGGTGACTCGGCTTGACCGAGTTACCGTTGATTTTCACCCGGCCCCCCGAGCAGGCCTGCTGCGCCTCACCGCGTGTCTTGAAGAGGCGCGCCGCCAGCAACCATCGGTCGACGCGTACTGCCCTATCCGCCGGCAACAACATGGCCGCATCTTACCAGGCGCTGGAGCAATCTCCACCAACGGAGCATAACGGTGCCGCAGCGTCTGTTGCGGAACAGGACCGGAAGCTGATGGAGCTCAGCGGGGTTGCCCCGCCGTTCACGCGTGCCGATTAGAACTCCTGGGAGGGCTTCGCGAACCAAGGCAACGGCAGTCTGCGTGGTCGGAATTGCAAAGCCTCTGAAGTGCCGAACACTGAGAGCCGTACGTCCCATATCTATGCGCCCATCGATAGCGTCTCGCTCCTTGACAGGGACTCGCACCGCGGCCACCTCCGGCACCAGCCTCGCCGTACCCTCCGCCCGTGCGCGATTGTCGACGGGGGTCTTCGTCCAGAAAAAATTTCCAGCCGTGTTGCCTCAGGACCTCGCTCGAGCGGTGCTTCACTTGGCGCAGGTGCCCAGCTGCGCAGCTTTGGTGATGTCTACCTCGGCAGCACCGGCGCGTAGTGCCGTGGTCAGTGGTACCCAGGTCGAGGAGACGCTGACGCCCGCGTTGGTCGAGTGGCTCGGCACCGTTCGGCAGGGGGTAAAGTTGAATGTACCCGCGGACTTGCGCCGGCACTTGATGTGCTTCCAAGCGCTGGTGCTGCCCGTGTCGTCGCCAATTCTGCTCTTGGGGTGGATCGCCCTTCCCGTCCCTCACCATTACCGAGCTGCGGTAAGGAAACTCGAACCGCTGGTCAGCGACTTCGCTTTACGTCTGGAGCAATGGCAGAGCCAGGAGCTGTTGCGCTCGCTGCAGAGGGCTCCAAACCCGTCACAGCCCGCCAGTCGCCCTTGAACCATAGCTAAACCCGTTACGCCTTGACGCTGCTCGGGTAAGCCGCGTATCGGCGCATGCGTGAACTTCTTCGGCCATTCTGTAGTGGCTTCAGCCGCCGGCGCGCAGCCCCTCTTCGTGCTGGGCGCCATGCTGCCCGACTTCGAAACCATGGTGGCCCAACCCGCACCAGCCTTTACCGACGCCTCAGTCGAACGCGGGCGGGAGTTTCACCACGCCACCGACAGAGCTTTTCACACGAGCCGCCACTTTCTCGAGCACCAGGGCGCGGCCCGCACCTGGCTCCGCAGCACCTGCCTCGGAAGCGGCCAACGCCGGGCGGTGGCTCACGTGGGAGTCGAACTCATTCTCGACTCCGCGCTCAGCCAGGAACCCCGGATGAATGCCTATCGTTTGGCGATAGCCAGCGGACTGAATCTGCTGGCGGAAAGCGACCTATGTCGCTCGTCCCGGGCCAGGTTTGGCGAGTTGTTGACGCGGTTGCTGGCGCGCGGCTCGACGGTCGTAGCGCAGGAGCCCGCGGAGGTGGCGCACCGGTTGCACCGCATCCTTTCCGCCAGGCCCGCGCTACGCCTGGAAGCAAGCCATCTGCCTCTGGTGGCGGCGTGGGCCCAAACCGCTTGGGAGCCAATCCACGCCGATGCCACGGATTGGCTGCAAGGCTTGTTGAGCGCCCTGTCAGAACCCGACGCTCAGACATGATCCTCCCTCGCGCATCGGGCCCGACTGGGGTAAGCGGATGGCGATGGCTTCCGATGATTCTGAATTGCCTTCCCGCCTATCAAACCTGGCCGATGCCATCTTCGAAGACCTGCGCACCAAGATCTTGCGCGGGCAGCTGCAACCGGGTGAACGACTGCTGGGCGAGCGCGAGCTGGCGACAGATTACGGGACCAACCGCAATACTCTGCGCGAAGCCGTGCGTAAGCTCGAACAAGCGAAGCTGGTCACGGTAAGGCATGGCCGCGGCGTCATCGTGTGCAACTTCCGACGCACCGGCACGCTCGAGCTGCTCTCGCCGTATCTCAAAGCCGGACCAGATGGCAGCGAAGCTGCTCGAGTGGTTGCTGACATCCTCGAACCGCGCGTGCTGCTGCTCGAGCACGCCACGCGTGTTGCAGCACGGCAGGCCATTCCCGACGACGTGCAACGTCTGCGCGAGCTGTCGGTACTCCTGATCAATGCCTTCCACGGCCGCGACGCGGCTGTGGTGGCTCAAGGTTCCCAACGTTGGCTCGACGCCCTCGTCGACTCCACGCATTCCGTGGCCATTCGTTGGATTGCCAACCCGTTTCTCGAAGCTCTGCGGCAGACGCTGGAGCGGGTGCCCGCCCTTTGGATCCTCGAATCTACGTATCCTGATCACTTGCGCGAGGTGGTCGACGCGGTGGCAACCGGGGACGAGGACAGTGCCGC
>CAZNZA010000066.1:22665-26332 GCA_964577325.1 uncultured Polyangiaceae bacterium
CCGGGCAGCCATTGGGTGTGCGCCGACCTGACGCGGCCGGAGACGCTGCGGAGCGTGTTGCCCAAGGAGCTGACGCATTTGGTTTACGCGGCGTCCGCGGGGCGTTCATCCGATGCCCAATACGAGGCGGTGTATGTTCACGGACTTGCCAACTTGCTGAACGCGGCGGACCTCAGCCGGGTGCGGCGCCTGCTGTTCGTGTCCAGCACCACTGTTTACCACCAGAACGACGGCAGCTGGGTTGACGAGACGTCACCCACGCTTCCCGCCCATTTTGCGGGGATCCGCACCCTAGAAGCCGAGCGCTTGGCTTGGGGGGCGAGCGTGCCGGCAACCGTGCTGCGGTGTGCCGGGATATACGGGCCTGGTCGTACGCGGCTCATCGACTCAGTGAGAAGTGGCTCGGCGGCCTTCGACCGCGCGCACCCGCACTACACGAACCGCATTCACCGCGACGACGTGGCCGGCGCCTTGCGACACCTCATGTCTGTCAACGACCCACAGCCGCTGTACCTCGGGGTTGACCATGAACCGGCCCCTTTGGAAGAGGTCCTGCGCTTCTTGGCGGTGAAATTGGGCGTAGGTTTGCCTGAAAGCGTCCCCGTAGCCGCACCGCGTGCCGGAAATAAACGTTGCCGCGGAGACAAACTGCGTGAGAGCGGCTACGCCTTCCACTACCCGACCTACCGTGAAGGATACGCGGAGATGCTCGACGCGTGATGTCCTCGCCGAAGCCATGACCATCTTTCGCGCCACTCTGCTCGGCACCTCCTCGGCCCAGCCAACCATCCAACGGGGGCTGTCAGCAACGGCGGTGTCGATATACGGAGACCGCCTGCTCGTCGATTGCGGGGAAGGCACTCAACGCCAGTTGCTCCGCTTTGGCGTCGGTCTTCGGGTAGACCTCGTCCTTTTCACGCACTTTCACGCCGACCACTACCTCGGCATCATCGGCTTGCTGCGCACCTTGTCGATGACGGCGCAGGCAGGCTCGATTCAAATCTATGGCCCGGCTCCGTTCATCACCGATGACTTGCCGCGCATGATCTTCACCGGGGTGGACGACCTGAAGGTGAAGCCGCAGTTTTACGCGCTGAGCGACGGAGACGTCGTGCAACGCGGCGACTATTGCATCCGCGCAATCCAAGTCGTCCACCGGGTGCCCACCCTCGCTTATGCTATCGAAGAAAACCCGCGTCCGGGTAAGTTCAGCGTCGAACGGGCCGCGAACCTCGGGGTGCCAGCCGGGCCCCTGTTTGGCCAGCTCCAAGCCGGGCAAACCGTCGTGACGCCTGCGGGCCGCCGCGTCGAGCCGTCAGAGGTCTTGGGTCCCGGCCGCAGGGGCCGAAAGTTGTGCATCTCCGGAGACACCCGCCCCTGCGACGCGCTCGTACGAGCAGCCACCGGGGCCGACATCCTGGTGCATGAAGCCACCTTCTCGCGCACCGAACAGGCGCGGGCTGAGTTAACGCAACACAGCACGGCCGCCGAAGCTGGTGAAGTGGCCGAGCGCGCGGCCGTCAAACAGCTGGTGTTGACTCATTTTTCCAGCCGCTACGACCACAGACCGGCCGTACTTCTCCGAGAAGCCAGCCAAACGTACGCCGGTCCAATCGTCGCCGGTTATGATGGACTGCAGCTCGACTTGCCGGTAGCCGGCGCTTAGGCCGCGGATAGCTACTCGCTCACCCTCGCTACCGATCCGTCCCGCTAGCGGGCGTTGCTCCTCGCTCACAGCCTCCTCGGCTCCCGTGCGCGGTCATGGCTATACCGTCCATAACGAAAGTTCATTGCGAAGAGACTGCCGCAAATTCGACCACTTGGCGCGGGTTATCGGCGCCATTCCAAACGCGCAATGGCGGGAGCGCTACCGCTGCTTACACTGCAAACCGTAAGTGCTGATGAGGTAGCCAACGCCATGAAATACACGAAGGAACAAGTTACGCACGTTCATCATTGGACCGACCGCCTGTTTAGCGTGCGCACGACACGTAGTGCCGGCTTTCGCTTCAACAACGGGCAGTTCGTGATGATGGGGCTCGAAGTAGAAGGCAGTCCGCTGCTGCGCGCGTACTCGATGGCAAGCGCAAACTATGACGAGCACCTCGAGTTCTTCTCCATCAAGGTCTCCCAGGGTGCGCTGACGTCGCGACTTGCTCACATCCGTCCGGGAGACCAGGTACTGGTCGGTAACAAGCCGACGGGTACACTCACCATCGGCAACCTCATCGCCGGACGCACCTTGTGGCTATTGGCGACGGGTACGGGCTTGGCCGCCTTTCTGGGCACGATTCGAGATCCCGAAACTTACGAACGCTTCGAGCGCATCATCCTGGTGCATACGTGCCGCGAAGCCAAGGACCTGGCTTACCGTCAGTACTTGACCGAGGAGCTACCCGCAGACGAGTTCCTGGGGGACATGGTGCGAGACCAGCTGACGTACATTCCGACCGTGACGCGAGAACCTTTCGAAACTCGAGGACGTGTGACCGATCTGATGAGCGATGGGACGTTGTTCGCGCGGTGCGACCGAGGCCCTTTCGATCCCGAGCACGACCGCGTCATGCTGTGTGGTAACGTAAACATGCTCGAGCAAGCCACCAACCAGCTGGAGCAGTTGGGGTTCTCCCACGGCAACAGCGGCGAACCGGGTCACTATCTGACTGAGCGGGCTTTCGTCTCGAAGTGACCAGCACCTGACGCCAGCGGTCCTCCCTCACCGCCCCAGGAAGTTCATCAGCCACGTCATTGCCGGCCTTGGCTGGCCGTTACGGATGAGTCCAGTATCGGTCCGCCACGTCGCCCCGTGAATGTAGCCCCATACGGTGATGCCAGCTACTCGTGGCTCATTGTAGAAGAAGGTGAACTGCTGCTCCATGATCTGCTGCTGACGAGTGTCGTCGCCCTCGTCGATGTCGTATTCCGAGATGTAAATCGGCACGCCAACGCCGGCGACTTTCTCAAAGTTTGCCTGCAATTCGGCGAAGCTCTGGTCCTCGAGACCGTGAGCCTGACACCCGATTGCGTCCAGCAGGCCGCGCGACGCCACCTTGCGCGCGATGCTGATGAAGTTGTCCGTGTCCCACCTCAACACGTTGTAGTCGTTGAGGATCAGGATTGAGTTTGGACAGTACTGGCGAGCTTTCTCGAACGACCAGACCACCCATGCGTGGTCGTTCAAGCCGCCACCCAAAGCACCGGCAAAGCTGGGGGTAGCGTGGTCTGGCTCATTGACCACGTCGATCATGGGAACGTCGGGATAACGCTCGCAGAACAGGCGAATGTACTCCTCGACTTCCGCCGCTTGCTCGCTGGCGGACAGTCCAGCCATCCATCCGGGCTCTTGACTGCCCCAAACG
The DNA here is from genome assembly GCA_964577325.1 of uncultured Polyangiaceae bacterium. Taxonomy (GTDB): domain Bacteria; phylum Myxococcota_A; class Polyangia; order Polyangiales; family Polyangiaceae; genus SZUA-265. Next base: position 26,025 of record CAZNZA010000066.1, read on the forward strand.
AAAGTGTGCTGCTTGTAGGGGATCCCGTTGCTCTTGGCGAACTGGTAGTACTCATCACTCTTACTCCAGTTCATCTGGTCGCGCGTCGGCTCGATGGCGTCCCACTTGCCTTCGTTTTCGGCGGTCAGCTGGTCCCAGTACTGGAGAAAATCCGAGCGCAGGGCGCCGCTGGTAGTGATGTTGCCGACGAATTTACCTGTCCGCGGAGGAGCAGGCTGCGGTGCTGGTGGGGGTGGCGGCGGCTCCGGCTCGGGCGCGGGCTGCTGAGGCTCTGGCTGCGGTTCCGGCGCTGGCTGCTGCGGTTCCGG
>CAZNZA010000066.1:26432-27624 GCA_964577325.1 uncultured Polyangiaceae bacterium
GCTGGCTGCTGCGGTTCCGGCTCGGGCTGCTGCGGTTCCGGCTCGGGCTGCTGCGGCTCTGGCGCTGGCTGCTGCGGCTCTGGCGCTGGCTGCTGCGGCTCTGGCGCTGGCTGCTGCGGTTCCGGCGCTGGCTGTTGCGGTTCCGGCGCTGGCTGTTGCGGTTCCGGCGCTGGCTGTTGCGGTTGCGGTTCCGGGGCTGGCTGCTGCGGTTCCGGCTCGGGCATCGGCGTGGGCGGTGGATTGTCGCACCGTCCACAGGAGAGATTGCAGTAGCCGTGATCTTTGATCCAGCCATTCTCGCACTCGCCCCATTCGGCCCAGTTTCCACAAGGTTCCCGGTCATCCGGCGGCACGTCTGAGCACAGGTCGTGCATGGGCGCCATCACCTCCGGCACCTCCTCGACGGGTTGCACCGGAGTGTTTACCTGCGGCGTATCCTGAGGGTCCGTCGTTTCGGGCTGCGAAGGATCCCCATCATCCGGTTCGTTGCCGCTGGGGTCACCAGAGGGAGAGTTCGGCGATTGTGGCGATACCGTAGCGGGCGACTGGCCTTGGTCAGGATTAGGGTCGAGAGGTTTCACCGACGGGGGCTCGTCGCTCCCGCTCTCCTCGTTGCTCGGGGCGCCCTCGACTCCCGAGTTGGACCAGCCCAAGGGGTCTTGAGTGATTTCCCCGACCTCGCCTGAGCAACTCGCTAGAGCAATCAGCCAAACGAACCGACTCAGGCTGCGGCCTGCCTCGTCGAAAGTCCTTGTCGTTTTGCGTTGCATATGTGTCGTCTCGTCCTGTGCGGATGTAAGCATCTGGGTCAACGTTCGTCGCTTGGACGCCACGAGTTCCTACGGGCGCACCTGTCCGATGAGGTCTCGCGTCGGACCCATCGTTCCGGAACGAACCCGCCTCGGGCGACCTAGTGAGAAGGTTGTGATGCTAGGGGAAAGCCGCTTGCGTCACTGCCTCGGCCGCCTGCGCCACGAAAATCTCCGAAGCCGCATTCCGCGGAAGCGCCTCCCAAGGGAAAGCGGGTCGCGAAGTCGTAGTCACACTTACCGACACGTCAGTACCACGGCCAACTCGCGCGGAGACCAAGTTTTTGTTTTGCAGGAATAGAGCGGTGCACGTGGAAGCGATCCTGTTCCGTTCGCGAACTGTGATGGCTGACAGATGCAGGGCGATGATTGCTTTTCGGTGG
>CAZNZA010000066.1:27724-29481 GCA_964577325.1 uncultured Polyangiaceae bacterium
GGCGATGATTGCTTTTCGGTGGCATTGCGCCCGGAGATTGGTGCTGCGCCCGGAGATTGGCATTGCGCCCGGAGATTGGCACTGCGCCCGGAGATAGCGACGTGCAGCGGGCTCACCCGGACCCTTCTGCCCCAGCGCCCCGGATCCGCCATTGACGCTCTGGAGCAATGGTCTCACCAACGTGAGTTTGGGTCGAGTGCGGTGCCGGTGTGGCGCTCCTGTTACACCGTCGCTCACGCTGCAGCCGGTAGTGGGCACCGTACGCCAATCGTGATAGGGGCCAGGCGCCCATGCCTTCTCGCTTGCGCCTTTGCCGTTTCGCCCTCGGGCTGCTCACGTTCAGTGTCTCAGCTTTCCTCGGCTCCTGCAGTAGGAATGCCGCCTCGCCCGTTCCCGACGTCTCTCGAGCGCCGCTAAAAGCTAACGTGCCGTGCGGTCTACCTCGGGCCTTACTCGACCGCGGATTCCCAAGGGCCCTGCACCCGACTCAGAATCAAAGACCCGACCCCTTCGTGCCAGGAACGCTGACGGTGGCGGTGCTGCCCGATACGCAATATTACGCGCTGTGCCGGTACCCACACCTTCACACGCAGACATCGTGGCTAAAACAGTCGAACCAACAGCTCAACTTGAAGGCGGTGCTTCACCTTGGGGACCTGACCGAAAGCAACACGCCGGACGAATGGTCGTTCGTGCGCGACGCCATTGAACCCTTGTGGTCCACCACACCCACGTTACTTGCTACAGGTAATCACGACTATGGCGACGACGGCACCGCCAATCGGCGCTTCACCCACTTTCAAGCCCATTTTTCCTTTCCTCCCCCAGCGACAGCCACGGTACTCGCGGCCAGCTTGAAGCCCGCTGACCTCGAAAACGCATACTACCGCATCCCGCTGCCTCAAGCGATGCTAGGAGTGCTCGTGCTCGAGTGGAGTCCCGGGGAAGATGCGGTGCGGTGGGCGAACGACGTGCTCTCGACGTACGACAGCGATCGCGTGATTTTCGTCAATCACACCTACCTCTACCATGATTCGACCCGCTACGACTGGGTTCGCAAAGGCCCTGCTCAAGAGTGGAGTCCGTTTGCCTACGGCACTGCAAAGCCGGATACCTATGACGGTGAGCGCCTGTGGAGAGAGTTGATATCTCTACATTCGCACGTCTTTCTGACTCTCAATGGGCACGTTCTTGGAGACGGCGCGGGTTACCTCGGTAGCTTGGGGGCCGCCGGAAACGTGGTACACCAGGTGCTGGTCAACTATCAGATGCTGGATGAAGGCGGTCTGGGCTACTTGAGACTTCTGGAGTTCGATCCAGACGGAACGACGCTCCGCATGCGGAGTTATTCGCCGAGCCTAGGTGCCTGGGCTACCGCGCCGGAGCAGCACTTCGACCTCGTGCTCAGTCCACCACTCTGGTGAGAGATTCGGCATCTTGCGCGAGCGACTTCTGCCTGACCAGGCCGAGCCATGGCGCTGCGGTGTCGAAGTCGTCGAGGGAGCGTCCACACGAACCCGAGTTCGAGCAGCAGAATGGACCTCACCACGTTGCTACTGCATTCCAATCCGCCCTCACCAACCGACTAGTGCTGCGACAACTAAGTTCTGAGCCCACCGAGGGCAACTTATTGAGCTATGTGTGAAATCGTCGTGCTTGTCGCAGCACAAGAAAAACAGGAAAAGCCGAGGCAAACAGAAGCCCCTTCGACGGTTTCGATGCCGACCCTCACTGTGCTGTGGGAGGGCATCGAAACC
>CAZNZA010000067.1:0-1545 GCA_964577325.1 uncultured Polyangiaceae bacterium
AACGAGGTGGTGGTGAACCGAAAGGGCTTGGTACGAGAAGGCAAAGCCGCGGAGGTGGCATGGGCAGCACGCGGTCCTGGAGTCGTCGTCGCTTCGGGGGCCCCGCTCGGAGATGTCTGGTCGCAGCTAGGCCGTGAACCCGAAGCCGTTCAGATCCCTCGCTTCTTGACGCCCCGCACGTGCGAAGGGCTCATTGCCGCGATAGGTGACGGATCCGCGGGTTACGTAGCGGTCAGTAAACGAGGCACGGCGTTGATGGCCGAGGGCAGCATCGACCTCAGGGCTCTGGGAGCAAGCGGACCTTGAGCTCATGAGTTGGCGAGCACGCGCATTGACCCTGCCAGATTTACGCAAACTGCCGACCATCGTCGCCAGCCTTCTGGTCGCTGCATGTACGCCTAGAGGCGGGATCCCGAATGCGCCGACCCGCAGTTCTTCACCAACGCCTTCGGTAGTTGCCGTGCCGGGCCATACGGCAGGAACGGACCCGGCGACGAATCCTCCCCTCGACTCGCCCAGCATCGAACGCACGAGATTGGATCGCTTGCGCTCGACGTTGGTCGACCTCGAGCATGGCCCCCCGCCGCGGCGGCCAGCTCGGATCGTTTGGTTGGGTGACTCGCACACGGCAGCTGACTTTTGGACGGGCGAGGTGCGCCGTTTGCTCCAGGACAGATTTGGCGACGGCGGGCCGGGCTTCGTTCCCGTGGGGCTGTCGGGCGTGCGTCACGAAGGGGCGAGGGTAAGGACTTTCGGCAGCTGGCGGCAGGAGCCGAGAGTCGCCGCGAGCAGCGAACGACAGCTCGACGGGAAGTTCGGTCTCGCCGGACGGCGTGCCGTTGGAGATTCGGGCGACGGCGCCCATGTAAACGTGTTGGGTCCCCAGCGGTCTCTCGCTTGGACCGTCCACTTCACGGCTTCAGACAACGCTCGGTTTGTGCTGGAGACTGACGGGGGACGTATCGACGCCACGCAAGCGCCGATGTTGGATCCGCAAAGCGGTTGGCGTGTGGCGACCGCGACAAGTGCCGACGGTTTCTTTCGCCTCGAAGTAGCAGCAGGAGAGGTCGGCCTCTTGGGCGTGTTTGCTGAAACCTCACCACCAGGGCTCGTGCTCGACGCGTTGGGGATAAATGGGGCGCGGCTATCCACCTGGTTAGCTTGGGACGAGCAGGACTGGGGCGCCCATTTGCGGGCGCGCGATCCTGATCTGGTCGTCGTCGCTTACGGCACCAACGAAGCCGGCGACCGAAGTGACGTCAACCGTTACTACGACGGGTATGAGCGCGTGGTCGACCACATCCGGTCAACGCGCGCCGTCTGCTTACTGATAGGCCCGACGGATCGCCAGGACAAGACAGGTCAATCGCTCCCGAGGGTCGGGGAGTTGGACATTTTCTTGAGGCAGGCGGCGGAGCGACTCGACTGCCTGTACTTCAGCGCCTACCAAGCAATGGGGGGAACCGGCTCCTTCGGTCAATGGAGGGCGCACTCGCCACCCCTTGCGTCACGAGACGGGGTACACCTGACAGTTTCAGGGTACCG
>CAZNZA010000067.1:1645-29008 GCA_964577325.1 uncultured Polyangiaceae bacterium
TGTCGCCTGCACTATCCGCGGGTGATTCATCGGTCAACGCGGAGCGCGTCAAGTAGGCGTTGTATTCGGTCATCAACGCCGAGAAGAGCCAATTACCGAGAACCTGGGCTCCCCATCCCGACGGATGCGTCATGTCAGCTTGCCCCAGTCCCCGTCTCACCCAGACTGCCATAGAACCCGTTCCGCCCATGGCTTCAAAGGTGTTCCAGAACGCGCACCCGACCTCCCTAGCGACGGCCTCTTGTACGCGCACGATATGGGGAATGATGGGGTGAGTAACAACCGCTTCCCCTTGTTTTCGCGCACGATCCATCGCGGCCAGGACAAGGCAACCTGCACCGGGTACCGCTCGCTTGGCTTGCAGCAGTACCTCGCTCATCGTCCGGTGATATTCCTCCATCGGATAGGCGAAGCCGTCACCGCTTTCGTTGGCGCCGAAGTGAAACACGAGGAGGTTTGGTCGTCGCAGCTGGAGTTGAGCTGCCCAGTGGTCGTCGTCGTGCTTGTCGAGAAAGCGTATACGCGCTCCCTGGATACCTATTGCATCGAGGACCACTCCCGGCGCCTTGCGCTCGAGTACCACGCCGAACGTTCGCGTGGTGCCGGTCGCCGTTACCAGTTCCAGTTGGTGCTCTCCATCGCTGGTTTCTACCTCGTAAACGCGCGAGCGAGGAACGGGACCTGCGGTATGAATCGTGCCGTGTGGCGCACCGTCTAAGTTTACGCTGATGTCACCGCCACCTGGCTGCTCGAGATAGAAGACCTGGAACAGGGCCACGCGCCTGCCATACTCGCCCTTGTCGACAGTGCCAAATCTGGCGCGTACCCCGGGCGGCGCCTTGAAGGAGACTCCTCCCAGGCCATAGAAGCCGTCCTTTATGTAGGGGCCCACGATGCGGCTGACTTCGAAGCCTCTGCTAGCGAAGCGAAACACGTCGTTGTGAAAGTAGGCGGGCCATGCATCAGCCATGAGTACGAAGCCATGGCCTGCATCGCCGAACTCCGACTGCAGGGCGCGCCGTAGAGTGCCCGTGACGTAGTCCGAGACGACGAGGGAGTCGCCATGGTACAGAACTCGCGTAGTGGAATTAGGTTCACGCTTGGCCGTCGCCGCGAGTGCCGCGAAGAATGGGTCGAGGGAGCGGTCTGGGTCGGCGATCGGCACCGGCGCGTGCGCAACCTTGACGGCGTTCAAGACGCGCTCGTTTTCCGCTAGCTGCCGTTGCGCTATGGGGCCACGTCCTTGCGGAGGCGCGGCTTCCTGGTCGACTTGGGCGAGCTCCGGACGGAACCGTGTTTCTGCCTCCAGCACACTCGACCCCTCGCGCTGATCGGCGTCGCTGAGCAGGCCCCCTTCGTCGTTGATGCTGTCAGCTGGGCGCGCCCACAAGCGCCAACGCTCGGCGCCTGGCGTCCACTGTAAACCCAAGCCTAGCGCCAACAGCCACAGCGCAGCTTGGGCTGGTGCAGACAGTAGCGCGTGCCGTGGCGAGCGCGTGATCGGAGCTTTGACCCGGAGGTGAGGGACGCGTGAAGGCTCGTCGGACACAAGCGTGGCCCATAGCAGGTGGGACGTAGCGCGTTAAGGCGTGGGTGCAGGACTGGTCGGCCACGCCGTCACCGGAGGTGAGGCGCCGGGTGCTGGCGGCGGCGGGGGTGCTGGTCGTGGCATCGGCGCCGGTGTTGGAATCGGCGAAGGGGGGGATGTGCTAGGCAATCGAGCGGGTGGCGGGGGCGTCGGAGCGGAAGTCGGTGGGGTGGGGGGGGGTACCGGGGCGCGGGCCGGCGCGGGGGTCACAGGCGGTGAGGTCGCTGGGCGTTGCGCGGTTGTCGCCGGTTGCGGAGCTGGGGCCGGCGCAGGTTTTGGCGCTGGAGTGGTTGCCGTAGTGTTCGTTGCAGGTTTCGCTACCGCCTGCGGCGCCGCCGGTTTTTGGGGCGCAGGCTTTTGAGGGGCGGGTTTTTCGATCGCAGGTTTTGTGGGAGGTTTACGCACGGCTGGCGGCGTGGAAGTGGGCACCGGGGCTTCGTCAGTTGTGGCTGTCTCTCCTCCAGTTATGCCATCGCCGACACCCGAATCGAACATAGCCACGTCGTCCAGCGCAGCCACCTCGGCTAAGAGGGCCAGCTGAGCCGCCGCACGTTCCTTGCGTCGGCTATCGACCAAAGCATCGTTGGCGACTTTCTGCAGTAGCGTCATTTGCGTCGCACGGTCCTCCGACATCTCTGCCAGCTCGAACTGCTGATCGGCCCACGCTGAGGCAATGCTCCGGAATAGCGGGCTTTGGCGCTCCGGGCTCGACTCCGGAATGTGATGTAACAGCGCGTGAGCGGCAGTGAGATCAGACCGCTCGAGGTGTGCTTGCGCCTGAGTCAGCAGGGAGGCTTCGGCCGTGACCAGGGGTTCCGGTTCGCGGTCGATGTTGTGTCGCCCGCCGACCCACATGACACCTCCGGCGGCAACCACCACCAGCGCGGCCCACAGCCACTTTCTGGATCCGCCCTTGGCAGGCCCGGCGTCTGCCGGCTTATCGCTCAAGGCCCGAGCGTCGAAACGAGAACCCTTAGGCACGAACTGGAGATGCACGTCACCGAGTTCCACGACGTCGCCGGAGTAGAGCGGGATCTTGGTTACCTCCATTCCATTGACGCGGACCCCGTTGGAGCTCTGTTGGTCACTGATGTGGTAACGCCCATGCTCGTCCTTCAGGAGGGTCGCATGGACGCGACTTACCGAAGTATCCGGCAGGGCAAGATCGCATTCCTCGCCCCGACCGATGAGCAGGCGCTTGTCCAAGAGAGGATACTGCGTACCGGGATTGGGACCTTCGACGATGACTAGTCGATCGTGGCGCTCCAACGCTTCGTCAGCTTCAGCGGTGGCGGGAACCGTTTCCGTCTGGTCATCCGAAGCGTGTTCTTCGGCTTCCCGCTCGCTGTCCAGCAGGGTGATGTCATAGTCGCCGATGCGGACTCTATCTCTGTGTTGGAGGAGCTGCTCGTCTTCAATGGGTCGGTCATTGATGTAGCAGCCGGTGTGGCTCTCCAGGTCTTGAAGAGTCCAGCCGTCGTCCGTACGCCGCAACACGGCGTGAGCTCGCGACACGTTGCGCTCGGTGAGGCGAACGGCATTCTCCTCGGCGCGTCCGATCGTGTACTCCTTGCGAACCAAATTGACGACAGTTCGATTCGCTTCGTCGTCCTCAATACAGAGTCGCCACATTGCTTTGGATGCCATCCTGCCGCGAAACGCTAGCTCCGCCAAGGCGTTTCCTAGCGGTTGCAGACGGCAACCTCAAGAAAACTGCGCTCGAGTGTCATCTGCTCATGCAATCGGATCTGGTTCGTGACGGAGTAGGTGACGCACCGCCAACGCTATTTGGCCTCGTGTTCGGGTTGAGCGAGGCAGGATGGCGACGGTGAACGGCGCAGCCAAACGGTGTTTACAACTTCCAAGTTCAGGCGGCGCGAGCGTCATGAGTGTGAGCGACTCAGCGCAAGCAGAGCCAGCTGGTCGTGGATCAGCGGACGGGCCTGCCGAATGAGGATGTTGTCTCGGCTCGGGCACACGCGGTTGGTGAGCAGTACGACGGCTAGATCCAGCTCTGGGTCGCACCAGAAGCTCGTGCCGGTAAAACCAAGATGTCCAAATGTTTCGTCGCTCATGACGGAACCGATTGATGACCCGGACTTGCCTTTGCCGTCGAAGCCAGCGCGCAGCGAGGCGTCGGTGCGCCGGCTCAGAAGCAGTTGACGACTTTGAACCGACAGGTGCGCCGAGCGCTCGGCGTGTACGTCTAACATGGCTTTGGCAAACGCGAGCACGCCGTGGACCGTGGCGAACAACCCAGCATGTCCTGAGCAACCGAGGCCGTTCAATGCCCAGGCATTGTCATCGTGAACTTGGCCACGTATCAGCCCTCCGCGATACGCAACGACCTCCGTGGGTGCGACGCGAAAGAATGGGATGTCATCCTCGGGCAGCTGACGCGCACTCCACACGTTGAAGATCCCGGCGTCTGTGAGTTGCTGCTTCAGCCAGACGTCCAATTCAGTTTTGGTAGCTGCTTCAAGCGCCTCCCCGACTAAGATATAGCCGAGATCACTATATTCGGCAGCTGGCCGTGACTCGTAAACGCGTCCACTGCGGACGATTGCGGAGATAGCAAGGGCGCGGTCGAAGGGGCCGCCGTCTCTAAGTGGAGCGTACAGCTCGAGGTGGGCGGGCAAGCCGCTTCGGTGCTCGAGAAGGCTCGACAGCGACACGCTCTCGAGTGGCGAACCGACGGTTGACGGCAGCCAGCGGACAATGGGGTCGTGAAAGGAACAGGCTCCGAGCTCCACGGCCCGCGCAAATCCAAACGCTACCATTGGCTTCGTCAGCGAAGCTAGATCGTACACCGTGTCCAGGGCGACGGGTTGTCGATCGAAGGGATCGTGAGTGCCGGCGTAACCGACATGGTTGCGCCACCGCCCGTTGCGATGAATGGCGACTCCCGCTACGGCACCCGGTGCGACGTTCGCATCCACCACGCAAGTGCGCACAAGTCGACAGATGTGTTCATCGTTGAGGTCTTTCATGACGTCGCAGCAGGAGTGCCGGTAGTATACGACGTAGCGCTTTCCACCCAACCGGTACGGATCAGCCTGGCGCCGGAGAGACGTCGAGCAGTCGTCGGATTTTCGCTTAATACAGCCAGTTCTGGAACGCTATCGTAATAGGGTCTTTGACGCGAGCGTCACGGACCGAGGCCCGTCCAGGAAGGCATCCACAGATCCGCATGGCAGAATTCACTTGGGAAGCACGCACGAGGGCGGGGGAGGTCCGTCGTGGCTCGATGGCAGCAGACGACGAGGACGCGGTTGGCAACAAGCTACGGCAACAGAACCTCGTGGTTGTCAGCGTCAAAAAGAAGGCGTTCGAATTCGGACGCATCCAGTTTGGAACCGGCGTCACCACCAAGGATTTGGTGACTTTCACGCGATTGTTCGCGACGATGATCGATGCTGGGTTGCCCTTGGTGCAGTGCCTGGAGATCTTGGCGTCTCAGCAATCGAACCCGCGCTTCGCGGTCGTGTTGCGCGACATCAAGGCGAGTGTCGAGCAAGGGTCGTCCTTCAGTGATGCGCTTCGACGACATCCGCGGGTGTTCGACGAGCTGTTCGTCAACTTGGTACAAGCTGGCGAGGCCGGAGGCATTCTCGACAGCATCATGAACCGTCTGTCCGTGTACCTGGAAAAGCGTCAGAAGCTGGTACGGCAAGTGCGCGGCGCGCTCGGCTACCCCATCATCGTGTTTCTGATCGCCATCGGCGTGATGGTCGTCATGCTCACCTTCGTCATTCCAGCCTTTGAGAACATGTTTGCCGAGTTCGGCGGTGGGCCGGAGGCGTTGCCCTGGATTACTCGCTTCATGGTCGGCATCTCGCACGGCTTCGTCTCTTGGCTCCCCTTCATCGTCGTGACGTTGTTGGCGGTCGTTTTCGGCGTGGCGCAGGCGATCAAGCGGCCCAAGGGTAAGCGCGCCCTGCACGCGATGGTGCTTCGAGTGCCTATCGTTGGCCCGGTGCTGCGAAAGATTGCAGTAGCCCGCTTCACTCGCACCTTGGGCACTCTGCTTCAATCCGGGGTGCCGATTCTGGATGCCTTGGAAATCTGTGCCCGTACCTCTGGGAACATCGTGATTCTGGAAGGCATCATGTTGGTGAGGCGGCAAGTGAGCGAAGGCCAGAACATGGCGGAGCCGCTGCAAGCAGCAGGCGTCTTCCCCGACATGGTGGTACAGATGATCGGAGTAGGTGAACAAACTGGCGCGCTCGATCAGATGTTGAATAAGATAGCGGACTTCTACGAGGAAGAGACGGACGTCGCCGTTGCTTCGCTGACCAGTATGTTGGAGCCCATCATGATGGTGGGCATCGGCGGAATGGTTGGCGTGGTGTTGGTGGCGATGTACCTGCCGATCTTTTCGCTCGCTGGCAACATCAAGGCGAACTAGCCCCCCCCTTCGCTCGTGAAGCATTCGTCCGCTCCTGCGCTACCCGTCCTGTCGCTTGCCCGTCGTTTGAGTTGGGCTACCGCGGCTCGTCTGGTTCTCATAGCGAGTCTGTTTGCGGTCACCGTCTCGTTCAACGTCCGAGCCGGTTTCGACCTGTCCACCTTCACTGTTCGCGTCGCCTTGCTCACTGTCGGCGTGGCGTTTGCCTTGAGCGCCATCTACGGCTGGTTCTTGCGGGAAGGCCTGCACTTGCAGCGGTTGGTGACGGCCCAGCTGGTGTTGGACCAAGCCATTTGGTCGGTCGTCGTATATCTATCGGGCGGGGTCACGAGCGGAGCGACCAGCTTCTACGGCATCAGCTGTCTTTTGGGGGCCATTCTCGCCGGTTTCAGAGGCGCTACCACCGCTGCGCTCGCAGCTGGCACGTTCTACTACGCCTTGGTGGTATTGTTAGTCTCCGGCATCCTTCCTCCACCGCCGGATCAGCCCGCGGCAGCGTACATGGTGACGCCCCTGGAGCTGGTCTATAGTGTCGTGGTCACGGCTCTGATGCTGGTGGTGGTGACCCTACTGGCGGGCAGTCTGACGGAGCGCCTGAAGACTGCTGGCGGTCAAGTCGTGCGCGCGGAGGCGCGCGCAAACCAAGCTGAGAGAGAGGCATTGTTGGGTCGTCTTGCCGCTGCTTTGGCGCACGAGATCCGCAATCCGTTGGGTTCAATCTCCGGTTGTATCCGCTTGCTCAGCGCGAATCAGGAGCTCACGCACGAGGACAGGCAGCTTTGCGACATCGTCGAGCGCGAAGCTCGACGCCTGGACGACCTGGTGAGCGACATGTTGAACCTGGCCAACCCGCGCCGCCCCATTCTGGCTGTGGTGGACGTAGCTGCAGTGGCCAAGGACGTCGTCTCGCTAGCACGACTCTCTGGTCGCGGTGCTGGCGACGTCGAAGTCCGCTTCGAGGGAGTCTCCTCATTGCTCGTCTTGGCCGACACCGACATGGTTCGACAGCTGTTGTGGAATCTGGTGCGCAATGCAGTACAAGCCAGCCAAGCCCAGGCCGCGGTCACGGTGCGGGTCCTGGATGAGGACCAGAGGGCTCGCGTGGAGGTCATCGATCGCGGCGTGGGCATCGATGACGAAGCTAAACCTCACCTCTTCGACGCTTTCTTCACCACCCGCTCCCACGGCACGGGCATCGGACTAGCCGTCGTCAAGCGGATTGCCGACGATCATGGTTGGACGCTGGCTGTTCACGACACCGTGCCCCAGGGCGCGACTTTTTGCGTGGAACTCGGCCAAGTGTCGAGCGCGCCAGTGGGCTCACCCCCACCGAGCCTCAAAGGTCGCTGGACCTTGTCGCCGGGGCCGTTATAGAGCGCTTTGGGCCCGCTGTAGAGTCGTAGAGCCAAACTCTTGGCCAAACTCGACGGCGTTTGACCGGAGCCGCGCGATGGCTCGAGGAACCGAAAGTGTTGTCATTGCGTATCAAGGACGTACCATCGCCGCAATGACGAGTCCGTCAGTTGGACGTGCCCGTGTTCGTCGGTTAGGTTCCCGCCTGTCCTGTCTCTCCCGCCCCAACTCGAGTGGAGTAGTACCATGCCTGTTTCGTGCCCCAATCATGCCGGTTCGCTTCGAATCCTCTCGCAGCGCGGCGTCAGCCGATGGCTGGGCGTTGCGCTCACCTGCGCTTCCTTTTCGAGCGTCGCCGGGGCTGAACCCGCTGAACCCAAGGCTGTCGCCGTTGAAGCGAGCTCCGACTCAAACGCCTCCCCAGCTTCGGAAGGGGTAGAAGCCCGTAAGTTCGTTCAGAACAAGCAAACCGCTCTGCATCACGCGGTCAAATCGGCGAAGGACCCCAAGACGGATCCCGCCGTCCTCGCCATCTTCGAGCAGATGCTGGATTACGCGGCGATCACTCAACAGTCCCTGGGTTCCGAATGGCAATCCTTGAACGAAAAGCAACAGCAGGACTTCGCCGACCTACTCCAGCAACTCGTGCAGAAGTCTTATCGGAAGAACCTGCGGGACCCTGCGGAGTACACGGTGCAGTACATCGGCGAGGCTGACGCTGCCCAGGGCACGTTGGTCAAGACCCGGGCGCAGAAGAAGGGCAACAAGCGCGATAAGGCGCTCGCGATCGACTACGTGGTCGGCAGTACCGCAAACGAATTGAAGATTCGCGACATCATCACGGATGGCGTCAGCCTCGTGAGCAACTACCGCAGTCAGTTCAAGCGCATCATCAAAAAGAAGGGCGTAGAGGGGCTACTCGAACAGATGCGTAAACAGCTGGATAAGTAGTCCTTTCATTAGGCCAACCGTCGTGCTGCTTGTTAGGCTGCCGGGTTCCGTGACCCACGCCCGGCCGCCTGCGCCCACTTCTGCGTTCCGTGCTGCCTCGAAGCGAGCTCCTGTACCGCTGAGGCTGGTAGCTTTCCGCGGCGGACTCGGCATCGAGCTCTACGAGGCGCAGCATCTGGCCTGCTTTGAGGTCGAAGAGCTGACTTGGTCGTTGCCGGGCGTGGGCTTCCCCGTCGACCTGAGCGGGGGTGTCAGAAGTTTCAGTCGCAAACGAGGGTTGCTGCAGCGGCTGGTCGTGTCCGTCGACCTGGGCGAGCTCGAATCCTGGCTCTCTCAACGAGCCGCAGACATTCCATCTTTGGGGGCGCTTCAACGGCCGGTGACGCTTTGGCCTGTGAGACATGGCATCGGGCTAGGCGTGTGCGCAGAGCGGGGTGCTCTAGGCTTCGATCTACTTTGGGCGCCGCTCGGCGAGGAGGACGCAGGCTTCGTCATCAGTAACCCGCGCTGCGCGGGACAGGTTGCCGGTCCTGCTCTCTCGTACGTGCTGGGATTCCTATCGCACGTGCTCGGAGAAGCGGGAAGTGGCGATGGCAGAAGAGTCAGCTTTGGTTCGGTGCCCCAACGCGTCAGCCGAGAACTCCTGCCCAAGCTCGGCTTTCGCTTGCCGCATGTCCGAGGTTTGAGGCCGTCCAGCCTGGAGGTGCGCGACGAACGCTTGACCGTGGCTTTCGACCGCAGCTTGCCGCACTGGGCTGCTCCGCCAGAAGTAGCCGGCGCTCTGGAGTTCGCCAAGAGTTTGCAGAGGGGCGACCGAGCACTGACGGCTGGGCGTGTCGATGAGGCGCGTCAGGATTACGTTGCAGCGCTTGAGTCGACACCGCGTCATCCGGAGCTGTCGCAAACGATAGCGTCCATCGACGCACAGTTCGAGGAGCGAAGCGAGGCCGCCTTGGCTTTGCTCGTCGAATCACTCCCGGCGGTCGAGTTCGGACTCGTGGGCGCTCAATTGCTGGCCAAGACCGGAGACTTCGAAGGGGCGAAGTTGGCGGTCGGAAAACTTGCATCCCGCGAACGCTTCCCGCCGTTGGCGGCGGCTTATTGGTTAACACTTGGTCAGTGGCTCCCCGAACTCGAGCAGCGGCTGGAGGTCATTGAACTTGCCCTAGCTGCCAGCGCCGGATTCGTACCTGCACGCTGGGCGAGGTTCTCGCTTCGGGTACACTTGGGAGATGTCAACGGTGCGCTTGCGGACGCCGAACACGTGGAAGCTGCCTCGGTGGGCAGTGAGGCGCGACACACGGTCCTGGTCAAGGCTGCGGCAGAGCTCGCGGGAGCTGGCTATTCCGGTGCAGCGGGGCGGTTGTACGAACGAAGTTTACGCTACCTTCCCAAGGATCCCGAGTCGAGTTTGGGAGTGGCGCAGAGCTTCGTGGAGGCTGGCAAGTGCGAGCGCGCGATGGTGCTGCTGCAACGGACGGTTGAACTTGCCGAGGCTCGTGAGCCGATACGAGCTCGCGCCAATCTAGCACTGGCTCGCCTGCTCGCCGACCACGTGGGGGATTTACCTCAGGCGATCCATCGCGCACGGCAGGTGAGCGGGTTGTCTGAAGAGGCCGTCGAGGCGCGTGGCTATGAAGCGATCTGGCGCGCGAAGATCGGTGACGTTGCCGGTGCAAGTGTCGCCTTCTCGCGGCTCGCCGACACGATCAGTGCAAGCAGTGGGGTGAAAGCTTTGCGAGCCGCTCATTGGCTATTGGAGGCGGGCCGCTACTTTGCTCAGGATGCTGCCGACGTTCTCGTTGCGGAACGGTTTTTGGCAGAGGCGCTGCGGCTGGCTCCAAAGGATTCCGCCATCGCTGAGGCATACCGAGCGGCGGCTCGCCGTGTGCATGTTGGGCGCGTGCAGAGCGGCCATCTGCAAGCATCGCGGAGCGAACGCCCCGAACAAGCAGCGTCAGTGCACGAATCTGCTGTCGAGGCCGGCCCGGACTCGGGGGGTGGCGCACTGGGTTCGGAGGATGAGCACGACGAGGACGGGGCCCGGAACTTGGAGCTGGAGGTCGACGGGCTCAAGGCACAGCTGCTTGCAAGCCGCACGCCCGAGCCATCGATCATCGATAGGCTAGTAGACGGGCTGCACCGCTTGCGTCGTGATGAGGAGGCGTATGCTTTACTTCAGGCGCAGATCGATGATGCCACGGGAACGGCGAAAACGACGTTGCTGAAGGCTTTGCGCAAAGTCCTTCATGGGTTGATTGAAGCGGCGCGGGAGGCGGGAGATTCGGACGACGTCGAGTTGTACGAGCTTGCCTTGGAGCGCCTTTGAGCGTAGCTCCCCAAACAGGTCCCTGTGCAGGGCCCAGGAGATGTCTGTGGCTTGCTTTCCCCGCGAACGTTTCATTGACGCGACTCACGTGACTCGACGCGTCGTGGTGACTCCAAAAGACGTGGTATATGTCAGAGGCATTCTGGAGGCCAGTGACGGTGTGGCGGCAGTTTTTTCGGAAGCGGGCGGGGACTTGACCTTCGTTTGCTCACCCTCGCGCGTTCACGAGCTTGACGAGCTGTTGCGGGACTTAAAGGAGGAACTGGCAGCGGCCTGGCTGGTCGGACCGCTGAATCCGTGACGTGACCAAATGCCTATGTGCGGAATCCGTATGCGGCACACGAATTGAACGGTGGCGTAGCAAACAAGTCCCCTTACGTTAGCCTCATTGCCTCGCGAACGATCATTGGGTATGGTGACCTCTTCACGCAACGGCCTGGCTACGTGAGATTTGCATGTCTCACGGCACCACGCGGGTGCGCACGCTGAGTGCGTATCAGGACGGAGTCGACGAGGATCCGGTGTTTCGTGTGGGTTTCATGGGTTCTTGTGACGTGTGAATGGGCAGTAGCCGAGCTGGTACGGGAAGTGAGGGTGATTGGCTGACTCATCGAAACCGCGGCTAGTGCCAGGAGCTTCAGAGCCGACCGAGGCAGCCATGATCGACGCTCGCACTCAAGGAGTTTGGCGCGAATGGCTTCAGGCGCTGACCCGTGATCCCGAAGCGGCCCTGGCAGCGGCCGATGTATACGCGCGCATGAACGATCTGGAGCGTGATGCCTGGTTGCGCGCATTGGAGCGCGACTCGGCTTCTTTCAACGTGCCGGCCGTGGCCGTTTATGCGCCGTTGTTGGCGGTTGAATCCGATGATGTCCGCCGCGCCGCCATGGTGCGGGTGTTGTCCTCAGGCAACGATGCGACCGGCCGAACACCGACTGCGAGAGCCGAGATGAGGGCGTTGATAGGTGGGACTCGTAGTCAGCGTGTTGCGGTGCTCGTGGCGTCGCTGTATTTGGATTTCGCCCATGTGGTTGCTTGCGGTTATCAGGTCGCGGGTTGTTTTCATTGGGTCAAGCACGACCCGATCCTGCGTACCGTTGATGCTCCGAAAGCGGGCGTAATCGTGGAAGGTGTCACCTTGGAAGAGGCCGCCGTGGGAGCCGTGATCGATGAATTGGCTGAGACCATACTGGGTCACCAAAGGCGCGGCCACGCGCTGCCAGACGCATTGCGCTTGTTCTCAGACTGGTTCAGCCCATGGCTTCAGCTCACCAAGCCGTCGTTTCCCGGATGATGCTCGAGAAGCGGTGGATTCGCGGGTGCTTGGCAGCAGCTGTGTGCGCGGCAGGATGTGTTCACCAAGAGCCGTTGATAGCGGGGCGTAGTGACCTCGCTGCAGTGGCTTCGCCGGCAGTTTCGCCTGCGGCGGGTCGCGCGCTGTCCTTCTCGTTCCTGACGCCGGACGGCAGCGTGATCTCGGCCGAGTCCATGCGCGGACGTTCCGTGCTCGTGGCACTGGTCACGACGTACGATTGGGGCTCCCAGCTGCTGCTACGCCGCGTGAACCAAACGCTGCGCAGTCACGTGCCCAGGATCAACGCATTCGGCGTCGTACTCGAAACCGCCAACTACTCGGTGCTGCTGGACACCTTCTCCCGGAGCTTGGACCTTGCTTTTCCTCTGGCTATGGCGGACGAGGCGACCTTGAACGGCGGTGGCGCGTTCGCGCCGGTAAACTACGTGCCGACCTTGTTGGTCCTCGATGCCCAAAGCAGATTAGTGGCTAGCCTTCAGGGGCCCGTAGCGCGGGCGGAAATAGAAGCGGCTTTGCGTCAAGCCGAAGCCAATCGCTGAAGCGCTGGGTGGCCGAACGCGCGCTGCGGAAGGCTAGCTCAGGATGTGCTTGAGCTGATGCGGGTAATCTGGTAGCGCCGCTTCGTGTACCGGAGAGTCTTGAGCGGAGTTGTTCTCGTTGGCGTTGCTGGTGCTGCAAGGCCAGCGCACGCTGACGTTTCTTCCTGGATGTACGTAGGTGGTGGTGTGTCGCACTTGTCATCTCCTGATCTTGCGGACACGCAGCAGGGTGTGTTGCAGCTCGACGCAGGGTTCGGAAGCAGCCCTACGCACCCGCTAGTCCTGGGATTCGCTGCCAAAACCCTTACTCACTTCGGTCAAGGCACTGACCTTGGTCTGGCGTTGCGCGGCACGACGCGAGGGTACTCGCTAGGGGATTGGGGGGCCGCGATAGACGCTGGTGGTATTCAACGCTTCTGGGGAGAGCAGTCCGTTACCCTGGCAAGCGCAAGCTTGAGCGTTGGGTTGCCCTGGGGGCTCACGCTAGCGGCAACTGGCGCCAGCGACTTCTCGAAGACCGAGTCAGTGGTAGTCACTTTGGGCCTCGACTGGGCTCGCCTGACGGTCCACCGCACGGTCGGCGACAGTTGGTGGAGGAACTATCGCCTGCCTGTCGAAGATCGCGATGTGGCGAGTCGCTAAGACCTGGCGCCATCGACTCGCCGCCGGCAGTGATCGCCACGGCCGGCACTGAGCTCTACGACTTCTGGCTTACGGCCTCGGACAGAACACCTACCAAGCGGTCCAGATCTTGCCGTGTGTGGCGTTCCGTTACCGCTATCAGCAAGCAATCCTGCAAGTTTGGATAGAAACGAGCCAAGTTTAGCCCCGCAATCACGTGCTCTGTCTCGAGTAGCTGAGCGAAGCGCTCGACTGGTCCTGGTAGGCGCAGCGTAAACTCGTTGAAGACAGGGGCGGAGAAAGGCGTCGAGCATCCGGGGAGCGACCGTACTTTTTCCAGGAGATAGTGAGTTTTCGCCAGGCACTGGCGAGCCACTTCGACGAAACCGGACTTACCGAGGAGAGACGCGCGAATGGTTAGGGCCAACGCGAGCAGACCTTGGTTGGTGCAGATGTTGCTCGTCGCTCGCTCCCGCCGAATGTGCTGCTCACGGGTGGACAGTGTCAATACGTAGCCGCGCTTACCTTTTGCGTCCAACGTCTCGCCACAAATGCGGCCTGGAAGCTGTTGCAGGTACTTTCGGTCATTGCGGCAGGCAAACAAGCCCACCCCCGGTCCCCCGTAGTTCGGCGGACTCGCCAGTGGTTGCCCCTCGCCAGTAGCGATGTCGACGTCGTAGTCGCCGGGAGCGCTAGTCAGCGCGAGAGCGTACGGATCGGTGGTGCTGGACACGACGAGTACTCCAGCCTCGTGAGCGGCTCGACACAGTGGCGCGAGGTCCGCAACTCCGCCAAAGAAGCTGGGATAACCCACCACGCACGCGGCCGTGTCGGACCCCATCGCTTGCACCATGGCGGCCAGGTCGTAGGTCCCTTCGGCATTGACGTCTATCACCTCGACGACGGAGGCGCCGGTGGTGCTGCCGTCGACATAGGTGCGGATGACATCGATATACTCGGGGTGTACGCACCGACTCACCAGGATCCGCTCTCTTTTCGTGAGGCGGCGAGCCATCTGAGCTCCCTCGGCAACTGACGTTGCTCCGTCGTACATGCTCGCGTTTGCGAGAGGCAAACCGAGCAATTCGCTGACGATGGTTTGAAACTCGAAGATGGTCTGTAACGTGCCCTGTGCGACTTCCGGCTGGTACGGAGTATACGCCGTATAGAACTCGCTTCGCAGCAGGAGCTGGTCGACGGCTGGAGGAATGTGATGATGGTAGGCGCCGGCACCCAGGAAGGAAAGTGCGCGGCTACCGGTGTTGCGCGCGGCGAGTTCACCCAGGTGGTCCATGAGTTGCGTCTCCGCCAGCCGGGCTGGAGTGGCCAGCTCGCCGGAAAAGCGCGCTTCCGCTGGAACACTGTCAAACAACGCGTCGACGGAGGGCGCGCCAATGGCTGCCAACATGGTGGCGATCTCAGCTTCGGTTTGAGGCAGATAACGCATAATCAGAGGTCAGTGGTCGAGGGCTTCCACATGCGTGACGTAGTCGTCGCTGCTCATGAGTCCGCCCAGAGCCTCGTTTTCGTCTACCTTGATGACAACCATCCAACCGGCGCCGTAGCAGTCTTCGTTGACCAGCTCTGGCTTGTCGACCAACGCTTCGTTGACTGCCACCACTTCGCCGGACAACGGGGCGTACAGGTCGCTCAACGTTTTCACACTCTCGATCGTACCGAAGGGTTCCGATGCGCTGACTTTGGCACCCGGCTCCACGTCGAGACTCACCAGAGTGACGTCGCCCAGCTGGTCGACGGCAAAAGCGGTGATCCCGACTCGGACCTCGCCGTTCTCCAACTTCGCCCACTCGTGGTCCTTGGTATACTTGCGGTCCTTTTTTACGTCCTTAGAGTCCATGGGCCTTTAAAATCCTTGAATGAGTCCGGGGCAACGAACAGCGCTATCAACGAGCGCTATCAATGAACAGCGCTATCAATGAACAGTGGGTGTTGGAAACGTCGGGGTGGGGAAACGTCGGGGTGGGGAAACATCAGCAGGGACTGTGGCCGCGATTAGCCTTTGGCACGCTGGTAGAAGGGGGTTTCGACGACGCGAGCCTGGATGAGCTTCCCTCGGCAGTCAACGTACAAGGTCTGACCCACATGACTCAGGTCCGCGGGCACGTACCCCAGACCGATGGCGGTACCAAGAGTTGGGGAGGGTGAACCGGAGGTACAGCGTCCCACCGCGACCCGCTCTTCATTCAGGAGAGGGTAACCTGGTCTCGCTATGCCGCGACCGAGCATCTCGAAGCCGATCAAACGGCGTGCTGGACCGGCGTCATGGATGCGAGCCAATGCAGCTTTGCCTACGAAATCAGCCTTCTCGAGTTTGACGACCCAACCAAAGCCTGCTTCGTAGGGATTGCTCGTTTCGTCGATGTCGTTACCATACAACAACAAGCGTGCTTCGAGCCGCAGCGTGTCACGGGCTGCAAGCCCAGCTGGCGTGACTCGCGCCGCTGCTTGCGTGCTTTGGTCCGTCACCGCGTTGAACAGGCGCGGTGCATCGTCCCACGCACAGAAGATCTCGAAACCGTCTTCTCCGGTGTATCCGGTGCGCGCCACCTGGCACTCGATGTCCGCTAAACGAGCGCGGCGGATCGTGAACTTCGGCATGAGCGGCAGCGTGGAATCGGCACACAGCTGCGTCACGCACGAGACGGCCTGCGGGCCTTGTACGGCGAGCAACGCCGTGTCGTCACTCTCGTCACGCAGCGAGCATCCACTAGTGGCCAACTCACGCTCGAAATGGCGTCTGATCTTCGTCCGGTTGGAGGCGTTGCATACGACGAAGATCTCGTCGTCGTGCAGGCGATAGACGATGAGGTCGTCGAGGATTCCGCCTTCTTCGTTGCAGCAGAATGCGTACACCGCCTTGCCGTCGGGAGCCCGGGTCAAATCGTTCGTGACGAGTTGGTTGACGGCTTCCAAAGCCCCGTCGCCAACGATGCGCAATTCGCCCATGTGCGACACGTCGAACACACCCGCTGCCTCGCGCACCGCCAAATGCTCAGCCTTCACTCCGACATATTGGATGGGTAGTTCGAAGCCAGCGAATTCTACCATCCGCGCCCCAAGCCGAAGGTGCTCGGAGTACAATGGGGTGCGTTTGAGCCCGGGCGACATCACCGCCTTCGGTATCCCGAACTGCTCACAAAGACAATCCCAATTGCAGAAAGTGGGAGCCTCGGTTTGGGTGCTAGAAAACGTTGAGTCGGTCTTTGACGGTGCCGTCCGGGTTGCGCCCAGCTCGGTCCCAGCGTTGGGAGGTGTCCAATCCTTCGACCACCGGTGTCGGGGTGATGTCCGAGATGTAGACGCGAGTTAGGTTGTGATGCCGCACAACCTCGACGCGCAGGAGGCGTCGTCGGGGATCGCCTTGGACGTGAACTCGCGCAAAGAGCGCTCGATTGGGCGTTATCTCTATGTGACTAGTCAGCACTTGTTTGCGCAGAGTCTCGACCACCACGTTGAGTGGAACATGCCCCGTAAGCTGGGCACTCTGTGTGTACCGAGCAGCTACGCGCAGCCCTTCGGGGACCCGCAGCCCCATTACCATTTCGGCTCCGATGAGCGCTTCTTCGGGCGCAATACGGTCCGGTGACGGAGCGCTGGAGGCAAGCCCCTGGTCCGGCACGTCATCGGCTTTCTGCTGACACGTCCAGGACACGACACTGGCCAGGATGAGGAGCGCGGGTGGGCTCTTGCACAGCGTGACCCCGCGTAGATGAAGAAAATGGTGCGACACAGTCATGCCTCGTCGACGGTCATTCGAAAATGGGTGCCCAGGAATCGATGCTTACTGTGCTGGGAGGGGGATCGAGCGGCAGCTTGGTGGTAGCCACGGTGCCGCTCGTGTTGCCGGATACTCCGCCTACTTGGTAAACGAGAGAGAAGCCTCCGGGGGAGACGGTCGAAGTAGACGTATAAGTGCCGAAGCCCAGGTACGGATCATCGGTAGGATTGCTCAACTCGCTGGAACAGCTGGGTTGTTGTTCGATGGCTACACCGAACACCAACCCTGGAGCGAGGTCCGTTGCTTTTCGACGCGGTTGCGCTCCGTTGGGCCACATTCCGGCAGGACCGTTGAGGGGGTCGGGGCTTTCGGCGCCCGCCCATTCGTCATTGGACTGCAGGTAGTTTACAGCCCAGATGCGGTGAGAAGCTTGAGCGCATTGATTGTCCGCGCCGGTAGCGGGCACGCTGCTGGCAAAGTACAACGTTCCCGAGAACAATTCTAGTGGTCCAGTGACTCGTTCGCCTTCATGCTGGTTTGCGCCACACGTGCCGACGCAACCCAGTCCTTCGATCCAGTTGACATCTGCGGCGAAAGCTTCAGTGCCCGCGTCGAATACTTCGGTGAGGCTGATGACGCGATTGAACATGCCGGGCGTAGCCGTTTGTACCCGCTGCCCTCCCGTGGCGAAGGCGAGAGAGACTCGTCCCTCTTCGTCCACGCTGACGATTGGGGCGAGCTCGACGGGCTGGCGCGCCTCCAACCCCTGATCGAAGTAAGCATCGAACAACACATTCAGAGACCATTGGCTTGGGTCGGAGCTTGCCAAATCCAAGCGCCAAAGCCGCCCCTCTCGGTCGCCGACATAGGCTCGATCTGCGTTGGTACCCGTGGCTGCTGGGAAGACGGCAGCACGACCTGTCATGGGTGCGGGGATGTCGACGAGACTCGTGCGCGTCAAGCTCAGGGCACCTGCCGCAGACGCCCTAAATGACCGCAGTACCTCGCCCGTGTCCAGGCGTACGATAGTCAGCGAACGCGCGGCCTCAGCTCCGCTGTACGCGCCCACCGTAGCAGCCGAGGTGAACGTACTATCGACGGGTGCGAGAAGTGGGCCTGCCGCGGTGGCTGCATGGGTACGTAAACCTGCATCCCCCCCAGGTAAGATGGCGATGGCAACATCCGAGCCCGGGTCCGACGGACCCTGCTTGATGAACACCGTGGCGAGGGTGGGTGTTCCTCCTTGTCCGAACAACTCCGTGCCCGCAGCATCGCGCGTCAACTGCCACAAGAACTTGGGGCCGCCATCGTCCAAGTCCGGATCCGTGACGTCCAATGCGTAATAGCCACCGCCGACCTGCCCCACACCAAAGCCGGCGGTCAACACGGTGCGGAAGCTTCCGCTTGCCACTCTAGCGTCTGCTTGCCGGCGTTCGAAGCGGGTGCTGCCGCCATTGGTGTAAGCCGGCACGTCGCGCACGATGGGTGTCCCGTCGAGCAGCACCGCGGGTGTATTGGGATACTGCGCCTGTACCATCGGGAGCACGGCCGGCGGCAGGAAGGCCCACAACTCGTTGTTTGCCAGCGAATCGATGAGCCCGGTATCGCCACTGAACGGGGCTGTCTTCATCGCGTGCAGTAAGCCGTCGATCGTGGGGGCGTACAGGATGCTGGAGCGTTCAGTCAAACCACGCTCCCGGGCGAAGCTGGCATATGTCTCATCTTGCAAGTACTCGCGCGGCGCTCCGCTGACGAAAGTTGGCGTCGCGTGAAAGATGGCGCCGAACAAACTGCAGTCCCCAGAACCCGCGGAAGGGCAGCGCGTTTCACCTTCCGAGTTCGTACGCCCAAGTAGCCAGCCCAGAATGTCATCCCGACAACCCGCGGCGGAC
Organism: uncultured Polyangiaceae bacterium; assembly: GCA_964577325.1. Lineage (GTDB taxonomy): Bacteria > Myxococcota_A > Polyangia > Polyangiales > Polyangiaceae > SZUA-265. The sequence goes on from CAZNZA010000067.1 coordinate 20,381, forward strand.
GACTGATCACACGAGGCAGACGTCAGTGCCATCGCTGTGGGAGGAACTTCAGTGAGAAACTGATCGACGCCGAGAGGCCCAGCTATCGTTCCGGCTTGAATTCCCAGCCCGTCTACGTCGCCGGTGAGATACGGTCTCACCGAGTTCGACCCGTTGCCCTCCGCGATGAAGGTGATGAACTCGCGCGCTGGGCCCGAGCCCGAGTTGACGTTGTCGGAGAAGCTGTCGCCGGCGGAGGGATCCACCTCTTGCTCTTCCGGCACTCCGTCTTGGTTGCATTGAATTCGCGTCCGCGTCAGCTTTCCTCTCCAGGGCTGCTCTAGGACTGGCTCGAAACCGGAGCTGAACTGATGATTGCCTCCGCCCGAGGCCGACTGAGTTGCGGTGGCGAACACCGCGGAAGTGCGGGTCGTGACGCTCGTGGTGACGTTGCTGAGAATGCTGGAGAAGGTCTTGCGCAGCTCCCGGCTATTGCGAGGAAAGAAGGCGGTCTTGGCCGAACCGTCAGCGTTGGGTGTGCCCCCGGCTGCAGCAATGGCGTTGAGTGTGCAGCAGGCTTGAATGGAACGGTCCGCGGGATTGTTGACGCAATCGTCGTCCGTGAGCTCCGCGCAGGTAATGGTGCCTTTGCCTGCTGGAGTTACCTCTGAAAGGGCGAAGCCTACGACCACCGTTTCGACCCGTTGGTCCGGGTCATTGGAAGGGTTGTTGCGCAGGTCCCAGGCGATCTGCTGGGGCGTTTGATACGGGCATCGTCCGCCCGCTTCGGTGTTCTCACAGAACGGACGAAGGTCGAGGTTCGGCTCGCCATCGCTGAGCAGAATGACGAGATTGCGCCGGCATTCGGGCAAAAGGGTGAGGGGATCGCGTGCTGGTCCGAAATCAGCGGGTACCGCGGATTGATCGAGCGGATCAGGATTGGTGTCATGCCACAGGAAGTCTTTGGCATCCTGAAGCAGTCCGGCGATAGGCGTGGCACCGTAGGGGCGTGTGGCCAAGAGAACGTCTTGGATGCGCTGATTGCGAAGGTGCAGCTCGGACGAGGGGGCTTGAGGTGCGCCAAAGGCTATCATGCGTCCTTCCCACGGTGGTGCGGCGGCGTTACGGGCCCCCACTTCCTGAGGTTGATCGGTGGGACACTGCGCGGGCCGTCCGACTACTGGTGAAGCGTTCAGAAAGTAGCTCCACGTTCCAGCCATGCCCGAAGCCGTGTCGCGACTATTCGAGCCGTTCAACCCCGTCCCAGGATTGACGTGGGTGTCGAAAGTCATCAACCCAAAGCGGACCTTCTCCCGGAAAACATCCAGTACGCCGTCGGGAGCCTGCTGAAAGCCCGTACACGGAGTGAAGCCTGCGAACGAGTTTGGTCGTGAGACGGTTGACGGTGGAGAAAAAGGTAGCGTGACCACACCGTGACTGGGGAACGCATATGGATCGTTGGCCGAAGGCAGTTCACCCGGACCGATGATGCATCCTCCGGAAACGATGCGGTGGTAGGGATTGACGTAGTTCCAGTCGTACGGCGGCTGACCGTCCATCGAGTATTCGGCCAAGAATGCCGGAGACGAACGATCGAAAGCGACGCAGCTGTAGTCGTCGATGCTGCCCGTCAGTACTTCCACCAGATCTATCCACCGGCTCTTCTCATTGGTAGCTGACGAGTTTCCCGCATTGCATACAGGTAACTGGTTATCGGCTGCACGGGATTCCATCGACCCTGACGTGTCTACGAGCAGCAGTACGTTGGGCAGTGGTCGGTCCACATCGCTCTGAGCTTGGGCTGCGGAAGCTAACAAGGTCAGCGCAGCGACGGGCAAGAAGCTGAGGCGGTTGAGACGCGAGCAAATGAGAGTCACAGTATTGGTCCAAAGGTTACTCGTGCACGCACGGTTTGAAGGGATGAAGTCACGCTGAGTGCGTCGACGCATTCAGTTTCCGAGGCGCCCGCTGGAGCCAGTGGCCGGATTTGCGCGGTAGCGGTGAGCAGGACCTGCATGTGCTTGAAGCCCTCCGGCGCGGTATCTTCGCCAGCGATGGGCACTCCTACCCGTGATAGGTCTGTCATCTCGACGACGAAGGCGCCTTGCAGCTGTGAACTACCCAGCGCGCCAAACAGTGAGGGTTCGTCTGCACTGCCAACATTGCCCGGGAACGCGGCGTGGGCGCGATTCCAAACGTCTTGCGACAACAGTTTCGCGCACGGCGGGCGTTCGGGGTCGAGGACCGCGGCAAGGTCCTCGTTGGCGCGACAGTCATCGCCTCCGACGCTCGACCCGCGAGCGATTCGGTTGAAGTAGTGTTGCTCCTTGCCGACCAGTTCAGCCGCCACACTACGTGCCGCAAACTCGGCGAGGTACAAGGTTTGCACGCCCTGCCTGTTGTACCCAGCGGCTTGATTGGAGAGGCTAGCCGCACGCATGGCGAAGATGCCGACAGCGGTCAGCAGCGTGATCACCATGAGTACGATGAACAGCGCGTTTCCGCGCTCAGACCGCAGCTGGCGGTGGCGTAGAACGAGGAGGCGGAGGGGCGAAGTGGTGGACATCATTTGACGTTTCAATGGTTGTGCAGGGCTACGCGCGATTGCACGGTGCGCACCCGGGCAAACGGTGCAGAGCCGCCTGCACCGAGACCTATTCTAAACAGCGGGCCCGCTGCGACCGGGATATCCGCTTCTCGGTCTGCTTCACGCGAGCGAACACTGAGCCAACTGTGGAGGGAGCGCACGAGTTGCGGCCCCTGTCCTGGTCGCAGTTCGCTAGGTAAGCCGGCCCAACTCTGCAGCTCATCTTGATCCACGTAGAGCAGCGCGCTGGTTGGAGCGGGTTCGACGGTGGCTCGAAAGGCCAGGTCGACCGCGTACTCCGCGATGAGTTCGGTGGTATCCGGCACTATCACCCCATTCAGGTCCAGTTCTTCGCGAATGAGTTCGGTCCGACTGGCGTCGTAGTCGGGGCCTGCCACCGCATAGATGGGCGCGTAACGGGCGTCTTCGTCGAGTGATCCAATCCGGTAACGAATGAAGTTAACGGTATTGATTGTAGCACCCGTTTCGTTGCCTTTGATGCCGCAGCCGGCCGCGCTGCTTTCTCGAAACAGTAACTGCGGCGCGTTACTCAAGATGACGGCGGGTTCGGGCGACACCTGTACATCGATGATGCGGCCATAGTGATGCCGTCCCGCACTGTCGACGATGCGCACCGCGCGCCCTGTGGGGAACGTATTGCGAAGCACCTGTTCTTGGTCCGCTCCTGGAACAGAATAACCGAGGCGCGCCATCGGTCCCGAAGCCACCTGAAGGTACACCTCGTACGTAGTGCCGGTGGCAATGACGGTGCGAATGGGGATGGCCTCTGTCGACGTGTAGTTCCCGGCGAGGACGACCTCCTGAGGGCTCAATCCGTTGTCGCTGATGACGGCCGGTAGGCCCGCTGTCGTCGCGAACGTAAGGCTCTGAAGTCTTTGCAGTTGAGGTGGCCAGGATGCGTCGAGCGGACTTCCGCACAAGCGGGGATCCTGGCGGATGTTGGCGGAAGCCATGAATCCAGCCCGCGCCAAGTCTGCGCGTAAGCGCTCGTAACCGACGATGCTCCCGAGGTTGGCATTCGCCGCGCGTGCCTCTTGCTGGTACAAAGCGGTGGTGTGTTTCGCGACCAAAAACACACTGATGGACAGGAACAGTGCACCCGTGAGGGCCACCATTACTTCGACGAGCGTAAATCCATGGTAGCTATGTTTGCCGCTACTCACGAGGCGTGGACGTTTTGCGTTCACTTCTGTCATGTTCCTCCGGCATGTTGTCGTAGCGCGGTAGAAAGATTGACGACGTGGTACAGTGGAGCGCCCGCCCACTGCTCGAATGCCACCGGGGTCACGCAAGGATTGATAGGCAGGTTTTGGCTGGTGTAGGCGATGCCTTCGCGGCGCCAGTAGACTCTGACCTCGGCGCGGACGAGCCCGCTGCCGAGCTTGCCGGCGGTTTGGCTGTTGAGCCAGGAGAGACGAACGTGAGCGCAGAAGTGAGCAGCGGTTTCCAAGTCCTCGTCGGCCACTGCGTTACCCAGTGCGTCGTACCCTTGTCCCAGCTGGCGCTGCGCGTCGTACTGGGGAGCGAACCAAAGCGGGGTCGAGCCTTGCGCACCAACGTTTTGCAACCAGGTAGTGTTGTTGAAGGTATCAGCCTGGGTCCACTTCCGCGCTTCGGTGGCCAGTTCGTCCAGCAGGCTTTGGCCAATGTGAGTGGCTATCGATACATTTTTAGCGTTCATGTTCGAGGCAACGGTGACTTTTTGCATCGCAATGATGCCGCCTAAACCCACCGTCATGATGGCAATGGCCATCATCAGTTCCACCACGGTATACCCGCCGCGGCGTTTGCGAGGTGGCCTCGGTATAAGCGTGATCACAGCGCTAACCTCGCTGCACCATTGGGTAGTACCAAGACTTCGCGCGCGCGCGTGCGCAGTGCTTCAGACCTATCCACTTCGACCGTATGCACGCGTGACAAGGGCAGCAATGGCTGCCCCGTGGAAGAGGAATAGGCTCGCCCCATCGGCGTGAAGCAGATGTCGAGACCTTCCCCACCGTTCATGGTCACCGTAAGTTGCTCGTACATCCCGGAGCTGAACTGCAGGGTAGATATGTTGCGGTACTGTTGGGCGGCGGGGGACGTCCAGTTGGTGGTCAGGCAGCTGGAAACCGGCAGCGCGGCGCACGCAGTGTCGACCGCACCCTCTGGTGTCGTTGCTGGTCCACGTTGTGCCTCCAGCAGTTCGAAAGTTGCGGGCGCTCCGGGGACATACCGCACGAGTACCGCGCTCCCGCGACCCATCGCCCGCATCCGTGCCGATTGATATAGCGTGGCTACTTGTTGCGCGGCTTCGTGGGTGCGTCGGTCGCGCATCTGCTTGGTCGCCAGCGGGATGGCGATGGCGGCCAAGATGGTGATGAGCACCACGACTGCCAGCATTTCCATCAGCGTGAACCCTCTGGCGGTCCCTGGGCGAAGGGGGCGTGGGGTTGTCAGGGGCGACGGACAGAGGGGAAGCGACATGAGAGAATGGTTACGTTCGCTGCACACAGTAGCGGCCAATACCTGAGAAGGAGAAGGCGTCCGCTCCGACTCCGGAGCATGGGCTGGCAAACAAACCCGATGCTACTCGCACTCACGAGGACCTGGTTGCCGTGCAGCGAAGGCAGTGAGGTGCAAAAAGTGAGCCGCTAGTGGAGGCGACTTCTTCATCGTCGCGCCTAAGACCAAGAAAGCGGCTAAAGACCTTCGGATGCAATTACCTGGAACGGCGCGCGCCTTCTAACGGCGCGAGACTACCGCGGATAGCTTCACAAATATTGCGTAGCTCGGAAAAGTTTTCCAACCAGAGGGTGGGCAAGTTACGCAGGATGTCATTAAATGAACACGCAGAGTCATCGACGGTGATCAGCAGAAACGAGTGGTTCCTTCTGCAGGTGATGACGTTCGTCCTCGGATGTCAACCCGAAGCACGAGAGGGTAAGACTGCGCCATCAGTAGAACCCAGCGGTGTGTGTGCGGACGTATCTGACGCGCTCCTCGATGTAGGTCTGGCTGCTCTTTTCGAGGTGAGGGCGGGGGCTTATTGCCTGGACCCAAACTCTCCCCCTCAGCAATACAGTGGGCCTACGATGCACCGCCTTCTGTGCACCAGTGTGTCCAACGACGGGTGCAAGGGGAGCCAGACTTTGCAAGGGGCAGCACTGCTTCGATACGTGCGTGACGACGGGTCGGCCGCGGCTGTAAACGTCGTACTGAGGCGCTTCGCTGCCGTGGAGGAGGCGCTGGCCGTTTACACGCGTCGCGTGCTCGCTCACGGCGATCCGGCCCATGTCGGGCTCCACCAATTGCCGGGCCTACCAGAATCCGCGCTGGCGGAGAACGCAGCGCTAGCGTTGCGAGGGCGCTTGGTAGCGGAAGCTAGTTATAGCGATCCTCACCGACCACCGAGAGAGTGGCCCGCGGAGAGCCGCAAGGCGCTACCGCAAATTCTAAAGCGTTTCTCCCAGCACGAGGTTGACGCGCGCCCGCCCGCGTCCGTTCGCCGTTTACCCAAAGAGCACCGCTTGAAATTCGGATTGGATTACAACCTCGACGATGCCTTCGGCGTTGCCGGTTTGGGACAAGCCGCTGTCGGCTACTACCAACGCGGCTCTCAACGTTATCGTATCATCGTGGCGGAGGCGTTCGAGCCCATGGTCGTGGCTGACATTTATCGTGCGCTATGGCGCCTGCCGGGGCGCAAAGGGCTTAAAGACATGCCTCATCGGGCTTTCGAAGTCCGCGAGACGACGCGCAACGGCACCGCCCTCAACTGGTTGGTTGGTAGGACTGACAGCGCGATAGTTGCCGTTACAGATGAACCATATGTGGCTGAAGCGGGCACTGCGGCAGAGCGGCAGGTCCGAAGCCTCGACCGTCATGAAAAGCTGCGTGTTCTGACCACAGTCCTTCGTAGCGATCGGTGATCAGTCTTGGTCTCGGGCTAACCATGCGGCTGAGCTGCCCAGAACGGCTTCGCTGCGGCCTCCGGCGAAAGCTTGCAAGTATACGCGATCGTCGTCGACATAACCCTCCGTCCGCAACAGCTCGCCCGGCCATACCGGCCGCTTGAACTGCGCCGTCAGGCGCCGGATGCGATCGGCGTTCCCACCGCAGCTGTGCGCGGTGACCGCACGGCAAACGTAGCCAAAGGTAGCTAAGCCATGCAGTATCGGGCCCTGTTCGAAGCCAACACGAGTCGCTAGCTCCGGATCGACGTGCAGCGGGTTCGTGTCACCACTCAGGCGATACAGTAGCGCCTGTTGCTCTGGAACCTTCTCCTCGTTGACCCAGTCTGGGTCCCGTCTGGGGATGTTCAACACTTCAGACTTGGGCCGCCTTTCACCACCAAACCCGCCCTCACCCCGGTACAGGATCTGCCACTCGCATTCGTAGATGAGCTCCCCTTCAAGACGAGTCTCGCTCGATAGCACGACCAGCGCCATGCGCTTGAGATCGTACATACCCGCTATGCGTCCCTTCGTCTCCAAGCGTCCAGCGGGCGGCAGGGTCTCGTGTACCGTTACTGTTTGTCCTTGGTGAACGACCATGTCGTAAGGCCCGCCCGTACGTTCGAGTAGCTCGTTCAGTACGGGATACGCCGGGACGACGGCAAAGGTGGGGAAGACCTTGGGGCCTCGGGCTTCGTACAAATAGTCGAGTTCGTTCCGCGTCGCACCGATGCCCAAGGCGTACAAGGCGAGCGTGCGCCAGTCGTAGTTCAGCTCATAAACGCGGCTTTGGGCACCTACGGAAGAAGGATCGAGGCTCATGTACCTGCCATGAAAAGGGTTCGGAACGGATGTGCGGGCACCGCCCTTAGCGGCAACTCGACGGCGAGTCAACGGCCGGGTCCGCCGTCGCCTTGGATGGAACCGCTCAGTCCCAAACGGCGATTCAATAGTCGGTGGGCCGGATACCGACGCATGGCGACAGGGCTGTGGACTTACTGTGGATAACGTTCACGACGCCACGTCGCGCGCTTCGTTTCGAAGGTTGCCCGGTTCACGAATTCGCGCATCCTTTCGCGCGCCACGACGCTCACTATCGCTGACGCAAGCCTCCCGCAGCAGCCGAGCTCTTGCGCCTATTTCATTGCTCAAAGTCGAGGGGCGTTTTAGACCCGCCGTTTCCGCAATTAGCCGGACATTTGGCATGACCGATCAACCTTCTGAACATGAAAAGGCAGACGCTGCGGCAACGTCGTCGGACGAAAGCGACGCTGCGGCATACCGCGTGAGTCTGCCCATGTTCGAGGGACCGCTCGATCTTCTGCTTCACCTCATCCAGAAGCACGAGCTCGACATTCTGGACATACCGATCGCCTTCGTAGCCAAAAAGTATGTCGAGTATATCGGCATGATGGAGGTGCTCAGCATCGACATCGCCAGCGAGTACTTGGTGATGGCCGCGACGCTCGCTCACATCAAATCGCGTTCATTGCTTCCCCCCGATCCGACACAGGAAGCGGAAGATGACGTGCTCGAGGAGGATGAGGATCCGCGCACCGAGCTCATTCGTCGGCTGTTGGAGTATCAAAAGTACAAGCACGCCGCTGATACGCTGGGTGAACGTGAACTGTTGGGACGGGACGTGTTTGCCCGGGGCCTGGCGACCGAGCCGACCGCTGAAGAAGCACCGTTGGCTCCGCTTTCCCTGTTCAAGTTGATCGACGCCTTCGAGAGTGTGCTGAAGCGCGCTAAGCAGGTGGAAGAACACCAAATCAACTTCGAGCGCATCTCCATCTCGGAGCGCATCGGACAGATCGTCGACCGACTCCGAGCGCGCGGGACGCTACGCTTCGAGCAGTTGTTCGACGGAGACGTCAGCAGGGCGGATATGATCGTGACGTTTCTTGCGTTGCTCGAAATGACGAAACTGCGTCTTACGCGTCTCACCCAAACTGGACCTTTGGAACCCATCGTGGTCGAGCTTGCTGTCGCCCCAGGGGAGCGGCACGAATTCGAAACCGACCAGCTCGACGAAGACCGGCGCCCGCACGCTTCCGACTGGGGCAACGCAGAGGCCCAAGAAATCGGTGTCGAGCCGTCCGAATT
>CAZNZA010000068.1:0-3202 GCA_964577325.1 uncultured Polyangiaceae bacterium
GAACTCAACGCCTGGACGCTGGACGCCCGGGGTCAGTGGGACACACCGTTGACGGAGGCCATTGACGTTGCATTGGGATTTGATGTTTCCGCACGCCACTTTTCCGGTGGCTTTTACGGTTATGCCGCCTCGGCAGCGGAGGGCGAAGCATTGATTCCAGAGAGTGCACGAGCCGAGCTGCGCATCAACGAGACAGCGTTCGTCCACGTTGCACCCGCCCTTTGGCTGCAGGCTGCCGTACACCCGACGCCTGAATGGACCCTGTTGCCGGGCTTTCGCGCTGACTACTACCATCACTTATCAGCGATGACCTTCAACCCGCGACTGAGCCAGCGCTACGAGCTGAACGAAAGCACGGCCATCAAGTCTGGTGTGGGATGGTACTCCCAGAACCCGCAGTACTACGAGAGCCTGGAACAAGTAGGTAATCCTGACATCAATCCCTATCACGCCTTGCATACCAGTGCGGGCGTGGAACTGCGCCCCATGGATGGGGTTTTGCTCGATGTGGAAGGCTTCTACAAATATCAGTACGAGCGCATCGTGGCCACCGAGGGTGGCGTGCCACCAACCTTCATCAACGACGGTGTTGGTCGCATCTATGGCGCCGAACTCGGACTGACCATGAGCCCCACGCCGGTGTCTCACTTGCAGTTGAGCTACACCTTGTCGCGCAGCGAACGGCGCGACCGCAACGATGCATGGCGCTTGTTCGACCAAGATCAGACGCACATACTGAGTTTGGCGGCCAGTCACGCTTTGGGCAGCGGATGGGAGGTGGGGGCGCGGTTTCGCTACATCACGGGCAATCCCTACACGCCAGTTGTGCGAGGGGTTTACGACGCTGCACAGGACGCATACGTGCCTGTCTCCGGCTCGATCAACAGTGAGCGGGATGCCGATTTTCATCAGTTGGACCTGCGTGTGGAGAAACAATTCTCTTTGGACCCGCTGCTGCTCGCCATCTACCTGGACATTCAGAACGTTTACAACCGTCAGAACCCCGAGGGTTACGGCTACTCGTATGATTACGAAGTCCGTGAGCAGCTGAGCGCTTTGCCCTTCTTCCCCAATCTAGGCCTGCGAGGTGAGCTGTGAGAGTTCAAGCATTCATCCTGGTCGTTGCGTGTACCGGCTGCGGCGACCCTCTGCGCGATCCGGCCATCATCGATGACGTACGTGTCATTGGGGTGAAGGTCGAAACGGAGGCACAGCGCGCTGAGCCGCGGGCGGGCGAGCTGTTCAGCGCCCAAGTAACCGTCGTGGCTAACCGCCCGCAACGCTTGTCGGTAGCTACGCGATTGTGTCGAGCCCAACCCACTCGGCTTGGACTTCCGCGCTGCGACGGAAGTGCCCTCGAAGCATTGGATGCCAGCGGAGATACGAGCGCGCCTCTGGTAGTCGAAGCGCGGCTGCCGGAGACTTTCGAAGCCGGAGAGGACTGGCTGCTGGAAGGAGCCGTCTGCGCGGACGCTGAGGTGGTTCGCCGCAATGATCACTTCGGGTGCTCGGACCAAAGCGTGGCCCGCGAGTTCTTCGTACGCTCAACCATTCCGAAGGGGGCGGCCAATATCAACCCCGACTTGAGCGATGACCTTTGGTCCTTCGACGACGACGAATGGTTGAGCCCGCCTCCCGACGTGGTGCTTGGGCAGGCGTGCGATGAGTTGGAGTTACCAAAACTGCGGCGTGGTAACACGGCGGCGGTAAGCTTCGAAATGCGGGGAGACGATCGTGAGGAGCTCGAAGTTCATCCCGAGCAGTACGTGCAACAAGCGCGCGAGGCGCTCGTCTACGCCCACATGGCTACCATCGAAGGTTTGGAGCGGCCCTTTTCCACCATCGATCCTGACGAGCGCGAGCTGACGATAGCCCTCGAGTTAAAATTGCCGGAGGCAGTCGAGCTACCAAGGGATGGTCGCGTAGAGTTCGTCTATTGGACCGTACGAGATGGACGCGGCGGATTTGACGTGTCGATGCGCGCTTTCTGCGCCTTGCGTTGAGTGAAGGATATAACGGAGATGAAGAGATGAGTTTAGAGCTGATATTATCTGCAATGACGAACTTGGGTGCACGCTGGGTGCTGTGGTTGCTAGTGGCCCTGAGTATCATTGGACTGGCCATCGTGGTCGAGCGGGCCGTTTGCTTCTGGCACACCCGCGACGACGTTACTGCCCTGGCCGAACGCATCGCGGAAAAGCTGCGCGCTGGCGAATGGACGGGTGCCGAAAACATTGCCATGGAATCCCGCAGCTTCGAGGCACGCGTTGCCGGGGCAGCACTGCGCTACCGCGATCCCGAGACTGCCGACGAGGCTATGCTTGGCGAAACCGCGCGCGTACGCCTCGACATGGAGCGATACCTGGGCTTCTTGGGAACGGTCGGCAGTAACGCGCCGTTCGTCGGGCTGCTCGGGACGGTGATCGGTATCATCGGAGCCTTCCGCGAACTGGGCCGTAGCCAAGGAGCATTGACTGCAGGACTGATGCACGAAATCGGCGAAGCCTTAGTAGCGACGGCGGTCGGGCTATTGGTGGCGCTACCGGCAGTTACCGCGTTCAACGTCTTCCGGCGTTTGATTCAAACGCGTCTCGCCAATGTTGAAGCTCTGCGTCGAAGTGTGCTCGCAGGCTTGAAGGCTCGAGCCAAGGAGCCTGTCTAATGGCTGCCTCGAGTGATGCCTCCGATGACGTTTTCAGTCAGATCAACGTGACTCCGTTGGTTGACGTGATGTTGGTGTTGCTGGTGGTAATGATGGTTACGGCCAGTACGGTGGTGGCACAGAGCCTCGACGTCAAGCTGCCCGATGGTGCGACGGGACGTTCACAAAGCCCGCCCCTCATTTTTGTGGTCCACGCTGACGGAGAGGTGCGTCGTGACGGAGCTGTCGTCGACGATCAACAGTTGCGGCAACTAGCACGTCAGCGCGTGACCAGTGGCGGCACCGCCTCCGCCTTGATAGCCGCCGATGGTGAGGTGGCCCATCGCCATGTCGTGCACGTGATGGACGTGCTGCGGAGCGAGCAGTTGACCCAACTAGCCATTGGCGTTCAGGCGCCGCAAGGAACGCGGTAGCATGGATGCAGGCGCTCCTCACCACAAAACCCAGCGTCGCGCTGGCCCTCGCTGGGTCGCGGGTTTGGCGAGCCTCGGAGTGCACGCTGCGTTGGCGGGCTCGTTAGCCACTCGAGCCGCAATTCCG
>CAZNZA010000068.1:3302-28899 GCA_964577325.1 uncultured Polyangiaceae bacterium
GTCCCGTCTCCTCTGGTGAGACGTCAGCAGCGCCGGCTCCCGTACCTGCTGCGCCGGCCTTCATTCCGCTGCAAGACCTGTCGCGCAAACCGAAACCTCCCCACCTCGACGCCTTGCTGTCCCAACACTATCCCGCGCTGCTACGTCGCCGAGGTCAAGAAGGGGAGGCGCTTGTCCGGGTTCGGCTGTCGGCAGCGGGCATCGCGAGGCAAGTCCAGCTGGTGAGCGAAAGCCATGCCGGTTTCGGAGCCGCCTGTCAGAAGGTCTTGAAAGGGAGCAGGTGGACCGCACCCCTTGATGCCTCTGGGAAGCCCGTCGCTACTGAGCTGTCGTACCGCTGCCGTTTTCGCGTCGAGCGTTGACGAGAACTCACGAGCACGCGTGTTCGACCGGCTTTTCAACAGGGCCTCCCGCGAATCTTACCTCGAAGGTAATCGCCGCCGCTTGGCACGGGATCTATCCTGAGTGGCATGAGACAGACGAGCGACGCCTATTCCCGGGCGACCACCCATCGCGTTCAGATCGACGGTACGTCGATCGCGTACCGAGTCTTCGGCAAGGGGCCTGCATTAGTGTTCGTTCATGGCTGGCCACTGTCGGGTCATACGTTCCGTGGTCTCGCCAATCACCTTCACGCCGACTTCACTTGCTATGTCCCCGACTTGCCTGGCGCGGGGCAAAGCCCACCGCGCGCCGGTGCCCGAGAAACTTTCACCGACTTCGCGGCGCTGCTCGGTGGCTTCGTCGACGCAGTGAAGCTCGACCGCTTTTGCGTCGCCGGCAACGACTCTGGTGGAACCATCGCCCGCCTACTTGCGGTGGCTATGCCGGAGCGTGTCGACGGCATGTTCCTGTTCAACACCGAGACACCTGGACGCATGCCGTGGCTCGTGCGGGTGCTGCAATGGGTAACGCGTTTACCAGCCGCGGCATGGATGATACGACAGCTACTCAACGTCCGGGCCTACCGCAACTCCGCGCTTGGATTCGGCGGTTGTTTTGAAGACGAGCGCTTGCTCGACGGACAGTTTTTCGAAGTTACGGTGAGGCCCTTGCTCCAGGATCCGAGCGCGGCCGTGTCAGTCTTGAGGCAAGCCGACTTGAGCATCGTTGACCGGTTGCAGAAGATGCATGGTGAAATTGCTTGCCCGGTGCTCTGCATCTGGGGTGAAAGCGATCGGTTCTTTCCCATTGCGGACGCCCGGCATATGGTCGACGAGTGGCCAAACGCGACGTTGCACGCGCTGCCGGGACGTCGGCTGCTGGTTCATGAGGAGTCTCCTCAGGAGGTCGCACGGGTGATGAGGGAGTTCGCACTAAAACCAGCGCGCTCGTTTCCACGGCAGAACTCCGGCATGATGGTGACATGAGCCACCACATCATGGGTGAGACGGCATTTCCAGCCTTGCTCCGCTACTGGCGCGGAGCGCGCGGTTTGAGTCAGCTGGACCTGTCAGCGGCGTCTGGTGTGTCGGCCAGACATCTCAGCTTTCTGGAGAGCGGTCGTTCCCAACCGAGCCGAGAAATGGTGTTGCGTCTCGTTTCCACGCTCGATCTGCCGTTGCGTGAGCAGAACGTCGTGTTGGCTGCCGCGGGCTTCGCGGCGGAGTATGCTCAAACGGAAACCACGGCGTTCGATCCCGAGATTGAACGCGCGCTCGACTGGATGATGAAGCACCACGAACCGTTTCCCCTCATGGTGATCGACCATCACTTTAACCTGCTGCGCGCCAATCGCGGCGCTCGCGCGCTACTGAAATCGCTCATGCCACACGCGGCGGAAGGTGACGTCAATGTACTGGACCTGCTCTTCGATCCGTCGCTTGCTCGCCCCTTCATAGTGGAGTGGGAAGTGATAGCGCGTGCCCTGCTGATGCGATTGCAGCGAGAGTCGATGATGCGCCGCCGTGATCTCGCCCTGCGGCACCTCATCGCTCGCTTGTGCGCCTATCCCGATGTTCCTCAGGAGTGGCAACGGTTAGACTTGTCGATGGGTGGTACTGCCCCCACCCTGACGGTTCGGCTGCTCATCGACGGGAGGATCTACTCGTTTTTGACAACACTCACCGTGTTTCAGGAACCACAAACCGTCGCCGTTGAGGAACTGAGGGTGGAAAGCTACTTCCCCCTAGATGAAGAGACGCAACGATTTTGTGAACACTTATCTAGCGCCGCCGAGTCGACGGCCGCGGTAAGAGGCCGCGGTCCGTCGTACGAAGCTCGTTCCAGCGTCACCGCAGCAGATATTGGACTTCGGAGCTGGGCGGGTTCGTCCTCGGTGTAACTCGTGCGATCGAAGTGGGCGTAGGGTTCACTCAACAATCCAGCCTAGATGCCCGGGGATGTGTCGTGTAAGACGCGACCAATGCAAGCAGCAAAGCCTTGGATCCACGCGTCCGTCGTGGCACTCGGAGTAACCCTAATAGCTTCCTGCGGAGAGTCAGGTTCCGATTCGACTGTGAATCCAGCAGAGCAAAATCAGACTTCCCCCAGTGACTCGACCACGACAGGGTCAGGCCCTGGACCCACCCCGACTGACGCCCCCACACCGAGTTCGGGGACCTCTCCATCACCTACAGGCGGGGGGCAAACCACCTCCGGCGTGCAACCAGAGGGTAGCGAGCAGACGCCTTCCCAGACGCCGGACGGGACCGCACCGAACGCGAATGGCAACACGCCGACCACGAGTCCCCAACCCGACAGTGCTATTCCTGCCGACCCTGACGATACGTCAGGGGACGCCACGGCGGCTCCCAGCATGCAAGACGGTGGCGTTGGCGCCACTGCAAACGGCGAGCCGGGTGCGGCAGAAGATGGGGGAAGCGGCGAAGTATCCGGTGCCATCAGCGACTTGATGGTCGAAGCGAATCCGAACAGCGTGCTGTCTGCTTTCGTCAGTTGGACGACGTCGGAACCAGCCACGTCCGTAGTGCAGTTTGGCGTTGGGGGATTGACGTTTCAAACCGAAGACTCGTCTCTGACGACGGAACATCGGGTCTTGGTGATTGGGATGCGAGCGGAGAGTACTTACGACATCCGCGCCATTTCCGTGGGCGCCTCGACAACGGTTCAAGGCGATAGCACCTTCACCACAGCGAGTCTGCCGGACCAAATCCCCGTCGCCATGGTCAACCTCTTGGACGCCAGCAAGATGCAGCCGGGGTGGACGCTGATGAACGTGCAAAAAGGTAACGGCACGGAGCGCGCTCTGAGCGGCGCGCCGCCCGCAGCAGTGGTTTACGACGAAGAGGGGCACCCGGTTTGGTACTACATTCACGGGGATCAAACGGAGCGCGGCGGCGCCATTTCCGTCGACATGACGGACGTAGGAGTCATCATTGGGCCCGCCGACACGAGTGCGCCGGCTGAAGTGGATTGGGCGGGCAATGTCGTGTGGACCTGTTCGAACGTCACCTGCGGTAGTGGCGGACCTTTGTCGCACCACGCGCACAAACTAAGCAACGGCAACTACATCATTCAACGCGACGCTCCGATTGGCGGTCGCACGTCACAGATATTCGAGGAGCTCACTTCCAGCAACGAGCTGGTGCACAGTATAGGTGTAGAGGATCTCGTCACGCCGCCGGGTGGTGCCAGCGGCGACTGGGCTCATGGTAACGCCATCACGGTCGACCTGGAAAACGACGTGGCGTATCTCAGCTTCCGTTGGCTAGGCGTGATGAAAGCCGTCTATAGCGAACGACGCCTATTGTGGCATCTACCCGCTAGCTACGGGGCGCAGGGAATGGGCGACATGACGTTCGTGCCCCCTGAGTCGCAGTTCACGGACATCCACGATCCGGAGATCTACGATGACGGCACGATGCTCATCTTCGACAACGGCGGCTTCACGGGGCAAGTCTCCGAAGGCAATCCCGGTGGCCTGCAAACCCGCATCGTCCAATACGCCATTGACGAAACTGCCAAGACCGCGACCCTGGTATGGGAGTTTCCGGGCAACTTCGACGTCGACCCCTGGTACACGGAACAATTTTACGTCCCGTTCTGGGGTGACGCCGACACGCTGGAGAACGGCAACGTTCTCGTAACTGCGGGGCGACGCGGTGTCCAACCGGCTACTCCGGAAAGCAGAGTCTTCGAAGTTGCCAAAGCCGACGGTGAAGTGGTCTGGGAACTCATGCTGCCTCAAGACTACGGCATCTACCGGGCTGACCGCGTCTCTTTGCCGCTCGTTCGACGTATCGATGCACCATGAGCGCTCGCCTCTACACGCGCTTGTGACCGCTGAGCAGGAAGTGATACCCACCCCCTCCGGTCGCGTGCTTCCGAACACGCCTCACATCCACGTCGAAGCCACTGGCACCGAGTCGCTTGGCAAGGAGCGGGTCAGCGCCCGCTGACCAATATACGACGCTCCCGCCGGGCTTTAGCTTGCGCCACACCGTATTCAATCCTGCCCGTTGATACAGCCGGCTATTGCCTGCTGTGTTCATGCTGGTCGTTTGGTTATCGGCATCCAACATGATGGCGTCGAAGCCGCGTTCGCTCTGCTCCAGAACATCTGCCACGTCGCCGATTATCACCTGCGTTCGCGGGTCTGCTAGCTCGGCGGCCGCGAGCGCATAGTTGGTGTTCTGATTCCAGGTTACCACCTCTGGAACCAGCTCAGCCACCAGTACTCGAGCGTCCGGTCCGAGATTGGCCAGGGCGGCGCGTAACGTGAACCCCAATCCCAATCCACCGATCAACACGCATATGTTCCCACTTTGCGCATGGTCTCGACAAGCCACGACACCCAGCTGCTCTTCCGAGAAAGAATGGCGGGTGGACATCAGCTCACGACCGTTCACGCGGATGGCATACTCGCCGTCACGCTCGACGAGAACCATCGTACTGCCGTCCGTCGTCGTCACTTGCTCGAGTACCGTGGCTACCTTCATCGCTATCCGTCGGGCTCTGACCGCCAGACCTTTTGTGCGAATCAATCCGGCGCGCAACAGAATTCGCCGAGCTCACGTTTGGCTCACACGCCCGCAACGTCGCGCCCCAGGAACGCACGGCCCGTGAACTCCACCTGGCGCCGTTCCGGCAGTGGGTGGAATACGACGGCTTGCGCGTCGCGAAAATAGCGCTCGATGGGATTCGTCCTATAGAACGCGTCGCCGCCCGCGAGCTCCATGCTCAACTCGGCGATGCGCTTGACGGCGTTGGCGAGCAGCGTCTTTCGCACCAATTGCGCGCTGCTGTGTTCGAGCGACGGCAAGAAGTCGTAGTTTGCAGCAAGGCGTAGCATGTCCCGCCACGCGAGATGAGCGCTCGTCCTCGCGTTTTCCAAGTGGCCTACCAGGCTCGCACTGCTGGACGCTGTGCGTTGCTGAGCGCGCTCGAGGGCGAGCTCGGCCATCCGGTCCGCCACCCCCATGTAGGGCGCCATGTAGATAGGCGGAGCGACACCGAGCACGACACCCCAGACGGGGTGCCACTGTCCCGCGGGGCGCCGGAGCGCCACTGCGCTGTCTGAGAGGTAAACATCCTCCAAGACCACGGTGTGCGAGCCGGTACCACGCATGCCCAGGGTGTTCCAGTCTTCGAGCAGACGTACGCCCTGAGTGCGGATGGGCAGAGCAAAGTGGAGGACGCTCGGGCCATCGGGTTCGTCTGGGGCAGCGACCGAGGTTACCAAGACGTCGGCGCCGACGCTGCCGCTAGCAAAGCGCTTCTGAGCACTGATGCGATAGCCACCGTCCACCTTCTGTGCCCTGCCGTTTGAATCCAGCCAATCTGTCGCTCCGGTGCTGACGAGCACCAGGTCGTTCTCGACTACCTTGCGCAGCATGGGTTCGGCGTCCGGCTTGCCGTTTACCCACTTCCACACGTTGGCCGCCACGAGATGGGTGTGCATGGAAAGCGCGAGCGCCGTCGATGGACAATACTTGCCGAGCGTGTGCAACGCGTTGCACGTCTCTTCAAAGCTTGCCCCTCCACCCCCAAGTTGAACCGGTATAGCTAGCTTGAAGAAGCCAGCAGCCTTCAGCTCGACGTAGTTCTCTGCGACAAAACGCGCTGCGTCATCGTGCTTTGCCGCGCGTTCCCAAAACTTTCTCCCAAGTGATTCTGCTTTTTCTTGCCACTGGTCATTCATCGCTTCTTCTCCGTTCGGTGGGCGTTCATCACCGCCCGCGGGTGCAGAAGCTGGCAACGGGAACAGACGGCGGCCAGTAAGGAAAATGGACCGGTCCACTTCGCACGGCATTGGGAGCACTTTGCGCGGCCGCCAAAACGAGGCATAGGAAGGAGCGTGAAAACCTATGGCCAGTTCTGTCCTGTGGCACAGGCGCTCGAGATCCTCGCCGAGCGCTGGACGCTACTGATCATCCGGGAGCTATTGGATGGGAGTCACCGCTTCAACGAGATCCAACGTGGTGTGCCTGCGATGTCGCGCACGCTGTTGTCTCAACGCCTCAAGACTCTGCAAGATTGCAACCTGGTGGTGCGTGCCCAACGCGAAGGCTCGACGTACTACGAACTGACCGACGCGGGAGAAGCGTTGCGCGACATCGTGATGCAACTCGGCTTATGGGGTAAACGCTATGCGTACCGCGGTATCCCCGAGCAGCACCTGGACCCGAAGCTGTTGATGTGGGATCTGCAACGCCGCTTACGGCGCGACGCTCTACCAAAGACGCGCACCGTGGTACTCTTTCGCTTCTCCGATGCGGCGGTGGGTGAAAGCCGCTTTTGGCTCCACGTCGATCGCGATGACGTCGATCTGTGCTTCACGCCGTCGGGCTTTCAGCCCGAGCTCACCGTCGACACCGATGTCCGTACGCTCACGGAGGTCTGGATGGGCTACCGCGCGCTGCGGACGGCACTGCGCGATGGCACCATTCGCTTGGAGGGTAACTCGAGCTTGTGTCGCGCCTTTCCCGATTGGCTTGCGTTGAACACCTTCGCGCACATTGCTTGAAGCCCGCCGCACTCGCTCGCCTCGATGTCATTCGGCGGGCATGGCTGCCGCATGAGGTGCGACTGTGTGAGCACCAGTGCCGTCTCGCAAAAGCTCGTCGAGCTCCTGCTCGCCTCGATCGACAGTGGTTCTCTTGCCACGGCGTCCCATCCAGTCACGCACGTCGTCGATGAGGCTGTGTATCACTGGGACAGCGAGCAAGGTGAGCAGGAGGGAGAGCGATTGTCCGCCAACCACGATACTCGCCGTCGCTCGGTTCATGCCCGAGCCGACACCCGTGGAAAACAGCAAAGGCAACATTCCGGCAACGAAGGCGATGGTCGTCATCAGGATCGGCCGCAGCCGGTCTTTGTTGGCTTGCATGAGCGAATGGAACTTGTCGTAACCTTGGCTCCGTAGGTGGTTGGTGTGGTCCACCTGAAGGATGCTGTTCTTCTTGACGACTCCGAACAGCACCAAGAGACCCAGCATCGAGAACAGGTTGATGCTTTGACCGAAAATCCACAGGCCCATGAACGCAAAGGGAACCGTGAGCGGAAGCGAGGATAGGATGATGGCTGGGTATAGCCAGGACTCGAACTGCGCGGCCAGGATTAGATACATGAAGACGAAGGCCATACCCATGGCAAGAGCAAAGCCCGCGGCGGTTTCTTCCTGGGACTTGCTCTTACCCGTAGCGTCGATGCCGTACTCGGTGGGTAGCTCGAGCTTCGCGAATTCAGACCGCATCAAGTTAGCCACCTCGTTCTCGCCGACGCCGGCTGCAGGATTGGCGAGCAGGGTTATCTGTCTGGCACGGGCGAAGCGGTCGATTTTCGAAGGCCCAGTTCCGGGCTCCCAACTCACTACTGAAGAGAGCGGCACACTGCCGTGCTTCGACGAGGGAACGCTCATCAAGCTTAGCGAGTTGGCGTCCGCCCGAAAGCGATCTTCGGCGCGAATGCGAATGTCGTACTCGTGTCCTCCCTCGGGAAAAGTAGACGCGTCTACCCCAGCCACGAGCATGCGCAGGGTATCGGCAACATCTCTCACACTCACGCCCAAGTCCGCCGCGCGGTCGCGATCGATGCTCACCTGCACCTCGGGGCGGCCCGGAATGCTCGTAGTATCCACGTCCACGGTTCTACCGCTGTTTTGGAGCGCTTCAGTTACGGCGCTCGCCGCGGTTTCGAGGACCTCGTAGTCGGGGCCAGATAAGATGTATTGAACGGCTTGAGTCCGTCCACCTACGCCAATGTCTGGCACTTCAGCGACCGCCACGCGGATCTCCGCTGGCATTTGCGCGAGGATCAGGTTGCGCGCTTCGTTCATGAGGTCGAACTGGGATTTTTCGCGGTCTCCCGGCTCCGTGAGATCCACGAATAGTTGGGCAAAGTTACGGGACTTCTGCTGATCTTCGCCGACCGTCAACAGAATGTGCTCCACCTCTGGAAAGCTTTCGAGCACTCGTGCCACGCGCTGGCCGTAGAGCAGCGTTTCCTCAGCACCAGTGCCTTCGGGGGCACGAAACGTGACTTGAAACTGCGCCTTGTCATCCTCGGGCAAGAAAGATCCTGGCAGTGACTTGGCAATCGGTACCGTAGAGGCGAGGGCCCCCAAGCAAGCTACCACTACGACCCAGCGATGGCGAAGGGAGAACCCCAGCAGCACCATGTACACTTTCTCGATTGGCCGGTAGAAAACGTCGACGACGCGACTCAGGAAGCCGCCTTTGGTGTGGGCGACCAGCCACCGCGCCGAGAGCATCGGGGTGAGCGTGAAGCTAACGATCAACGACAGTCCGATGGCGAAAGCCATCGTGTAGCCGAAACTCTTTAGGAATTGGCCGGGTATGCCACCGATGAACGCGACGGGGACGAACACGGCCATCAACGAAAGCGTCGTGGCCAACACCGCAAAACCGATCTCTTTGGTAGCGAGGACGGCGGCGGGATACGGCTTCATCTTCTTTTCGTCGATGAAGCGAACGATGTTTTCGAGCACCACGATTGCGTCGTCGATGACGATGCCCACGGCGAGCGCCAGAGCCAACAGGGTAACGTTGTTCAACGTGTAACCCTGCACGTACATCAAGCCGAAGGTGCCGATGACGGAGATGGGAATGGCGAGTGCCGCAATGATGGTGCTGCGCGCATTGCCGAGAAAAAAGAGTACAACGAGGGCCGCAAGGATGGACCCAAGGATCAAGTGCTCCACGACGGCGTGCACGCTGGTACGAATGGTGGCCGAATCGTCGCGCACCACATCCAAAGAGATCCCGCTAGGTAACGCTCGCTGGATGTTCTCGATGCGCTCGAGCACGCCGTCGACCACCTCGATGGTGTTCGTGCCTGACTGCTTTACGATCGACAATAGAACGGCCTCTTGACCATCGTATCGGGCCAGACTCTCTACGGCCTGACTCCCGTCCACGACCTGGGCGACTTCGTTGAGACGCAGGATCCGTCCTTCACTAGCTCGCACCGAAAGCCGTCCAATTTCTTCGACCGAGCTCACGCGACCATTGATGCGTAGCACCAAGCTTTGGGGCCCTGCGTCGAGCGCACCTCCCGGGGTCATCAGATTCTGCGACTGCAGGGTGCGCAGCACGTCGACGGCGGTCAGCCCTGCAGCCTTCAAAGCCAGGGGATCCATTTTGACCTGGATTTCTCGCTCTTGGCCGCCCACGATGGTCACTGAGCCGACGCCTGAGATGCTCTCGATCTGGCGGCGCACTTCTTTGTCCGCGACTTCGGTGAGATCCCGCACGGGTACTCCGTCGCCGCGCACCGTCAGGTACAGCACGGGGATAGCTCCCGGATCCACTTTGGATATGACCGGTTGTTCGATCCCAATCGGGAGATCGCGTAGGATGACGTTTATCTTATCGCGCACTTCTTGAGCGGCGATGTCCACGCCCTTATCCAGGTCGAATTGGACGACGACGCTCGACACGCCTTCGCTGGAAACGGACTCCAGCGACTTGATGCCCGACACCTGGTTGACCGCGCCCTCGATGAGATCGGTAACCTCAGTCTCTATCTCATCAGGCGCGGCTCCGGGTAGCACCGTGGTTATGACCACTACCGGAATGTCCACGTTCGGGAACTTGTCGACGCCGAGTCCCTTGTAACCGACGCCTCCGAGAACCAATATGACGAGCATCAACACCCACGCGAATACGGGGCGCTGCACACAGATCCTGGCTAGCCATTGCATGGTATTACTTGACCCTTTGCCCGTTCTTCATTTCGTGGCTAACTGGTGAGACGACGTGCTCGCCGACTTTCACTCCGGCGCTGACGGGAACGAGGTCGTCGACGCCCGGCAGAGGGTGGATGACGCGTTGAAAGAGGCGATCTTCATGTTCGATGAATACGTTGAGCTTGCCGTTCTGTTCGAAGACGGCTGTCGTCGGTACGGCCGGAAGCGTTTGAGTTCCCGTTTGAACTTCGACGTCAGCGAACATACCCGGCACGAGCTTCTTGTCGGCGTTGTCCACGACGGCTTCGGCCAACATGTCTCGGGTGGCACGTACGGTTCCTGACAGATGTGACACGCGCCCCACGAATGGGCTTTCTCCGTGAGCCGGAACTCTAAGCGTCACGGGAGCACCCAGTTTGACTTGGGGGATGTTACGCTCTGGCACGCTGAAGACGAGTCGAAGCTCGCTGTCTTGCGATAGCGAAACGACCGCCGTCGGCACTTGAACGTACTCACCGACCTCCACCATGCGCTCGGTGACGACGCCGGCGAAGGGGGCGCGGATGACGCCATCGCCGACGCTCTTTGCGACCATGTTCTGCCGTGCGCGGGCCGCCTCCAATTGCAACGGCGATGCTTTACAGCGCGCCGTGACTTGATCGTACTCTTGTTCCGAGACGGCTCCGCCGCGATGCAGCTGCTCATAGCGTTCACATTCGCGCTGATCGATCTCGACCTGCGTTCGCGACGCTTCGACGTTGACGGTAGCCTCGGCAAGGCTGAGGCGAGCCGCTTTCACGTCGACGCGCGCGAGCACCTGGCCCGCTTTGACCTGGTCGCCACGGTCGACGGACACGCTGATGACGCGGCCGTTCACATCTGCCGCAACGTTGGCTTCGCGCGAACCGCGCAGGGTCCCGGTCAGGCGCAGGTACGCGGGGGTTTCGACCTCGACGACGGGAACACTGGTCACTTCCAAAGTGACTTCTTCGGGACGTGGCGGAGGTTCGGCGGCCGAGGCATTGCAGCCGCTCGCTCCCATGACAAGCGTCAGCAGCGCGAGTGCGGCCAGCGACCGGGTTGTAGACGGAGAAACACGAGGCATGACAGGAACCTTCGAACGGGATGGCATAGGGTTAGCGGTTTGAGCAGTTACTCAATAAATCGGCGAATGCAGAGATAGTGTGAGGAAGAGGCAGTACGAGAGGCAGCGGCCCACGTTGAGCGGGCTAAGTCGTCGCGGTTCACCCGGAGCGGGTATGCGCGCTCGAGTTACCGCTGGAGAAGCCGTCAGCGGACGAGTCGGAGGGCAGCAGGCAGCCGTGGAGCAATAGGTCGACCAGGCCGCGCACGAACATTCCTGGAGGCATCATCGGCTGCAGTCCCGCAGGCGCTACGATGCGCGCCATGCAGTAATGATGAATGGTGCCGAGATAGGCGCGCGCCAGGAGCTCCGAATCCATGCGCCGCAGCATGCCGCGATCCATCTGGACCTCGAAGTAGCTCGCCAAGCGCTTGACGAAGCCGCGAAAGCGAATGGCGCTTTCGTTATGACTGCGGCATTCCGGATTGGACCAGCTCATCATCATCAGCGGAATGGCCACGCGCCCAATTTCCAGAAAGCCTTCCGCCAGCACCGTCAGCGCTTCCGTCAATTCCAGGTCTTGCACACGGTCGACGGCTTCCGTCAACATCTGCGGCAGGTCGTCCTCCGACAACTGCATGGCTTCGCGGAACAGGGCGTCTTTGGAGCCGAACCGATGAAAGAGGGTGCCCTCGGCAACGCCCGCTCGCTCGGCCACTTCACTCGTCGTTGCCCTCACGCCGCGCTCGAGAAAGACTTCTCGAGCCACGCGCAGCAGGTGCTCTGAATCCACTTTCGGGGGGCGGCCGCGGCGCGCAGGTTTGGGGGCAGCTTTGGGGGTGGAAGCCATGGCGGTTCGTATATATTGAGTGGTTGCTCAATATAGTCAATGCTTATGCTGACGCGGCTACCCTTTTCGTAGCCCGGCTATCGGCGCCGACTCAGCGCCGGTTCATGACCTGAAAGCACGGCGTGGGAGGGCGGCGTAGCACTCAGCCGGAGTGCGCACGAAACTTCATTTTTCGAATGACGAAGGATCGCCCAGCTAAACGCGTTCGGTTTCCGTGCACAGGCACGTACGGTGCGATCGCAGGACGTCTGAGCTAGTCCACATAGGCCGACACCTCGCGCAAAAAACTTCCACTGATCGCGCCCCTTGATATGGCACGTTGTCGACATGCTATTGCGTCGCTTCGGTACCCCTCTTTGGTTGACGTGCTGTGTAGTCTCGGCCGCGCTCGGTTCGTGTGCATCGAGTGAGGGAAGCAGTCCAGAGCCGGGACCGACCTTGGCTCCGACCGTTTCTCCTGTCGTTGCTCCCAACACTGGGACCACGCCAAGCCCCTCGAATTCGATGCCCCAGCCTGGAAACTCCGGCGTTCAACCGACAGGGTCGGCACCGCAACCCACCGGTACCGGTACTTCGCCTAGTCCCGTTACCCCTTCCATGCAACCCGCGCCGTCGGTCGCGCCCATAGGTAGCGACCCGGTTGGACCTACCACGACTATCGCGCCCATGCCTTCTGGCCCTGGCGTAACACCCTCGGTTGAGCCAGTGGGCAGCGACGATACTTCTACGTCCGAACCAGAGCCGACTGAGCCGGGCGACTCGACGCAAACGCAGACCGACGACGCGACGAGTGACACGGCTGATACGACCAACTCGGATACCGACGACACAGGCGGCCCATCCAATCCGCAGCCCGGCTCTTCCGCTTGCCTCACCGACTGGTCGAGTTTGGGGAGTGGTGTGGCGTCGACGGCTTGTGTCCGTCTGGTCGGCGGTGAGGTCGCCTGCGCGGACTTGGATAACGGTTCGCCCACGGCTTTCAAGAAACTCACGCTCGGCGGCGAGACCTTGAAGAACGCGACGTACGCCGTTGGCCGCGGCTTTCACTTTGCGCACTGCGTTAGCGTGGAAGGAGCTGTGTATTGCGGGAATGGTGGTAACCTTTACGAACCGCCCGAGCTCGAGAGCGGAGCGGGATACCTGACCGGCGGCTATCACTCGGGGTGTGCTGTGGTTGGTTCCGGAAGCGAGCAACGGGTGCAGTGCTTTCCTGAAAATGGGCCGCTCGAGACAGTAAACTTGCCGGCCTCCCTCGTCGTTTCGCTCTCCGGTACCTACAACTTTGCCTGTGCGGCTCTCGCCAACGGCGAAGTCTACTGCTGGGGTGACGGGGGCAATAGCTACCTCGATGGCAAAGGTGCCACTCCCACCGATCCCGTGCGCATCACCTTCCCGTCCCCAGCAACCATCGTGGGTGCGTCCCAATACTCGTTGTGCGGAGCTCTGCAAGGCGGCGGGCTGTTCTGTGACGGAAGCTCCGACCAAGCAAGCTTTCCAAAAGAGGACGCCACGACGTTTGACGACACGTACTTCTCCGGGGCGTCAATAACCGGAATTGCTCCCGGACAATTCGGCACGTGTTTCCTTGCCGACGGGCAAGTTCACTGCAGCTCCACCACGACGACGAAAGTCGTGGCCGGCCTCAGCAACGTCAAGAGCATCGGCGGAGGCCGCAAATGGGCTTGCGCGGTGACCAATGACTCCGCGTTATCTTGTTGGAAGAAAGGGCAGGGCGGCGAAACGTACGAAACCACGACTGCGACGTTGGAAGGAGGGGGCGCACTCGCGCTGGAAGCCGCGGCGTGCGAGTGAACGGGCCGAGCGCCTGAGCAAGCCCGCCTTGCGCCGCTCCGGTTGACCCAGTACAGGAGTAGTTGCCTTGACTCCCGAGCACATCATCGAGCTCAGCTACGGCGCGCAGACTTCCCGCGAAACTTTCGATGGGTTGCTTGACGCGCTGCGTTCGCACTTCGATGCCGATGTGGCGTCGCTTCACCTGGGAGCCGCCTACCCCGTGACCGCTTGCGGTCCCATAGCGACGCTCGGGTTCGACCGCAAACGTCTGTTATCTTTGGCCAAGCGTTGGCGGACGTATGTCGAGGAGCTCGAGCCGCTGCGGGAGTACGCTATCGCCCGCACCTGCGTCGTAACGGAACATGACGTGCTGTCGGAATCGATGCTGGCGAAGCGAGCGTTCTACCGCGAACTGTCGCAACCCGAGGGCGGCGTGCAGTCACTGGTCGCGTACTTACCTTGGCGCGGGTGTGCGACAGCGGCCATCATGTTGGGCAGTCGCCGCCGTCGACATTCCGACGCTTCGCGAGCGGCGCTACAGGCTTTGATCCCGACGCTTACTCTGGCGGTCGCCGCAGCCCCCGCCCGGGGCGGTCCTGCTCTGGTAAACGCGGCCGAACTCACGGCCCGAGAAACCGAGGTGCTTGGGTACGTGGAGGCCGGGCTGACCAACGCGGAAGTCGCCTGCTGTCTTGGAACGTCCGTGAACACGGTGCGCAACCAAGTAGCGTCGCTGCTGACGAAGCTGGGCCTCGATTCTCGCGTTCAGCTAGCGGGTACAGGGCTCGGGAGTTACGTGGTCAGCCACCGCTGAGCCGAAGCGCTGTACCGACACCCATGGTCCTCTCGGACCATGTCGTGCGCGGCATTCGTCTGCCAGGCTGGTGCTGATGCGACGAGCAGTCATTGCGCTCTGGACGGGCGCCCTTGTCTCAACCCTGTTGGCGATCGGCACGGGCCGTACCCTCGACGACTACATGCATGCAGCTCTGGTCGAGGACGGCCATGTGTTGACGCTGTACGACTTCTTCGGAGCCGAACGAGTCGCTGAGCTTCGGCACGCCGGGCCTTTCTTGGCTTGGTGGGCCGACGATGAGCTGTCCATGCGCTTCTTTAGACCGCTGAGCAGTCTGTTGCTGACCGTCGATCACCGGCTTCTAGATGGAGGCGGACTGCTTTCCCACCTGCACGGTTTGGTATGGTACGTAGCCCTGCTGTACGTCGTGTGGCGAGTGCTTAGCGAAACCATAGGCGCCCAAGCCGCACATTTCGGAACACCCCTGTACGCGTTGAGCAGCTGGCATGCAGTTCCGTTAGCGTTCACCGCGGCACGACACGTTCACGTGACAGCGGTTTTTGCACTACTCGCACTCCTACACTTTTGTCGCGCTGTCCGCCAACGGCGGCTCATCCAGTCGTCAGCGTGTTTCACTTCGTCACTGCTCGCAGCGCTTTGGTTAACGCTGGGTCTGCTTGCCGGTGAAAGCGCCATCCTCGTGGTGCCGCTGGCTTTAGGCTTTGCCGCCGGCGCAGGGGGCGTGCACTCGGCGTTCAAGCTTGGTGCACCAATGCTGGGTGTTGCCACCTTGTACGGTATTGGCTATGCGTGGGCCGGATACGGGACGACTGCTTCGGGAATGTACCTGAGCCCCACCGAGGTGCAGTTCTACCTGGACCTCCCAGCGCGGTGGCTAGCGCTGTCGGCGGATTTATTCGGCGGCGTGCCGAACGACCTCACTCTCTTCGGGCTGAGACCGCTTCAAGTCGCGTGGGGATCGGTGGCCGTCGTCGCCCTCGCCGTGGTGCTGCATTGGGTGAACCAAACTCGAGAATCGCGCGTTGCTCCTGTAGTGGGCTTGGTGTGGGGCGCCTGCGTCGCACTGATTCCGGCAAGTGGCGCCATGCCCGGGGGTCGCGCGTTAGTCATTCCCGGGGTTGCCGCCGCGGCGTTGTTCGGGCACGTCGCGCAGCGCCTTGTTCACCGCCCCGCCCCTCAAACGCCTCAGCGCGCTGTCCACCCCAAGTCGCGTCCACGGCAGACGCGATGGATAGCTCTGTGGGTGGTCGTGTGTAGCATTGGGCTTCACCCGGTGATCCGCCTGGTCATACCCATGGATTTTGCACGCTTGGGGAAGGAGCTCGTGACCTGGTCGCGGGAGCTGAGCGCGAAGTGTGCCGGGCGTGTCGTTCTCGGTCTTGGGATGCTCGAGGCCAGTGCCGTCTATCCGCCTGTCGTAATGAGGGCACACGGGTTACCGCCCGTGCGGGCCATGCACTTGCTTTCCATGTCATCGCAGCTCCACGAGCTCGTTCGGCTGAGCGACGACGTCTACGAGCTGACGGTGGGCGGCGACTTCTTCGCCAACCCGTGGTCGCGCGTCTCACGCAATCGGCCGCTCGACGCGGGCATGGTCGTCGAGCTCGAAGGGCTGCGAGTCAGCGTTCTGCAAACGGAGCCCCAGACGCGCCTTCGACTCCACCTTCATGCCGACACTCCAGTGTGTTGGACCACCAGTACCCCTCAGGGGCCGGCACTGATGCCGGTCACGGAACAGCCTTTGAGTTGGGTGCCAGGGGAGTGAAACCTCGTCAATTCTCGAGGCGTCGGTTCTGTTGAATCGCTTCTACAGCGGTGTGAACGTCCAGGAAGATGTGGTCAGGGGCAAGCTCTGACCACGGTCCGGCGCGGATCAGCACCTGACGCACCGGCCCTTTGACGTTGGCTAGGTACAGCTGTCGGCCTGACGCTTGCAGTTTGGCAGCGGTCTCCTGCAAGGCTTGGGTTGCAGAAGAATCGAGATCGTTGATGCTGCTCGCATCGATGAGCAGGCTGTGGATATCGGGTGGATCTTGGCGCAGGAGGCGCTCGACCTGCTCTTTGAAGAAAGCGACGTTTCCAAAGTAGAAGGATGCGTCCATCCGCAGGATTCGTATCCCTGGTACTGGTTGCGCTTCAGGAAAATTCAGCACGTTACGATAGACGTGGGTGCCAGGCAGCCTGCCCAGCTCAGCGGTATGCGGACGAGTGGTCCGATAGATGAACAATGCCAGCGAAGCGGCAACGCCAATCGCCAAACCCCGTTGCAATCCCAGGGCGAGCGTTGCCACAGCCGTGGCTACGGCGAGCACTGCGTCCGTCGGCTTGATACGCCAAAGTTGACGTGGAGCGTGCGTGTCTATCAAGGTAACCACGGCAAGCAATACGATGGCGGCGAGCACCGCCTTCGGCACGAAGGCGATGAAGGGCGTCAGGAACCACAAGCTCAACGCTACGAGAGCGGCGCTGATGACGGACGCCATGGCCGTACGGGCACCGGCGTCTGCATTGACGGCGGTTCTGGAAAGACCGCCGCTAACCACATACCCGCCGAATAGATAGCTCCCCACGTTGGCCGCGCCGAGGCTCACGAGCTCGCGATTTGGATTGAGGTCGTAGCCGTACTTCGAAGCAAAAGCTTTGCCGACGCTAATGGCCTCCATGAAGCCAACGAGAGCAATCGTCAATGCCGCAGGAAGCAGCGAAGTCACCCGGTCCGCATCCAGCAGCGTGAGCGCTGGTGAGGGTAATCCTGGAGGAACTACACCTATCAAGCGCACTCCATACTCCTGGAGGTGAAGCTGCTGGCTGACTACGGCGGCCACTGCTACTACCAGAAGCGCTCCCGGAAACTTGGGGTAGAAGCGTTTCAACCCAATGAGAACCGTCGCTGCGCCCAACCCCACCGTGACTGTCCAGCCGTGAATCGTCGGGATGGCTTGCCACCCGGCACGAAGCAGTTCGTGCAAACGCGTGCCTCGGACGTCACTCATGCCCATCAGCGGCCCCAGCTGTGAAATGCCAATGAGTATTGCTGCTGCCGACGTGAAGCCCGAAATGACCGGGCGCGACAAGAAATTCACGAGAAAACCGACGCGGAGCACCCCCATCAACATCTGGATGAGCCCCACCAAAGCGGCGAGCACGATGGCCGCCGCGAGATATTCTGCGCTCGATGACAGATCTAGAGCCGAAAGGGCCGAGGCAACCAGCAAGGAGTCCATGGCGACGGGACCGACTGCCAGCTGGCGGGAGGTTCCCAGGGCGGCATAGACGAGTTGGGGAAAGATGGCTGCATACAAACCCACCACGGGCGGCAGCCCCGCGAGCATGGCGTAAGCCAGGCCTTGGGGGATGAGCACCACCGCTACCGTGAGTCCGGCGCGCGCGTCGTGAGGAAGGTCACGCCGGAACCGATCCTTGGCGTTAATCTGAGCCATCTGATTCCTGGGCGCCGCGATCGAGACCGTACTTGCGCAGGCGACGCCACAACGTCACGCGGCTCATGCCCAGCGACGCCGCCGCACGACCCTGGTGGCCGCCGGCGCGCTCGAGCGCCGTCAACAGTCGTTTCGCTTCTCGAGGGAGCGCGTCAGGGAGGGCAGGAGCCGTGTTGACTCCAACCGCGACTGGCTCATCGGCCCCTTCCTCTGTCCGCACCTCGGGCGGCAGGTCCGCTTCAGCGAGCACGGGACCGTCACCCATGACGAGGGCGTACTCGATCGCGTTCTGCAGTTCTCTCACGTTACCCGGCCAATCGTAGTCCAGCAGACGTTGCAATGCCGCCGGGGCCAAGCGTTGCACTTCGCGATCGAAGTCTTTGCTCGAGCGACGGATGAACGTCCACGCAAGTAGCTCGACGTCGCGCACGCGCTCCCGCAACGGCGGTAAGTACAACGGGATCACACGCAGGCGGTACATCAAGTCGGCGCGGAAGTCGCCCGTCGCTACGGCTTGGCGCAAGGAGCGGTGGGTGGCTGCGACGATGCGAACGTCGACGTCGACGGGCTCTCGCCCGCCAACGGGGATCACCCGTTGCTCCTGCAGAACGCGGAGCAGCTTTGCCTGGACCTCGAGCGGAAGTTCGCCCACTTCGTCGAGGAAGAGCGTGCCCTTACTGGCGAGACGAAAGTGACCAGGTGCGTCGCGTACGGCTCCGGTAAACGCGCCTCGTACGTGCCCGAACAGTTCGCTTTCGAGGAGGTTCGGCGGCAGTGCTGCGCAATTGATGGCTCGGAACGGACCTTCGGCACGGGGCGAGGCACGATGAATGGCCGCAGCTACGAGCTCTTTACCCGAGCCCGTCTCACCGCGCACCAACACACTGGCATTCGTCTTCGCCACTTTGGCGACTTGCCGCAGGAGCTGCTTCATCGTCTCATCGCGCGTCTGGATCCCCCACGCCTCCACCTGATCCCCACTCGGAGCCGCGTCCCAAGCATCTACATCGAGCATTAAAAGCCAGCCGCTGACGCGGGGAGGGGACCCGTCGAGCAATGGCGTGGCGCGGACGCTCACCGTGCGCAGGGCACCATCTTGGAACGGACGCTTGACTTCTGCGACGACGGCGCGGCCCGCCGCCAGAGCTTCCGCGACGGGACGTTCGGGACCTTCGCCGCACAGGACTTTCGGCGCAAAAGCTCCGAGTACGAGGGGACCTCCCACGACATCAGGTGCGTCGCGAGTGAACGCCGTGATGCGAAGCTTCTCATCGAGAACGATAGCGGTGCCCGCCACCTCCTGCAGGGCACGCAGTATCGTTGGGTTCGAGTTGACCATGCGGCGATCCTTGCTCAATTTCGCGCCCGCGCGGCACGGATGCGATCGACGCCGACCATGGCCACGGACATCGCTACGACGAAGATGAGCGCCTGCTTCAGCCCAGAGCCCAACAATGTGATACCAGGGCCCGGACAAATGCCTGCCAAACCCCACCCCGCGCCGAAGAGGACAGCTCCAACCACCAAGGGCGCGTCCATATCCTGGCGCGTCGGAAGTTGGAACCGCTGAGCCAGAACGGGGCGCGGTCGCCGAAGGATCCACTTCAATGCGGCGAAGTGAACGAGGAGAGCACCGCCC
This sequence comes from uncultured Polyangiaceae bacterium, assembly GCA_964577325.1. Lineage (GTDB taxonomy): Bacteria > Myxococcota_A > Polyangia > Polyangiales > Polyangiaceae > SZUA-265. The sequence continues at coordinate 23,038 of CAZNZA010000068.1, forward strand.
AACACGAACGCCAACGACGGATCCCACTCACCGCTGACGTCGAGAAAGTCGTGCACTTTGGACGCCTGCGTCATGCCTCCGATGGCCAACCCCACCGCGAACAGCACGCCGCAGGCAAAAGCCGCAAGTTTCGCCATCATAGAACACCTCCGAACAACCTCTGCACCACGTAAACGACCAACACGCCCGTGGTCATGAACGTAGCCACACTCACCAGGGAACGTTGGGAGCCGCGGCTCAGACCGCAGACGCCGTGACCGCTCGTGCAGCCACTGCCCACCCGCGACCCTACTCCAACGAGCACGCCAGCCAAGGCCACAGCCCACCAAGAACGAGATAGTGTGTACGTCATCAGGTCGGGGCGAACGAGGTGTATCAGGACGCCACCGACGACGAGCCCGGCGACGAACACGGCCCGCCACGCAAACTCTCCGCGGCGAGGCACGACGACGCCGGCCCAAATTCCACTGATCCCCGCGACGCGCCCGTTGAGCCACATGAGCAGTGAAGCGCTCGCGCCGATGAGCACGCCGCCAAGAAGCGAAGCCAGGGGTGTAAAGTTGTGCATGATAACTCCTTTAGGTGCATGCGGCTTTGCCGGCCACAGCAAACAGATCACTAAACGTGCCAACTGTCAGCTTCTGAGCCTCACTCTCAGGCGAACCCGGCCACCGTGCGAGTTCCACGGCAGCGTGGCGCCGGGGAAGAACTCGCGAGGTCTCTGCGGCCGTGCGAGTGAAGCAACTTGAAACGACCTAAGCAACCGGCATGCAACACGCGAAGCATTCGACGCACACGGAAAAGCTACCCACGGCTAATTACATCTTCCAGCGAACAGTTTGAGGGTGACCTTGACTGGCATGATTGTTGTACAACATAGGGTGGTACCGGGCGTCCTCGAGGCAAGTGAACAAGGAACCCCGTCCCAGTCCACACAGCAGCAGGAGGTGACCATGCAGATCCATCCATTCTTCGACCCTGACACCTCTACACTCACCTATGTCGTCTTCGATCCCCAAAGTCGCGATGCGATCGTCATCGACCCGGTCATGAACTACGACCCGCTCTCGTCGCGCACGAGTCTGAAGTCCATCGAGGAGGTCGTCGCTTTCGTCGAGCAGAAGCAACTGAAGCTGCACTACGTGCTCGAAACTCATGCCCATGCCGATCACCTGAGCGGCTGCCAGCAGCTCAAGCAGCGGTTTGGGGCAGCGATCGCGATTGGCCATCGCATCGCGGAAGTGCAGCACATCTTCAAAGACGTGTTCGACCTTCCGCCGGATTTCGCCATTGACGGCTCGCAGTTCGACCGTCTCGTGCGCGAAGGGGACACCATCGAAGCGGGCACGCTGCGGATTGGAGTCATCGAGACTCCCGGACACACGCCGGCATGCGTCACGTACACGATTGAAGACGCGGTGTTCACGGGTGACGCCTTGTTCATGGATGACTACGGAACCGGTCGCTGCGATTTTCCCGGCGGCAGTGCCGAAGCCATGTTTCATTCGGTGCACGACAAGCTCTACCGCCTTGCCGACTCCACGCGGGTGTTCGTCGGTCACGACTATCAGCCTAACGGTCGCGAAGTGCGCTATCAAACTACGATTGGTCGCTCGAAGCAGCGCAATCCTCAGCTGAGCGATGAGATGACGCTCGAGGGTTTCTCCACGTTGCGTACGACGCGAGACGCTACTTTGCGAGCCCCGCGACTGCTCTACCCCAGTGTGCAGGTGAACATTGATGCCGGACGGCTGCCGAAGCCCCACGCCAATGGCCGGCGCTACTTGCGCGTGCCCCTCAACCTCGGACAACCCAGTGACGATGCCGGTACGCCCCTTACTTAGTCAGAACCTCGGTACGCTTCAGTACCTGGCGCACGATATCGGTCGAGCGGGCTGCGCAGCGCGTCGCTGCCGTAATAGCGCCCGTTGCCTTCGAGCTCGCCGAACAGTAGAAACAGGGGAGCGCGAGTACCAGCTACAGGAGGCTGCATACCCAACTCCGACGGCGACTTTCCTCGCGTCGCGGCTGCGCCTCGTGTCATGTCGGTTTCGATGAAACCGGGAGTGCAGGCATTCACGCGCAACTGTGGATGTTCGCGTGCGAGCATCATCGTATAACAGTTGGCGCAGGCCTTGGACAAGCCGTAGGCGTTGCCGTCGCCGAGACCTCGGGCTTGGAAAGCGTCGCTATCACCGTCGAGAGCTAGGCATTCTTCGAGGAAGGCCTGCAGGCGCGGCCAATCTAGCTCTGGGTCGGTGAGAAATGCACGGCGCTCCGGACTACACGCCGCAACGAAATTGGGTCCCGCGGCAGAGGTAATGTTGACGATGCGACCATGTTCAGGATCGAGCAACGGTAGAAAAGCCTCCGACACGCGACGAACCCCGAAGGTGTTCACGTCGAGCACCGCTTTTAGCGACGCCGACCGCGCGCCCACGCCGGCGTTGTTCACCAGGCCATATAGCGGGGTTGCTTCATCCGTAAACTGCCGACGCACCCGCGCTGCCGCATCGTTGACGGAGTGACCGTCGGTCACGTCCAATGGCAACACTTGCAGCCGCTGAGCCCACGAAGCATCCTTTTCCAGCAGCTGAGCGCGCGCTGCCTGGCCGCGTTCGAGGTTTCGACAGCCCATGAACACCAGGCTGTCGGGGTGTGCCGACACGATGGCTTCCACGATGGCTAGGCCGATGCCCTTGTTTGCTCCCGTTACGACGATTCGTTTCACCGTTACCTCCTTGGACCCGATCCGAAACAGATCGGCTGTCGACCGCCGCCGCATGGTCCTTAGCGACGAGTTGCGCCTGTTGAGTGAATAGTCATTGGTTTGCGTCTTTGGATCGAGGTGGGGATGGGCCCTGCGCCTAACGGCCATTGACGTCTCCCTCCCACCGCGCCGCGTGAGACATGGCCGCGCCTGAGCGAACGCCGGGGGGCCAGACCGCGCCGCAGCCCGGCTTCCATTCGGAAACGTATAGGAGTTTGCTTCGAACGTGAATGTGCCCCCATTGCAACGGCTCTCGAGGTGTGCGAAAGTGCCGGCTGAGTCTCCGAACGAGGGCTGATGAGTCCAGATGAGGGACGTCCGTCCACGTTCAGAGGGGTGCTCATGATGGCTTGGGTCACCAAAGCTATAGCTGGGGGAGGTTTATCGTGAAGCGTCGATTGCGCGAACGGGTGCTTGCAGGCGTCATGAAGACGGGTCGTGGGTTCGAAGTGTTCGATCGCGTTTTCCGCGCGTCGGGTTACGAGCGCGCCGAATTCTTGCGGGCTCACGGCGGCCTGCACTCGATGGGTCGAGACGTACTGATCGTGCCCAAGGTCGAAATTACCGATCCCGCGTACGTGCGCATTGGCAACAACGTCTGCTTGAGCAAGTGTGCGTTGATTGGGCACGACGGATCGATCGGCATGCTGCAACGGGCGTACGGGGTCAAGCTGGATCGTGTCGGCAAGCTGGACATTCGGGACAACGTGTTCATCGGCTACGGAGCCATCGTGTTGCCCGGAGTCACCATCGGTCCGAACGCCATCGTGGCAGCCGGCGCGGTCGTCGTGGACGACGTGCCGGAGGGATGGGTCGTTGGCGGAGTACCAGCCAAGCCCCTGATGCGGACCAGTGAGTTGGTGGCCCGCTTCGAACGCGACGCGAGAGACCTGCCGTGGTGGGAACTCATCCTCGCGCGCGAGGGCGACTACGACCCCGTGTTCGAGCCCGAGCTCGTGCGGCGACGCGTACAGACTTTTTACGGCCATTGACCTAGACGGGCCCTGGCCTGGACCGGCATTGGCGTGAACGCTCAGTGGAAAGCTGCGCTGCGGTCGCTTCGGAAAGGCTCCGGAACCCGTGGATCGCAACGGGTATTGATGCGACGCGCGGCCCGCGCTAGTTCTGGCGCCATGCTGCGGTCAGTTTCACTTTGCGCGATAGTTGCGCTATTGGCGGCGAGTCCTGGGGGAGCCGAAGGCGCGCAGCCCAATGCCGCGGCCAGCGAACTCGGCGATGGCTATATCGCCCTCCATGACCAACCCACAAGCGACATCACCCGTGCCGTCGAACTCGAAGAGGCGCCCCATCCGGAGCCGCGGGTGATTGTTACGGTACCGGCCCTTACGGGGGCCCATTCGCGGGAGAAGGTTCAGCGGTCGGCGCGGGAAACGTGGGGTCACCTGGTGCGTTGCTACAAGCGCCACGCTGGGCGTAAGACGGGGAATGTCGTTTTGAAGTTGGACATTGCTGGCTCGGGCAAGGTTCGTGGCGTGCAGCGGGTGAGCACCACCCTCGCTCCAAAGGTGTCGGAATGCGTGGGGGAGGCGATGCGAAACAAAGCCATGCCTGAAGCGCCCGGGCGTTCTCTAGCTACGGTGGAGATCCGTTTGGCACCGGGCGACGCATGAGCGGTGCTGCAATCGCTCGCCGGGTCGTCAGTGTTCTTCGATTTTGAGGTGCGTTTTCATGTCTCGGCCGCGAACTAACATTTGTCTCAACATGATCGTCAAGAACGAGGAGAAGGTGCTGCCACGCCTCTTTCGTTCATTGAAAGACTACATCGACTACTACGTCATCGTCGATACGGGGTCGACGGACGATACCATCGCTTTGATCAAGCGTGAGATGAGCGCATGCGGGGTCGAAGGCGAAGTGCACGAGAGGCCGTGGAAGAACTTCGGGGTCAATCGGCAGCAGGCGTTGGAGCTCGCGGTAAAGGCCGACAAGGCAAACTGGCTCCTGTTCATCGATGCCGACGAAGAGCTGGGCGTTTCCGACCCGGAGTTCTACAAGAAACTGAAACCGGGCGTGAGCTACGACATCGAGAAGCATCACGGCGGCATGCGCTACGCCGTGCCGCATCTGGTTGACGCGCGCTCCACGCGGTGGCGCTGGGAGGGACCCGTGCACAACTATCTCGTCAACACCGGCGGCTCCAAGCGCCGCGAGGTGCGAAAAGACGTGTGGATTATCTATCACTCGGGAGAGGGAGCGAAGTCTCACGGACTTACCACCGAACAGAAGTACTTGCGCGACGCCAAGCTGCTCGAGGATGACCTAAAGCAGAACCCAAAGAACGCGCGCAGTCAGTTCTACTTGGCTCAGTCATACAAACACGCCGGTCACCTAGCGCCAGCGCTGGATGCCTACCGCAAGCGCGTCAAGATGAAGGGCTGGGAAGAGGAAACCTTCATGGCGCAGCTCGAGGTGGGTCGCGTGTCTGTTTCGCTGAACAAGCCCGAGGATGACGTGGTGCGCGAGCTACTGGCGGCGTACGAAATGCGCCCCACGCGCGCCGAGCCCCTGTACGAGCTAGCTAGGTACTTTCGGACGAAAAAGGCCTACGCCAAGGGCTATTTGTTTGCCAAAGCCGGCTTGCAAACGCCGCGATCCAACGACGTGCTTTTCGTATCCGTTGACGTTTACGAGTGGCGATTGCTCGACGAGCTCGGCGTGTGCACGTACTGGATTGGCAAGTACGCCGAAGGCAAAGCGGCGTGCGCCCAGATTCTGAAGCGGATCGAACAAGGCCTGGCCGTTCCCAAAGATGACGAGCGTCGCATCCGAGAGAATCTCGCCTTCAACGAGAGCAAGCTTTCGTAGCCGTCTTTGGCCGGGGAGGGTTTTCGCCCCCCTGTCTCCGAAACGGAGCAGGTGCGATACTCTGATTCGAAATATCCGCTCGGCAGCAACGCGGTGCGCTTGGGTTTGTAGATAGCGCGCTATTCGAGCCCAATATGTGATCGACGCTCGCATAGCGTTCCATTGGGGGAGCAGAGGTTTTTCATGAACAAGATTAGAATATCGATCCCGACCGTTTGCCTCGCCTTGCTCGGCACGGCCTGCGGCAATACCGACGACGGCCAGAA
>CAZNZA010000069.1:0-3059 GCA_964577325.1 uncultured Polyangiaceae bacterium
CGCCATCCCCGGCGATTCCAAGTAGCGCCGGCAGCTCACCGGGACCCAACAGCCCCAAAGCACCTTGAGCGCTACTGCGCTCCGAAAACTCAGCCTCTTCGCTACTCTCGGCTTGCCACGTCGCTAGCAGGAGCGGGACGGGATCCGCCATGTGCTGGCCGGTAACAGACGAGGTGCCATGATCGGCACTCACCACGATGCGTAGCTTGCCACTCAGCTCCGGGTGCTGAGTGAGGAAGCGTCCCAACGCGGCATCTACCGCGGAAATGAACTTACCCTTCTCCATCGGCCTGCGATCATGGGCGGCGATGTCCGTCCCTTTGACGTGCACGACGACGAACTGGCCGTCGCCAAGTGCTCGGCCTGCCGCTGCAAATTTTGCATCGAGATCGGTATCTAGATTGCCGGTCATGGTCGCAGAGGTGGCGGTTTTCAGTCCAAGGTAGCGTGCAATTCCCCGCGCCGTACTGCACCGACCGACGAACATCCCGTCCAGGCGCGCAAACATGCGACGTTGTGGCACGACGGATGCTCCTCTGGTCAGGAGCGCATTTGCCGGCAGAAGGCCGAGTGATACACGCGTGGCATTCAAAGGGTGCCGCGCCAGCGACGCGCGCGCCATGGTTAAAAACTCGCTCAGCGCTTCGGCGGTGCGCGCCGCTTCCGGGCTCGAGTCGGTCGGCACGGGGAAGTTTATCCGATGCACGCCATACCGACCGCCGGGATCAGTATCAGTCACTGATGCAGACAGGCCTGTGCCCAGCAGCGTGACGACGACGCGGTGCTCATGTCCGGGGTAAACCCGAGCCACCAATCCTCCTGACAGCGGTACCCGTGACAGAGGTGCGAGTAAATCGACGACGCCATCTTTGATGCGCCCTGCTCGCCGATCCACGATGGCTCCATCATTGTCGACGGAAGCGAGGTTGCCGCGAAAGACGACAGCTTCCTGAGGTAAGGGCACCCCTTCGCCCAGCGCTTCGAGCAGGCCGCGACCCAAGCGTACCTGAGGATCCGCACACAACAGTGCAAGCGTGCCCTCGTCGGTGGAGGGGACGTCGCCCGCATTGCGCGCGGTCTGGATCTGGCCTTGTCCCCCCGAGCGCGCAAGCCGTCGGAGGTAAGGAGCATCGGCCGCCTCGAGGGGAGTCTTCCCAGCTAACGCGGCGTTGGGCTCATCCCCTAAGCCGTCCATGATCAGGAACAACGTCGGCATCGGCGGTTTTTTGGGTGCGGAAGGGGGAGTCGTGCCCGTTCCGCCGTCGTCGAGCGGCAACCCGCGGCTGAGAATGTCCACCGCGGAGCGCAAGGTTTTTTCCAAGTCCGCGTTCGAAAGTACCACTGTCTCTGCCTCCTCGGCCATGCGCAACATGTCTTCGTGGATCCAGCGCACTGACTGAAACGCGTCCAAGTAGATGCCGGGCGAACGTGCAGGCTGGCGGTGAGACCGTTCTGGAAACCGCCGTCGGTGCTCCTCCTCGTCAGGCACGGCCAACGTGAAGCCGGCGACGTGGGCGTTGGCACCGGGAGGGAGGTACTGGTCGAACGGCGGCACGATGTGGGTGCCCTCGATGATGATGTGCGCGTTCTCGTAGATGGCCCGTTGGATGACAGCCCGTATGCCGACAGCCACCTGGGCCATCTGCTGCCGGAACCCTACGAGCACCCGCTCCCGCGGGTCACTCAAAACCTGTCCCCCCACCACCATCCCCCTGAATGAATGATCGTGAAGTCCGGGCACCAGGCTCGGCGACAGCACCGCTCGCATGGTTTCTCGCACCATGTCAGTGCTAGTAACCCACACCACACCTAGACGGTAGGCCAGCTCCATGGCCAAGGTAGACTTGCCCGTGCCCGTTGCCCCTCCGATCAGAATGATGACGGGCACGCTGCTGCTGGACACCCAGTTGGTCAGACGGTATCGCCGTATCACGTCCGCTGTCTGTCGTTCAACGAGGAGTTTGGCGGTAACCTCATGCAGAAATTGTTCGGAAACAGCGCTGGCATCGCTGCTGCGGACCCGCTCCTCCAGTTGGCGCACCAACTCTACGGCTTCCTCTAAGGCGACGCCTGCCGTGTTCAGGTCTTTGAGGATCGTGCCCTTCGAAAACGGAAATACGCCGTGGGTGGTTCTCACCATCGGCGTGTGGTCTTTACCTGCCAAGCGTACCGTGGCGGCCACTTCTGACCCTAGCTTTTCTTGGACGACGCTCTCGATGAGGACGCGCAACTCGTCCGTAGTAACGTCGTGGGTCACGCGGTCACGGACCGAACGGGCAACTTCCATGGCGTCGGCCATACTCAGGCCCCGGCGCAAAAGCGTGGCCGTGACCATTCCGGTTTGAAAGGGAAACTGACCGTGGCGACTGGTGACCAAAACCCGTGACTCTCGCGGCCAATGTTGCACCATCGGCGCAGCGTACCGCCAACTTCCCGCGCGGGCCATGCTTCGAATTCACCAATCTGTCGCGAAGTTGTCACAGAGCCCCCGTATCGTCCGCGCCGATTGTTTCAGCTAGGGCTCTGCTTGGGGCCCTCGGGTATCCCCCAGAAAGATTCACTGTGATCCTTCCCCGTCTTGCCTCAGCCACTGCTCCCTCGGTTGTCCCTCGAACTCTGTTTTCCTTGGCGCTGCTTGCCGCACTGGGCACGACTCAAGCGTGTTCTCGGGAGACGCGACAAGCGCAACAACAAGCCGCTGGGACCGAAAGCACGGGGCCAGACCTCGTGCGCGCCCGTTCTGGCGACCGCCAGGTCCTGCAGAACAAAGGTTCCGATACCCTCGTCAACGTCGCTCAGGCCTGGGCCGAGGCGTATAAAGAAGTCAATCCGAAGCTAGCCATCGCCGTCACGGGCGGGGGCAGTGGCACCGGCATTTCCGCGCTCATCAACGGTACGGTCGATCTGGCCAATTCCAGCCGTCAGATCAAAGAGCAGGAGCTTGCAGCAGCCAAAAAGAATGGCGTCCAGCCCGTCGAGCACGTGGTGGGCTACGACGCGCTAGCAATCTTCGTACACAAGCAGAACCCTCTGAAGGAGATAAGCCTGGAGCAGCTGGC
>CAZNZA010000069.1:3159-28887 GCA_964577325.1 uncultured Polyangiaceae bacterium
TCGGACATCGAGGCTTTGAGCGAACAAGCTTGCGAAACGCTCGGCGAAGCGTTGTTGGCCTTTGCTGAGCGTGACGCGGAACTCGCTCGTAAGACCCGTCCTCGCGCCAAGGCGGCCAATCGCAGTTACGGCCAGTTCTATCGCCACTTGACCCAAAGTGGCTCGGACCTTCCTTTGGCTGATTCGTTTGCCTTGATGACCGTGTTTCACCGACTGGATCGCGTGAGTGACCAAGCCAAGAACATCTCCGAAGAAACGCTGTTCGAACTGACGGGCGAAATGAAGGCGCCGCGTAAGTACCGCGTCTTGTTCGTCGACAATGACGGTTCCGCGTTGGCGTCGCTGGCCGAGTCCATCGCGCGCAAAACATTTCCCGAGAGCGGTGAGTATGCCTGTGCGAGCGTCGATCCCCGCGCCGAATTACTACCCCACGCTCAAGACGTGGCCGAGCGTCTAGGGATTGACCTGGTATCGCATCACGTTCCGCGCCTCCCGCATGATGAAGCCGAGCTCGAGTCCTATGACGTCATCGTCGGTGTGACCTCCGGCGCCTACCCGCACATAGTGAACGTGCCCTACGCCACGTCCGTGTTGGACTGGTCTCTGCCGCATGATGCTGCCGAAGACGTTCAGCGACTAGCGGCAGCTTGCCAGGATCTCACCGCGCACGTCCACGACCTCATGGTCCTGCTCCGTGGTGATACCGCTCGTTGAGCGGGCGCGCCTTCGGTCCTGCCTCAGCCCGTGGAGAGGTTCCTTCTAGAGTATGCCCCCTGCATTGCACCCGAGCCAATCGGATGACATGGATAGACGCGATAGCGCCTGGTACTTCGACAAGGCTGTCAGCGTATTGGTGTTCGTCGGTGGTATCTCGGCCATCCTCTTCATCATTGCCATCTTCATCTTCATCACACGAGAGGGCATAGGCTTCCTCGGAACGCGCTTCGACTTCGCCGAGTTTTTTGGCTCGATAGCTTGGCGTCCCACGTCGGACAATGCCACCTACGGAGCGCTCGCCCTCATGGTCGGCACGCTCAGTGTGACGGGCCTAGCGATGCTCCTGGCTGTTCCGCTGTCCGTCGGAGCCGCCATCTACATTGCTGAATTTGCGACCGGCAAGACCCGTGAGACGCTCAAGGTACTCGTCGAGTTACTCGCTGCGATCCCTTCGGTGGTGTGGGGCTTCATCGGCTTAACCATCATCAATCCGCTCATCATCGACGTGTTCGACGTGCCGCTCGGACTGTGTGTGCTCAACGCGGGCGTCATTTTGGCACTGATGGCTGCTCCCATCATGACGACGATTGCTGAAGATGCCTTGAAGGCGGTGCCGGATAGTTTTCGCGAAGCAGGGGAAGCTTTGGGAGCTACGCGGCTTCAAGTCACCTTTCGGGTGGTGCTTCCGGCGGCCAAACACGGCTTGGTCGCTGCGGTACTGCTAGGAGTGGGGCGCGGCTTCGGGGAAACGATGGCCGTTCTGATGGCGAGCGGCCACGCCATCAACCTGCCGGACAGTCCATTCGATCCCGTCCGCGCGTTGACCGCCACCATAGCCGCGGAGTTGGGAGAGACGGCGATGGGCTCCGAGCACTATCAGGCACTGTTTACGTTAGGCATGCTCCTCTTCCTCGTCACCTTCGTCATCAACCTCACGGCCGACGTCCTCGTCCGACGCCAACGCTGAACGCCTATGTTTGAAGCCTCTTCCTTGAACGAACGGAATCACCAAACGCAGAAGCTCGTGCGTGCCGCGCTGCTACTGATGACCGCCATCCTCGTGGTGCCAGTCCTGGTGATCCTCGGCATTCTCATCATCGAAGGGGCACCCGCGCTGAGCTGGGCCTTTCTGACGGAAGACCCCACGAACGGCATGACCGCCGGCGGGATCTTTCCCGCACTCATCGGTACCATTTGGCTGGTGATGGTGGCGTTGCTGGCGTCCGTGCCCGTGGGCATCGCTGCCGCTTTGTACTTGAGCGAATACGCGCCGGACAATTGGCTCACCCGTGTCATCAATCTTGCCATCATCAATCTGGCCGGTGTGCCGTCGATCGTCCACGCACTGTTCGGAGTGGGCGCGTTCGTCCTCTTCTTCGGCTTCGGGACGAGTATTCTTGCCGCCAGCCTGACGCTGGCAGTCATGACCTTGCCGGTCGTGATCGTATCTACCCGCGAGGCCCTGGTTGCCGTTCCGCGCGCTTTCAGAGAGGCCTGCTGGAACATGGGCGCCACACGCTGGCAGACCATAAGGCGCATCGTGTTGCCGAACTCCGTCAGCGGCATCTTGACGGGCGTCATTCTGGAGGTTTCTCGTACGACGGGGGAGACGGCTCCCATCATGTTTACTGGCGCCGCGTTCTTTCTCCCCTTCCTGCCGGAAAGTGTCTTCGACCAAACCATGGCCATGTCCCTGCACCTCTTTGTCGTGGCCACTCAGGTTCCCAACGTACCGGAGTCGTTACCCTTCGGCGTAGCGCTGGTGCTGGTAGGTATGGTGCTCACGATGAACGCGGCATCGATCGCCTTTCGCATGCACTTGCGAGGAAAAAAGAAGTGGTGAACCCTACACCCCTAATGACCGATAGCCCGCTCAGCGAAGTCTCCGTTCGGCACCTGACCATCAGCTATGGGTCGAAAACGGTGCTTTCGGGCGTGAACCTGGAGATCCGCGAACGCGAAGTTTTCTCCATCATCGGTCCCGCAAACAGCGGCAAGACTTCGTTTCTGCGCGTGCTCAACCGCATGGACGAGTTTTCCACCGGGATGCATTTCGAAGGAGAAGTAAAGATCGGCGGGAAGGACGTGCGAAGCTGGCGAAACCTCTACGCGCTGCGGCGACGTATCGGTGTCGTGTTTCCGCTGCCCGTGGGACTGCCGTTGAGCGTGTACGATAACGTGGCCTTGGCGCCTCGCCTGGCTGGGGTCCGCAACAAGACTCAACTCGATGAGATCGTTGAGCGCTCACTGCGTCGAGCCGCATTGTGGGACGAGGTAAAGGATAGACTCAACGCGTTTGGAAGCTTGCTTTCCGGAGGCCAACAGCAGCGACTGACCATCGCGCGCGCCTTGTCGCAAGCGCCAAAGCTTCTGTTGCTCGACGAATTCTCGATTGCCGTCGATCCGGTCACCACCATGCGGATCGAAGACGTGCTGCGGGAGCTGCGCAAAGAAATGACGATTGTATTGGTTACTAATCTCGTGCAACAGGCACGCCGCCTGGCGGACCGTACGGCATTCTTTCTCATGGGGGAGTGCGTCGAAGTCGGTGAGACGGAGGCCATGTTCGAGGGGAAAGTCAAAGACACGCGGACGTCTGACTACATTGGAGGTCGCTTTGGCTGAACCGATAGAAAGGCTACCCCCAGCGTCCGACACCCCGTTGGATGCTCCGGCCGTCGAGGTGTGCGGGCTCAATCTTTGGTATGGCGCATTTCAAGCGCTGCACGACGTCAATTTGAACGTTCAGCAGCACCGCATCACGTCTTTGATCGGACCCTCGGGCTGCGGCAAGTCCACTCTCTTGCGCGCTTGCAATCGCATCATCGAGCGCTTGTCGTACGTACGCATCGATGGTCAGATCAAAATCCTCGGCACCGACGTATACGCCGCCAATAACGAGGTCGTCCAGGTGCGCAAGCAGGTGGGCATGGTCTTCCAGCGCCCTAACCCATTGCCGCTCTCGATCCGAGACAACGTGCTCTTTGGCTACAAGCTTCACCATCCCAAAGAAGCCAGTTCTCAATCCACGCTCGATCAAATCGTCGAGGAATCTCTGCGCAAGGTGCTGCTCTGGGACGACGTCAAAGATCGTCTCACCACCCCTGCCTCTAAGCTATCTTTGGAGGCTCAGCAAAAGCTGTGCATTGCACGCCTGCTGCCGGTGAAGCCGAAACTGCTGCTCATGGATGAACCGTGCTCTGCCCTCGATCCGGCTGCCACTAGCGCCGTGGAAGAACTCATCTGGGAACTACGGGAAGAGTACACCATCCTCATCGTCACTCACAACATGGCCCAGGCACGGCGAGCCAGCGACGAGTGCGTGTTCATGTTGATGGGCAAAGTGATCGAGCACGGCCCGACCGAGCAAATGTTCGTCACACCGCAAGCAACAGAAACGGCCGACTACATCGAAGGGCGATACGGGTAACGCGGGTGACCGCTACGGCCCAACAGGCCGATTGCGTCCACGCACCTTGCGGCGCGGCCGGTCCGGTAGCAGGTCCCTCACGTTAGCATACTTGCCGAAGCACAGCAGGCGGTCCCCTGCCTGCAACTCACGACTGCCTTTGGGATTGGGAATGGTTTTACCTTCTCGGGATAATGTAAGCACGACGATGTCCCGATCGCGTAACCCAGAGGTTTCAATTGAGCAGCCGGCTAGGGAGCTTGTTTCTCCAATGACGATTTCCACGACGCCGTAGCCCCGGGTGACCGTCAGCTTCTGCCTCAAGTCCATCTCGGGGTGAGCCACGTGCTCGTTGACGTAATCCACGATCTCACCGGCAATGTCGGTTGCTGTGGCTCGCTCTATGCCTTCCAGGCCCGGAGAGGAATTGACTTCCATTACCTGGGGTCCGTCTTTGCCCTCCAACATGTCGACACCAGCGATCTGGAGTCCGAGGATCTGAGCAGCTCGCACCGCCGTCTTTTCGTAAGTCTCGTCCAGCTTGATCCCCTCCACCGAACCTCCTCGGTGCACGTTGCTGCGAAACTCGTCACCGACTGCCGTGCGACGCATCGCCCCTACCACGCGATCCCCGACGACGAACGCGCGCACGTCCCGACCGCGACTTTCTGAAACGAACTTCTGAATCAGAACGTTCTGGCGCGTGCTCTGGAGCGTCTCGATGATGGCCTGCGCCACCTTTACCGAGTCTGCGAGAATGACTCCCACACCTTGTGTTCCCTCGAGCAGCTTGATGATGACCGGGGCGCCACCCACACGTTCAATGGCGGGTAGTACGTCGCTTCGGTCGCGCACGAATTCCGTAACGGGAATGCCGATGTCGAAACGACTGAGCATCTGCGCCGAGCGAAGCTTGTCACGCGAGTTTGAAATGCCGTTCGCTGAGTTCGCACAGAAGACGTTCATTTGTTCGAACTGGCGCACGACGGCTGTTCCGAAAAACGTCACCGACGCGCCTATCCGTGGAATGACACCGTCGTAGTGCGACAACTCTTTGCCACGGTAAAACAACGTCGGCTGCCCCTGGTGCGACGATATCGAGAAGCGCAGAGTGTCAAGAACCTTGACCTTGTGTCCTCGGCCTGTGGCAGCTTCGACCAGCCGGCGAGAACTGTAGCAAGAACGGTTTCGAGATAAGATGCACAGTTTCACGCCGGTCACTGTCCTTCGTCGAGTTTGCGCACTTTGGTGGCGCGCAACAGCGTCTTGCCATTCAAATAGGAGCGACCAGGGTCCACCACCCCGTGGCCCCTTACCGCTTGCCTGCCCAACAGCATCCGAAAACCCATGACGTCCCTTCTCGTCAACGTCACCTCGATGACCCATTCCAAGGCTCCCAGGCGAACGGTCGTTTCTATGACGGGGCGCAACTCTTCTCTGCCGTTCGAGCTGCGCACTTCCCTCTCTTCGAGCAGGGGTGCCGTGGCCGCAACCCGTGCTTTTCGCGAATGCTGCTCGGGATGAACGACGAAGTTGACCCAGGTCTGCCCATTGCGCCGGACGTATTCGAGCTCTTCGGCGTGCAACGCGGAAGTTCGCGCTCCCGTGTCGACTTTGGCCTTGATGCGCTCGACGTGAAGGTCAGGCAAAGCTAGCCATTCCCGCCAGCCGATGATTACCCGCCCTTTTCTCATGCCTTCTCAGGTAACAACCACAACTGCAGCGCGCGGTCAACGTCGGCCATCGCGGCCCCAGCTTTGATCCCCACTTCCGTGGGTCACCATGTGGCGACCATGGCGGAAGGGGTTTCGGCTGGCGAGCGGTCGCGGAACTGGGTCTGGCGGGTGCGGAGCCGCGACGAGTAACTGGCGTGCGGAGCCAAGTTTCGCCCACCGTCGAGTGCAGCAAAATCACGGAAGCGTTTCCGCTGCCAACGCGCGATTGATCCGGCTTGGCAGTAATGGCCCCGCATAAACAAAGCTCGTGTACAGCTGCACCAAGGTAGCGCCCGCCGCTAGTCGCTCACGAACGTCGGCGGCGCTTTCGATCCCCCCCGCGCTGACGATGACCAATTTGCCACCGACGCGGCTCACCAGGCGCTCCAATACTTGCTTGGCACGAGCTTTCAGTGGAGCTCCCGATAGCCCCCCTGCTCCGATCGCTTCGACGGTGGCCGGGCTACTCGTTAACTCAACGCGACTTATCGTCGTGTTGGTGGCGATGATGCCAGCAAGACCGAGCTCGAGGCACAAGTCGGCAACCGCGTCGATCTCTTGGTCGGCGAGATCCGGAGCGATTTTGACCAATAGTGGCGGGGGTAAAGCGCACGTCTGCCTCAGCGTTGAAAAAACGGCTGCCAGCAGCGGTCGAAGTTTTTCCGTCGCCTGCAGATCACGCAGGCCCGGGGTGTTTGGCGAGCTGACGTTGACGACCATGTAGTCCGCGAAAGGGCCGAGCAAGCGAGCGCTCTTCGTGTAGTCGGCGATCGCGTCGGCCTCTGCCACGAGTTTGGTCTTGCCGATGTTGACGCCGACGATCGTCCGTCGCGGCTTCTGCAGCTGTTCACGCATGCGTTCAGCGCCGCCGTTGTTGAATCCCATGCGGTTGATGAGAGCGCGGTCGCGCGAAAGGCGAAAGAGCCGTGGCTTTGGATTGCCAGGTTGAGGTTCGCCTGTAACCGTGCCGACCTCTACGAAGCCAAAGCCGAGGTCGGCGAGCTCATTGTACCCCACGGCGTCCTTGTCGAAGCCGGCCGCTAGCCCAACCGGGCTTGGGAACTTCAGCCCCATGGCTTCGACCTCGAGGCCACTCAGCTGGGGGCGCAGGCGCTTGCGAAGCCAGCCTCCCAACAGCGGGAGGCGCATCCCGAAGCGCAGCAAGGCAAACGCCAGGTGGTGCGCAGTCTCGGCCGAGAGGAGAAACAGCAGCGATCGGATGAAGGTGTACACGGCCCGCTTTTATTGGGGCGCGGTCGCGAGCGCAAGAACCCCTGACACCGTAGCTCGCTCAGGACACAGGGGGGTCAGGTTGCATCCCGCTGCTACAGCATCGACGCCATGGCGGCCGCACGCTCCACGACAGCACACAGGCGCCGCCCGTCGATCTGCAGCGGCTCGAGGCCTGCCGTCGAAGCTAGCGCTTCTTTATCGAGAGGTTTCTCTGCCGCCAGGGTTTCGACCGCTTCTATGGCCAGATCTGCAATGCGTACGATGCGCTGCCCCTCACCGGCAGCCGGACCCGACGTGTGATGCAACATGCACACCTTCTGTATCTCGTCGGGAAGTTTCCACATCTGGGCCAATTCCGCCCCCGCTCGCTCGTGATATCGCTGCACCAAATGGGGCACTTCGTCGTCCTCCTGGGGCTCGGCGATTTCGGACAAAATGCGATAGGTGCGCGACTCACCAATGTCGTGGAGCAAGCCACACAAGTACGCTTCCTTGAACGATAAATCGAGCTCCGCGCACACGGCGCGGCAGAGCAATCCCGACGTCACGCTACGGCGAAACGATGCCTGTACCGCATCCTGGTACTTCTTGAGACCGGTGAGTGTCGAAGCGTAAACCACTTGCATCAACAAGTCCCGGCAGCCGTAGATCCCGAGGCGCATGACCGCTTCGGACATGGTCGAGACTTTACGTCCCCGCGAGTAGAGAGCCGAGTTGGCGACAGAGAGAAAACGAGCCGCAATGGGAGGGTCCTTTTCAATCAGCCGAGCGAACGCAGCCACGCTCGCGTCTGGATTGTTCACGAGCGTCAGCGCTTCCTGGGCGACGGCTGGCAGCATAGGCAATGCCGCCCGTCCACCCATCAAACGTTCCACCAGTACTAGTTCCAACCTCGACGGCTGGTGTCCAGCCGCATCGAGCAGGGCCCCCACGTCCGATGGGACATGCACTTCAACGTTCATCATTCACTCCTTGGTTAACACTCGCGGTACGTTCGTTCTGCTCGGACTCCGTGTATCTCGGCGCGAGGACGACCCGATCGCGCCCTGTCCGCTTCGCTTCGTAAAGGGCGATATCAGCTCGGCGCAGAAGGAGGTACGGAGTTTCATCCGGGCACTGCGGGTCGAAGGCGGCCACACCGACGCTGACAGTCACCATCGGTGGTCCCCCGTCCACGGTGAAGTTCAGGCTTCTGATGCGCTGCCGATGGCGCTCTGCCGCGCGCACCGCCAACGTCGCATTCACCCGCTTGAGAACGATCACGAATTCTTCGCCGCCGTAGCGCCCACACAAGTCGCTGTCGCGGCGGCCTTCTTGCAGCGCCGTAGCCACCTTCCGCAAGACGACGTCGCCGGTCTGGTGGCCATAGGTGTCGTTTACCTGCTTGAAATGGTCGACATCGACGAACAGAACCGCAAACGGATTGGCAGCGAGATGTTCAGCTTGCACAGCTTCTTCGAGAGCCCGCCGGCCTAGCGCGCCAGTCAAAGAATCCGTAGATGCGCGCGTGCGTAGGAGATTGCGCTCCTGACGCAACCGCGAGATGGCGTTGCGGTAGCGGCGATTGCGCAACTGCACGCGGATGCGAGCACGCAGCTCGGGGTGCCATAGCTCGTGGACGGAGCTGCAGTCGTCAGCGCCTGCGAACAATCCCGCTGCAACGCGATCGGGTTCTGGTGCGGCTCGGGATACGAGCATGAGCGGTGTATGTTGCAGCCCCTCGGAAGCGCGGAGTTCGCCGCACAATTCTAGTCCCGAGACCTCTGGCATCTGCTCGTCGAGCAACACGAGATCCGGTTCCCAAGCCAGGGCGTGGCGCACAAGGCCATCAGGATGGCTGACGAGACGAACCTCCAACCGTTCGGCATGGCAGAGGCGCGCGAGGATGCGAGTGACGTCCTCGCAGCTGGAGCATACGAGCACACGTTGTGGACCCGGGTCAGGGTACGGGATATCCGAATGGTCGGGTGTTGGGTGATCCGCCGCGGGCACGCCTGTTCGATCGGCCAGTTGGCGCTATACTTGAGGGTCAACCGTCCGCGACGTCGCGACGAGCACTCGCTTCCAACACGGCGGAAAATAGCTGTATCCCAGGCACTCGATGCGCGCTGCCTCGGTTAACCTAGACCATCGCCCCCTCGCGCGCTGAGTCAGGTCAGCGAGCGCTCCGTTGCGGTCGTACCCGCGGCTGATGCAACATCAGCGGAACGAGATAGAGGGCACCAAACAACAAAGTTTGGCCCAGCTGCATCCAAAACGGCTGCTTCGCTTCTACCCGGCGCAACAGCAGGAGCGCCTGGAGGAAGTGGAAGGAAAGCACCAAGGGTGCAGACACTGCAACCACCACTTCGAAGGGGGACTGCGCAGAGAATACGAGCGCCTTGGCGACCCACACCCAGTACACCGCAACCACCACTTTCAGCGCCAACAACACCCGGGACAGCATGCAGAGCAGCCTAGTGTCGCTGGACGCTCGGGAGAAGCTCAGTGTGACCCTTTGAATGGCTTTCGCTTTCGGAACACTGCCGCGCCGGACGAAAAACCGCACGTTTCACCCTGGAGCGGCCTCTGACGAGAATCTGGCGCTTCCGCTCATAACGCTCCCAGGGCTCCAATTTGGAGCTAGTAGTTACAAGACGCGGTCGCCGCGCACCTGAGGGAACAATGTCGAAAGGGAACTACTCGGACAACTCCACACCTGGCCAAGAGCCATCCTCGAGGCGCTGTCCTGACTCCGATGCACCGACTGCCATACAGCCTCCGCCAACGGCCACGGGCGTGGAATCGCGCCGCGCGGACGTGCACCGGCAACGTTTGGAAGACCTGGTTCGGCGCGCCAATGGCAGTACGACAGGCGAATCGAGTCAGCGCGCCGAGACGAGCCCTCGGGCCGCGCGGCAGCCGACGTCGATCGCTCCAACGAATATCTCTTCAAGTTCGGCGCTTGCCCCACCTACACAGCCTTCCGGCCGTCCTTCGGTCCTGGCCCTGACTAGCTTGGTCGCGCTCGGTGCGATGCTGGGTGGCCTAGCGGCACTGCACGTGGACCGCGCGCTGCACGAGCCACCGGTGGTGGCCCAGCAGTGCGGGGAACCCAGTTCGATGCTTCGGCCGCTCGCCGCAGAAGCGCCCGTGGCCGCGCCGCAAGTGGTCCATTTGCCTCCCGCCGTAGCCACTTCGGGCATTCGTGCCAACGCCGCACCGGCACTGCCCAATCCCGCTCGCCACCAAAATCCAGCACTCGCCTCCAAAGCATTGGCGTCCCCGCGCGCCATGGCACAGCGCGAAAGCACGGTCTCTTCCGCGCACCCCCGCCCCGGATCCCAAAGCGCCACCGATGCAACGAACCCAGTCATGGCTGAGCCACCGTTAGCAGGCACCATGGATACGTCGTCGCTAGCCCCAGCGGGCATCAGCGCGGATCAATACGGTGGGGCGTGTAGTGATCCTGAGCGCGTTCAAGTCCCTACGCAGTTGCACCCTCGCGTAAACGCCCTGATGACCTCGAGCCAGGTGTTCGCAACACCCTGACCCAACCAGCAGCGGGCAACGCTCGCTACAAACGCGCCATTAACCAGCGGCAGTCAACTCCGGCCAGGTGGCTCTGGTCGGGGGATAGACGGGGCGGCCCAGCAGATAGCCTTGACCAAAATCAGCGCCTGCGCTGCTGACGGCCTCTAGCTCCTCAACCGTCTCGATGCCTTCGGCAACGACGAGCGCACCCAGTTCGTGACACGTCTCTACCAATTCCTGCACGTAGCGTTGCTGTGCCGTAGAGCGATCGAGTTCGCGAATGAGTGACATGTCGAGCTTTACGATGTCCGGGTGAAGCGCCAACACGCGTTGTAGGTCCGAGTACCCCGCTCCGAAATCGTCCACGACGATTCGGGCGCCGCAACGGTCCCGTACCTCGTGCAGCACGTGCATACACAAGTCGAAGGCGTCAAACGCAGCAGACTCCGTCACCTCTAGGAATACCTGAGCGTCGTGCATGAAGATGGGATCGGTCGGCTGCACGAGCCACCGTTGGCCAGCCTCCTGCGGATGCACGTTTACGAACACCGGCACTGGGCCAACCGTCTCGAACAAGACGTTGCGCACGAGACGGCCCAGACGACCGCACGCCTGCTCCTCAGCAGCGCGCTCGAATAGCGCCGCCGGTGACTCAAAGCGCGGGAGCATGCAGCGAGCTAATGCCTCGTAAGCGTAAGTCGTGCCGGTCGCCAGAGCGACGATCGGCTGAAACACGACCCGCATGTCTTGCTCACGGATCACCCGCACACTATTGGATTCGGGAGCGGCAAGTCCGCTGGTAGTCCAACGCGTAGGACGGCTATCAGACATCCGATGCAGTATGACTCAATCGTCGTCAACTGCTAAGACTTTGTTGCGCGCGGAGGCCGCGTAGGTGGGTCAGTTTAGGTACCCCACCCCTATCATCCCAACGGAGTAAGCAGTGTAACATGATCGTTCACTACTCATCGAAAGCGCTACCGCGAGCTCGACTACGTCAGAGACCTACAACCGGCACCTGCGCCCCCACACCGACCGGTCAAAACTTGGTTGCCGAGGTACTAGTTGCGGGGCGCGTCCGTCTGCGCTGGGCCGTCAGACGCCATGCACGCCTGCATCACCGCGTCGCATTGTGACGGTTCGAGCTTACGGCACATGTTCTGTAGCCGCGCCCAGGGCACGCGGTCTCCCACGTAGTCGGTGAGGCAGGCAGGATGTAGGTAGCCCATGGGATCGAAGCGACCGTCCTGGAAGATGGAAAGCTCGATCCTCGTCTCTCCTTTGGCAATCAGCTCTCGACAGCAGCGGCAGCGAGCACGCCCCGAGGGCGATACTTCGATGTTCGCGAGTCTGGCGGCTCGAGAATGTTGCTTGCCGAACTCAGCCAACTCTCGCAGCAAGAGTTGGTTTGGTCGTTCATCATCGGAGACGTCGAGCTCGCTATCGGAAGCGGTCCAGGCGGCGAGGAAGGTGTCCGGCCGCCGCTCGGCGGCACAGCGCGGGTGAAACCAGTACGTCACCCTGCCATCGCCGAAGGGGTTGGATGCGTGCTCGCCGCACCGCACTTGCCCCTTCTGCAGAGCCTCGCCGCACGCGCGGCACTTGGCCCTCCCCGTCTTAGCGCGTTCGAATATGCCAGTCGGCGCGTCAACGGGTTCCGATTCGGTGAGTGATTCTGGAGCCGTGTCCTGGGTCGGCATTCGCATCGCCTTTCCTGCTGCGCGCCCTAGCGGGGGAGCTTACGTGCCTACGCTGCAGCGATCAAGGTGCGGGGAAGGGACGACACAGGCATACCAGCGGCCCCGCCAAAGCCCGACCACGAACCGCCTGGGCTTGGGAGGCTCGAATCATTTTCCGTCAGGACCCCCTGCCTGTCGTCACGGAGGTGGGCAACGGGCGGCCTCCCCACTATATCCGGCGTTCTCATGTCTTCCCCGCTTACTCCTCCGCGCGATGGCAAGCCGGTCATGCTGTCAGCCATCCAACCCACCAATCCCATGACGTTGGGTAACTTCATTGGCGCCATGCGCAACTGGACGCTGATGCAGGCTCAGTACGACAGCTTGTTTTTTGCCGTGGACCAGCACGCCATCACCCTGAGGCAGGACCCTGCCCTGCTTCGGGAGCACACCTACCGCCTGATGGCGACTTTTTTGGCAGCCGGACTCGAGCCAGAGCGCTGCACGTTGTTCGTTCAGTCCCACGTGCCCGAGCACGCTCAACTGGCTTGGATCTTGTGCTGCCACAGCTACATGGGGGAACTGAATCGGATGACCCAGTTCAAGGACAAGTCGACCCGCCAAGGCTCGAACATTCCGGCAGGACTGTTCGTCTATCCGACGTTGATGGCAGCCGATATCTTGTTGTATCAGACGAACGTCGTACCCGTGGGTGATGATCAGAAACAGCACGTCGAGCTGACACGGGATCTGGCGGAGCGAATGAACCGGGCTTACGGACAAAACTTGTTCCAAATTCCGGAATCGTGGAACCCGCGCTATGGGTCGCGTGTCATGAGCCTGCAGGAACCGACCAAGAAGATGAGCAAGAGTGATCCCGATCCGAAAGCGACGATTTTTCTCACGGACCCGGACCAGGTGATCGTCAAGAAGGTCAAGAGTGCCGTCACGGATTCTGGCTCGGAAATCACGTTCACTGACGACAAACCCGGAATCAAGAATCTGATCCAGATCCAGTGCGCTCTTTCGGGCGTGAGTGCCGACGACATCGTTGCTCGGTATGCGGGCAAGATGTACGGCCACTTGAAGGCGGACACGGCAGATTTGGTGGTTTCGACGTTGGGGCCCGTGCGCGACGAAGCCACCCGCATTCTTTCCGATCGCGTCGAGCTCGACCGGGTCTTGCAGCGAGGAGCAGAAAAGGCACGGGCCCGTGCTGCCAAGACACTGACGCGAGTGTGCAACGCCATCGGCTTCGCTCCTCCCCTTTCCCCCGTGATGGCCCGCGAGTGAACGCTGCCCCGATCACCATTCCGGACCTCCTGTTCGCGGCGGCCGAGCTGCGGGTCGACACGCGGCTGCTCGAGCGTGCGCTCGACTTTGGCTTCTCGGCTGGGGATACCGACCGCGCCTTCGAGAAGGCCATCGAAACGGCGCGTTGCCCGCCGTCTCCCTTTTCGGAAGCCAGTTTTTCACGCGACTTGTTCGTGGCGGAATTCGTCGAGCTGTGTTTGAAGATCCGCGTCGGCAACAAGAACTACACGCCGTGCAAGCCCTACCTGCGTCGGATATTGTGCAATCCGAGCGCGGGCTTGAACGACGTTTACCTCAGGCAAGGAGTATTCCAAGCCCTGGAGCGCCAGCCTGAGCTGCGCGAAGGGCTGGAACAAGCTTACGTCCACCTGATCTCTCTACGGGAGACGCTGAGTTCCGGTGACTTCTCCTCCCGCTTGGACCAAAACCAACGGCGGTTGGAGATCCTACGCGCCTTGACATTGATCTTCCGCCATCTCTCGACGGCCTTTCCGTCGGGCTCCGCCTTGGCCCGGGTCTCAGCGTATGCGCGTGAGGTGTGCGGCTCCGATGGCTTCGCGTTCGTCGAGGAGCTACTGCACTACGAGCGATCGCAGGCTGACGTCGACGTGCGGCTGCAAATGGGTACTGACGGATCCATCAGAGGCTTCCACATCGTCAGAACCGTCGAGTACACCGAGAGCCCGTTGTATCGCAGTTGGATTGCCCGCGTGTGGCGGCGCCTC
The DNA here is from genome assembly GCA_964577325.1 of uncultured Polyangiaceae bacterium. Lineage (GTDB taxonomy): Bacteria > Myxococcota_A > Polyangia > Polyangiales > Polyangiaceae > SZUA-265. The sequence goes on from CAZNZA010000069.1 coordinate 17,465, forward strand.
CAGCTGTGGGCCAAGGGCTATCGCGTTACGGAGAACGAGGTCATCAGCCAACTCATCTTCCGAGCCTTCGAAGGCATCAAGAGCTACGTGCCGCCGCTTTTCCAGCTGGTCGGCGATCTCGAATTTTACCTGGGTGGACTTGGATTTCGCGACCTGTGCGCTGCGGCAGGTTACCCGACTTCCCTGGCCTCTTTCGTGGGCCACGAGCACAGCAAGCCGCACGCCGCCACTGAGACTGGCGTCGACTCCAGTGTTCGCTTCATCGGGCTGTACAATCCGTTCCTGGTGAGCGAGGGAGTTGCCGCACGGCCGTGCGACGTCGAAGCGCCTGCCCAATCCATCGTCATCCTCACCGGCCCTAACTCGGGAGGCAAGACGCGCCTCATGCAGTCGATTGCCCTTTGCCAGCTAATCGGCCAAGCCGGCATGCCGGTGGCCGCCAAGCAGGCAGTGTTGCAGCACACCTCCGGCCTCTTCGTATCGATGCTCGAAGATGTGCGCGCCGACCAGCCCGAAGGACGGCTAGGAATGGAACTGTTGCGCATTCGCCGCCTGTTCGAACATCTGAAGGCTGGTGACGTGGTGGTGTTGGATGAACTGTGTTCCGGAACCAATCCGAGTGAAGGTGAGGAAATCTTCCTACTCGTGATCGAGCTGCTTGCGATGTTGCGCCCACAGGTGTGGCTATCGACGCACTTCCTGCAACTGGCGCATCGTCTGCAGGATGAATCGCTGACAGGTAAACACCCATACTTGCGCTTCCTTCAGGTGGTGTTGGATGGCGAAGACCACCCGACGTATCAATTCAAGCCCGGCGTGGCCAACACCTCCCTCGCTCGCCAAACGGCGGCGCGCTTGGGGGTAACGCGCTCCGAGCTCTTGAACCTGGTACGCCGCTCGTTGACCCTGCCTGCACCGAACGACACGACGCCGTCGAGTGACACGGCCAATGCGGCCACCGAGTTCAGCCACCGGCCAGCCCCGGCAGCGCTGGTGGGTCAATCTTCGTAGACCAAACGGGCTCGGATACGGTCGATGGCCGCTGGACCGATTGTCATCGAGCTGTCACCGATCATCAGCAAACCGCTGCAGTCATCCCACACTAGGCGCCTGCAAATGAAGGGGGCGTGACAACCCTTGTGGAGGCTTGTGGTACTTGCGGCCCATGACCGTGGTCTTGGTGCTCTACTTTTCAGTACTGCTGGTTCTCTGCTGTTACGGCGTCCACCGCGCCCATTTGGTGTTCTTGCTGCTGCGCCACAGGCGCAACATGGCCCGCACCATAGAAGCCTATCGGCTCCCGGCCCACCTGCCCCGGGTGACGGTGCAGCTGCCCCTGTACAATGAGGCCACGGTGGTGGAGCGCTTGCTCGACGCCGTCGCGGCGCTGGACTATCCGCGTGAGCTACTCGACATTCAGGTCCTCGACGACTCGAACGATGAGACGCGGGTCCTGGCGGCCAGGCGCACGGCGCTGCTCGCAGCAACTGGGGTGCCGATTCGACACATCCGCCGTTCGGACCGCACCGGTTACAAAGCAGGGGCCCTCGATTACGGCCTCAACAGCGCCGAGGGGGACTTGGTCGCCATCTTTGACGCCGACTTCGTGCCTCGTCGAGAGTTCCTCAAGCAAGTCGTCGGGCATTTTCAAGATCCGAAAGTGGCAATGGTGCAGACTCGTTGGGCCCACATAAACCGGGAGCAGTCACTGCTTACCCGCGTTCAGGCTCTGCTGCTCGATGGACATCACGTGGTCGAGAACCAGGCGCGTTTCGTCTCCAATCGTCTTTTCAACTTTGCCGGAACGGGCGGGATCTGGCGCCGCGAAGTGATTGCCGATGCGGGTGGTTGGCAGCACGACACTCTGACGGAAGATCTCGACTTGTCCTATCGCGCTCAGCTGCGCGGCTGGAAGTTCATTTACCGCCCTGATGTGACGACACCGTCCGAACTGCCCGAAGAGGTATCGGCACTCCGCGCTCAGCAGTTTCGTTGGGCGAAGGGTACCGTGCAATGCGCCCGCAAACTGTTGCGGCGGGTATGGCAGTCGGAGTTGACGTTTGGGCAACGCGTGGAAGCAGCATTCCACTTCACCCCGCACTTGGCGTACGTGTTGATGATGATGCTGAGCATCCTCATTCTGCCGGCCGTGCTGCTCATTCCCGCCGGGAGCATCGGTACGATGCTCGCCATCGATCTTCCCCTGTGCCTAGGCGCTACCGGGTCAATGACCCTATACTTCGCCATTGCGGAGCGTGAGCAGGGCCGGTCGCCGCTTTCGGCGCTGCTGATGGTGCCAGCCGTCATCGCCTTGGGAGCCGGCTTGAGCCCGCTCATTTCTCGCGCCGTGTTTCAAGGAATGAGGCACATGTCAGGCGAGTTCGTACGCACGCCCAAACGCGGTGAGGGGGTAACCCGGTACTGGCAACGCACTCAAATCCCGTGGCCGGAGCTTGGCCTGGGACTGTGGTCCTTGGCGGCTACCGTGGCGTCGGTTCAAACCCACCATTGGTTCGCGGTTCCGTTCACGAGTCTGTTCGCGCTCGGCTATGGCTACATCACTTTTCAGCTGATGGCCGAACAGTGGGCGCAGCGCAATCAGGTGCCGCGTTTCGTCACTTCGTCGTCACGCGCGGGTTGACGCGTCGGTCATGGTACAGCAGCAGATGAGTCGCGCCTGGCCCGCGGTTGAAGGCGTACGAGTGATCGCCGGGTAGCAGTGTGAACTCGTGTTTCACCCCACCCGAGTCGAGTGCTTGGTGGAACTCGAAAAGCACCTCGCGGAAGTAGTCCTGCTCACTGGTTACCAAGGAATAGTGAAGCTCGGGGTGAGCCAGCTGCGCCTCGTGCATCAAACGTCGAAGCGTAGACAATTCCTTTTCGTCGATGGCCGCTTGGATGGCAGCCACCGTGCCGAAGCGATCGGCAAGCAGCGGCCCGGTCGCTAACGCAACACGTCCACCCAGACTTATCCCGTCCAAAGCCCAGCGTGCGCGATCGTCATCGACCGGTAACTCGCGCAGCGCACGCTCGGCAAAGTGTCGCAGTACCGGAGCATAGTCATGGTTGCTGGAGAACATCCGGTCCTTCTGAAAGATGTCGGGCACGAACGGCATCAGCACCACCATTCCCGAAAACGGCTGCTCGCGCAGGTTCCTTTGCAGCTCGAGTCTGTAGCGCTCCGTCAATGGCGGTTGTGTGCTTTGGGGTGTGCCCGCAAGCCACTTCCACGCCGTCAACAAGCCGTAATCGTCAACGAATGCGCGGGCGCCTGAAGCTGGTCCTTTGAGAGCTTCCCCACGACCATGCAACGCCACGAGCACGCCGAGCTTCGCGCCCGGAGCGTGCTGGGGCACGAGCACCACGGCACTCGAAGCGCCGAGCTTTTCGTCCGTGAAGCTCCACGTGCGTTGCTCGAGGGGAAGCCGGGATGATAGCGGAGCGGATGCCTCGGCGGATGGGACCGCGGCTTGCTCATGGTTCGACGCTCCCTGCAACGTCGAAGTCGTTTGCACGTCGTCGTGCCGCGCGGCGGCAGGAGATGGCGGAGCTGCGCGCGCGGAAGATGCAGTACGATCCGGAAAACATTGGCACCGGACCAGCACGAGACCCAGTGCCAGCGCTGTGGTCACCCGCGCTTTGGCCTGACGGCTGCGAGTTGTTTGGTGGAAGGTGCGGGTCCTTTTGCTCATGCCGATCTACCGCTACATGGCTTTCTTCTCTCGAGAAAGCGCGCCGTTTGCTGCCCGAATCCGGGACGTGTCATTTTCGTGCACCTGCTGGCAGTGGCGCGCCACGCCCCTTTGCTATAAAACCCTCGATTCGCCCGACGCGGTCGTTTGCATCGCCGCGTACACTTTGCTACCAGCCGGTCCCCGCCATGACTTCCGTCGACGCCTCCGTGCCGGGCTCCGCAACGAGCACGCCCTTTTTCGCACCCAACCCGGACCGCGTGCGAGAGGTGCTGGGCTTCGCGCTGCTGTGTGCGCGGTCGCCAAACAGTCACGCCCGCTCGTTGGAGCATCCCATACCGCACGTGGTGGTCGAGGCGGATGTGCGAGCTTTGCCGGTGGCCGAGCTGCGGCAGTGTCTCGACGACATCATTCTTTCGCGCAAAGCAGATGTGGGCCTGCACGTATTGTGGCAGGCAGGCCTGCTCGACGTCGTCCTGCCCGAAGTGACTGCACTAGTCGGCTTTGGTGAGGGCGCGGCGCGGCACAAGGACGTCTGGCGGCACACCCTACAGGTAGTGGTGCAAAGTGTACCCAGACCCACGGTGCGCTGGGCTGCGCTTTTTCATGACATCGGGAAAGCAAGGACGCGTTCAATTGCTGCTGATGGCACTGTACACTTCTTGCATCATGCAGAAGTGGGAGCGCGCATGTTCGAGCGCCTCGCACGGCGCGAACGGTTGTTTCCTGATGCGGCCGAGCGTGAAGCCGTGCGTTTCTTGGTCTATCACCATCAACGCGCTCACCAGTACGACGAAAACTGGACCGATAGCGCCACCCGGCGCTTCTACCGTGAGATTGGAGACTACCTCCCGGATCTCCTCGCGCTCTCACGTGCCGACATGACGACCAAGCGCAAGGAGAAGCGACGGCGCTTCTTGGCGCAATTGAAGACGATGCACGATCGCATTGAATGTCTTCGGGCGCAGGACGAAAAGCCAAAGGCTTTGCCCAAGGGTCTCGGTGAAGCGCTGATCCGCGAATTTCAATTACCTCCCAGCAAGCTGGTGGGCGACATTCGTAAAGCGCTGCAAACAGCCGTCGAGCTTGGGGAGCTGCCACTTCACGCTGACTTCTCCGTATACTTGGACTTCGTGCGGCAAAATGCTGCGCGGTTGGGCTTGCCGCCACAGACAACGGACGCACGGTCTGATTGAGCGGACCTGCACCTGCGCGAGCACATGCAGCAACTGACTTGCCAGTCAGTACCCCTGCACCAGCAGCCGACTGGTGACGACCAGCCGTGCGTATTTCTGTCAGGCTAGCAAATCCTAGAGTCTGCCACCTGTCTTCCACTACAGTCCTCAACTACGATCATTCGAGTGTGCCCTATGAAAGTGGCAATTCTATCTCGGGAACCCAAATCCTACAGTACCCGGCGTTTGATCGACAGTGCGGTCCAACTGGGTCACCGCGTGCGCGTCTACGACACGCTGCGCTTCAGCTTGGAACTCGCTCAACAAGCACCAGGCTTGTTGTATCGGGGAAAGCCGCTGGGAGCCATCGATGCTGTCATCCCTCGGGTAGGAGCGTCGATTACCTACTTCGGCACGGCAGTGGTGAGACAGTTTGAGCAGATGGGAACCTTCTGCACCAACTCCGCCCTAGCCATCACCAACTCCCGTGACAAGCTCAAGAGCTTACAAGTCTTGAGCAAACACGACATCGGCATTCCTCCAACCACTTTCGTGCGTGACCGGCAGGACGTCATGGCGGCCATCGACCGCGTCGGTGGAGCACCGGTCATCATCAAGGTGCTCGAGGGAACCCAAGGCGTCGGTGTTATTTTGGCGGAGACATCCACGGTTGCTGCCGCGATCGTGGAGACCTTGCACAACGCCCGCCAGAACGTCCTGATACAGAAGTTCGTTTCTGAAAGTAAGGGCCGGGACCTGCGCGCATTCGTCGTCGGCGATCAAGTGGTCGCCGCTATGCGACGAGTGGCTTCGCGTGAGGAGTTCCGCAGCAACCTGCATCGCGGCGGCCATTCGGAGAAAGTGCGTCTGGACGCAAGCTATGAACGCGCAGCCGTTCGCGCCGCCCAGATCTTGGGATTGCACGTAGCTGGCGTCGACATGCTCGAAAGCAAGGACGGTCCCCAGGTGATGGAGGTCAATTCTTCGCCCGGTCTGGAGGGCATCGAAACCGTGACGCAGATCGATGTCGCGGGTGCGGTGATCGAATATGTGGCGTCGCACGTTTCATTTCCAGATATGGACCTGCGACAGCGGCTCACGGCGTGGAAAGGGTACGGAGTGGCCGAACTGCTCGTGGGCAAGCAGTCGCCCTTGGCGGGTACGTCAATTGCCGAAAGTGGCATGCGGGCGCGAGACATCGTGGTTCTCGAGCTGAAGACGTCGAAACACGAGGTCCTGCCGAACCCTCAAGACTCGCGCGTCTTACGTACGGGCGACCGACTGCTGTGTTTCGGCAAACTCGACGCCATGCGTGAACTCGCTCCCGCACCGCCGCGGCGGCGACCTCGTAAGCTGAAGCGCGCCGAGAGAACGAGCGATGAAAGTCAGCCACCGTGTGAGCTTCGCAACGACGCCACCTACGGCCCTCCCGCTCCGACACCCGGCAACGCTCTGGGCACGAAGCGCGACTAGATGCCACACGATGGCGCCGTCGGTCCTTGCTCCGCCAAGTCGCGAACAAGGGTCCGAGCGCGGAGGCTGTCGGTTCGAGGCTCGCGAATTTTAATGACTCCCAGAACGGATGAATTAGGTTGGGGCGCGCATGTTCTCGGTTCAGATCGTCGTCCTGATCGCCACGCTCGCGGTATTGGTGGGCGCGGGTTTGATCGAGTACTTGTTGCTAGCTCGCTCCCGCTCGAAGATCCGCATTCGCATCCACGTCAACGGAACGCGGGGTAAATCCAGCGTCACGCGGCTCATCGCCTCCGCTTTGCGGGAAGCCGGCATGCGTACGTTCGCCAAAACGACCGGCACGCTGCCGCGCATGATCTATCCCGATGGTTCGGAGCTGCCCGTACAGCGAATCAACAAGGCGAATATCATCGAGCAGCGCACGACTATCAACCAGGCAGCGACCGAAGGAGCGGAAGCGCTGGTCCTGGAATGCATGGCCCTGCAACCGTTGCTGCAATCGATCTCGGAATTACGCATCGTGCAATCAACGCACACCGTGATCACCAATGCCCGCCCGGATCATCTCGACGTGATGGGACCAGACGCTCGCGCGGTAACGAAGGCTCTGTGTGGCATGGTAACTCGCCAGGGGGTCGTATTGACTGCCGAACGGGATAACCTCGACGTCATCGAAGCCGCGTGTAAGGACCGGGGCAGCAAGTTGGTGGCAGTGACCGAGAGTGATGTGGCCGCCATTACCAAGGCGGAACTCAAGCCGTTCCGCTATACGGAGCACGCAGAGAACGTGGCGTTGTCCTTGGCCGTATGCGCTTCGATCGGCATTCCGCGCGACGTCGCGCTGCGGGGGATGCACAAAACGTCGCCTGATCCGGGTGCCCTCACCGCGCATCGTTTGTCCTTCTTTGGCAAGCGCTTGCTCTTTTACAACGGCTTCGCGGCAAACGATCCCGTGTCAACAGGCCGCTTGTGGCAGTACGCGTTGGACGAAAGCCCCGACTACAAAACGAAAATCGCGGTGTTCAATTGCCGCTCCGATAGAGCCGACCGTAGCGTGCAATTGGCCGAAGCCTTGTGCACCTGGCATCCCCCCCACTGGGCAGTGTTGATGGGTACTGGTACGCAGGTCTTCGCCCGCTTCGCTACCCGCAACGGCTTCGATCCCGGCCGCGTCGTGTTCGTCGAAGGCTATCGGGTCGAGGAGATCTTCGAGCGCCTCCTCGAGCTCGGGGGCGGCTCTGCCATGCTCATGGGCATGGGCAACATCGGTGGTCAAGGCCTCGATGTCGTTCGTTACTTCAAGAACCGAGAAATCATTACCGAGTCAGGTTAGCGATCTCATGCATGAACTGCTCCCCCTCTCGATTGGTCTAGGACTGGCCGTTAGCATATTGTTTAGCGAGACTTTCGGCATCGCAGCCGGCGGTATGATTGTGCCGGGTTATCTCGCGCTACAACTGGACAATCCGTATAACTTGCTGCTCACGGTCCTAGCCTCACTGGTCACCTTTTGGGTGGTTCGCGGCATGTCCATGTTCGTCATCGTTTACGGACGCAGGCGAACGGTGCTGATGATCTTGTGCGGCTACATTGCGGGGCAGACCATCTCTTGGCTTGCCCCCGTTGGACCGGACGGATCTCCCCTGCAAGTGATCGGCTACATCATTCCCGGCTTGATCGCCATCTGGCTGGATAGGCAAGGCGTCGTCGAGACCTTGGCTTCAGCCGGGACGGCCTCCGTCATCGTCAAATTGATCATGGTGTTGGTCGTCGGGAGCGAGCTCAGCCCATGAAGAAACTGTATTGGCGTCCGTCAGGTATTTCGCGCATTCAGTTGCTCCTGATCGCCCTGGTGGCCGCCCTCTGTCTCACAGCAGTCGAGCAGCTTCCGCGTGTGAAGCGACAACCGTATTTCGCGGAGAAGGTAGCAGCGGCTCGCTTGGCGTCCGCCGCCATGGCCGCCATCAAAGAAGAGAAGGCGCGGCGCGGGATCCCGATCGATCCCGAAGCCGATCCATTCGGGTCAGGCATGATCGGCAGCGTGGTCACGGCAGTGACATCCAACACGGGTCATCTGCCCGCCAAGATCATGAGTACGAATCCCAACTTCGCGGCGGTGGTCGTGGCTTTGCTGAAGGAAGCCGGCGTTCGCGAAGGAGATGTCGTGGCGCTCGGCACGTCGGGCTCCTTTCCGGCCATGAACGTCGCGGCCTACGCCGCGTTGCAAACCCTGAAGACGAAACCGATCGTCATCAGCAGTGCGTCTTCTTCAGAGTGGGGCGCCACGGATGAAGACTACCTGTGGCTCGACATGGAGCAGACGCTGTACCAGAAGAAGCTCGTCACCTTCCGTTCGGTAGCGGCTTCACGGGGCGGCATCGACGACCGCGGGTTTGGGATCAGTCGGCAAGGCCGAGCTTTGTTGGACGCTGCTATCGAGCGCGCGCAGCTTCCCAACATCGAGCCTCGCTCGTTGCCAGAAGCTATCGAGCAACGGATGAACCTTTACTACGAACATGCTGGGGACAAGTCGATCGCCGCCTACATCAACGTGGGCGGTGGTTCGGCCTCCGTTGGCACTCACGTCGGCAAGAAGCTGTTCGTGCCGGGGCTGAACACGGTCGCGCCCAAGGGCGCGACCGACTCCGTCATGACTCGCTTCGTGCAGGAAGGAGTTCCCGTCATCCACATTTCGGGCATTGCGGAGCTTGCCGCCAGCTACGGATTGCCGCTCGAGTTCAGCGCACCCGAGCCAGTAGGAGCCGGAGGGGTGTACGCCCGCGTCGAGTATAACCCGTGGTACGCTAGCCTCGGCATTGCAGCTATCCTGCTGACGATGTTCGCCTTCATGCGTTTGGACTTGCGTTATACCCAGAACATAGATGCCTCCAAGGCTGCGAAAGCCCCGGCGTCCAGCCAAGGCTTGAGTCATGGGATGTCCTCCAGCGAAGACCGCACGACGGCTCCCGCAGAGTCCACAGACGCGGTCGCGCCCGCTAGTCGACCCCCACCTACCGTGCCGAGCTCGCTCAAGCCCGAGCGCGACGAACAAGCCTAAAGGCTCAGGGCGCCGTCATGGCTCGCAGCGGCTCTCGCTCGCCCACAGCGATAGGTGCAAGCCGTTCGGCGCTTGCTGGGTCGCGCGTAACGTTACCTGGTCGTCCTCTAACTCGACATGTAGATGTGGCAGCTGCCGGCAGAGCGCCGCAAAGCGCTCGGCAGCGGAAGCGGTCTCGAAACCAAACGCCCAACTGAGCCACACCGGACCTCCCGGCACCAGTCGCGACGAGACGTCAGTTTCGTCCACTTTAGGTTTCCGGCCGGGATTGGGTGAGATACTTGGACGAGCTCCTGCGTCAACGCCCGCAACGCCGGCGTCGACGCCCGTAGCGCCTGCGTCAACGCCCGGAGCACCTGCGGGAGCGGGAGCGGTGTCACACATGGCCTGTTCGGCCGATTCGGCCAACCACTGCGCCTGGCTAATGCCTTTGTCCAAGCTCGGTCCGTACATCCGTAGCTGGTCTTCACTCAGTTGCATCGCCAACTGCCAGGCTTCTTCGGTTGGCTTGACCGCCTGCTCCTGACTTGCGCCTATCAACAACGCGAAGACGCCGCTCGGCCCCAGGCTGTCGCTCAGAAAAAGCCGAGTTCCTTCCGGAACACATACAGGTTCGCGGCTAACGCGCGGTCCCCGCCGCGGCGAAAAACCGGAAGCCCACGCCCCAAAGTCGGGTTGCAACTGATGCAGCATGCTGCGAACCGCGAGGTTACGGCCGCTCTGCCACATGTTGTATAGGACCCTAGCCCCAACGGTGTAGTGCTGCCATTGCCGGGCGGGCCCCCACGGCGAGGGACTTTTGGCGACGCGAGAGCGCAGGCTCTTCTCCTCGACGTCGAAGTACTCATCGAGCTCCCAGGGATCCACGTTCACCTCGCGCATAAATGCGTGGGTGAGCCAAGAGTATAATTCAGCTTCTCCCTCTATGAAGGCTTGGATGCCTTGGGAAGTGACGTTACTGCGCGCGTAGCGCCCGTACAAGTGACCAAGCCCGCCATAGTCGTGCTCCTGCTGGGCATGCACGTACTCGTGAGCTAGAAGCCGCATCGCCCACCACGAAGCGTGACCTTCGTCCTCGGAGATCTGTACTACGCCCCCCTGCTGTACTCCCCCGGTCGCTTCGCCCTCCGCGGCGCTGGCGCTGGCGAGCGTGGCTTGCTCATCGATGAGCGTCACAAGGCGTAAACCCTCGTCCACGTACGTCGCCCACACTTGCGCCGCCAAGACCGCAGCGGGCTCGAGCTCATCGCGGTGCGGTTCACTAAAGGTAGTTTGCGGCACGAACTCGGTGCGGGGGAGCGCTGTCAGGTCACTTCCGCGCACGCAGCGCACGCTCTCGAACACCAGACTTTGGCAGTCCTTTTCGCGGGTGTCGCAGCGCTCCACCTCGAGAGAGCGGCAGCGCTCCGAACACCCACTGCCCGCACATAGCGTCTCGCGGGGACCATCAGGTTCCGGTGCACACGCAGCAGCGATTGCTGCGTGCACCAGGAGACAGCAAAATAAACGGGCGCTGGGGACGAAACGTCTGGGCAGCTTTTCAGTCATCACACTCGGCTTCGTCCTCGGCAGCAGCGCAGTCCGCCTCCCCGTCACAGCGCCAAGCGGCGTAGATCTCGCTACCGTCCAGGCACTCGAAGCGGCTGGTGCAATGCCATAAGCACGCAACTACGCCGGGGTCGTCCTGGGGCTCATCGAGCTCTTCGCAGGGGAGGTATTCGAGGCATGCAGCACGGCACGCTACCGGCTCATCCTGGCACTCCACCGGGTCCTCACCGCAGGCACGCAGCTGTGCGTTGACGCGCTCGCAGACGCTGAGTGTTTCCTCGGCGCCTCCGCATCCCATCGCGGCTGCGCAAGATATGACGCTGGTCAGGCGCCAAGCGCTCAGAAGGAGGGAGGAAGGGTGCACGGGCGGAAAGCATACTCCAAGCGGTGAAGAGCGCACCAGCCGCAGTCAACATCCGATCGAGGTGGCGTTGCAGGACCACAAAAGTAAACGGAGCCCCGAAAGGGGGCTCCGTT
>CAZNZA010000070.1:0-28790 GCA_964577325.1 uncultured Polyangiaceae bacterium
TCGCGCGCCCGACAACGGTTGCGACGCCAGGCATCTCGCGATAGACCGCAACGACGCGTGCCGTTTGCCCCCCTTTTTACAGACGCCGCTCGAGCGTGGCGCCCGCTGACGGCGAGTTTGGTGCTGAGCCACGGGTTTGCCTGTTCCGGCTCTCCCGCGCTGCAAAGCCGCAGCCCTGCGCTCGAGGCTTCCCCCCCCTCAGCCGTCGAGCAACGTGCTCGCGACGAACACGGCCACCGGCTCCCGGTGCCCAATGCCCAGGAGCCGGTCACGGACCCCTCGCTTGCCCCGGCGGTCCCCTTGCCTCCCGCTCAACCCGGCGACATCGGACGCGCAGTGCCGACGGTGCTGGTCTCAGCTTCACCGACCGGCCACTGGACGGTACTGTGCCAAGCTTTGGACGACACCGACGGCGACGGCGAACTGGAAGTGCGTGTGTCGCAACATGGCGAATTGGCAGGTGACACCCTGCTGCCGTTCTTGCTGACGAGCAACGCCGAAACCGCCATCGATGAGTTCGCCGGCAGTGACCCGAGTGGGCGCTGGTTGGCGTACGTCCAAAACGACAAGCTATGGCTGCTAGATACGACGAACGGCCGCAAGAGCGAACTCGAGCAAGCCGATGTGCGGGCAAGCCAAGCTCCTTTCACGCCGTTACGCGGCGTCAGCTTCAGCGACACGGGTGAACATCTTGCCTACGTGCGCCAGGACGGCGACCAATCGGACGTCGTGCTGCGCAAGCTGAGCGACGGCACGGAAACGGTGGTACGGATTTCCGAAGGCTTGCTCTATCGCGTCCACTTTGCGGCTGGCAGTCACTTCTTGCAAGTCGAAGTCGTGGTCGAGGATACGAACAAGAACCGACGTTTGCAGTGGCCGTATCCCGAACGGAGCGGTAGCGCGCCCTGCCCGAGTCCCGTGCCCCACTTCAGTGTCTGGCAATATCCGGGCGACCAACCGCAGACGCGTCTGGTCGAGGTAGATAGCGGGCGGGTGATGAACAGCGGTGATCTTGTCCTCGCCGTCGGGTCGACGTATGTCTCACGCACTGAGGATCGCCGGCTGGTCGCATCCCAGGCGGGAAAACCGCCGTGGCTCGTGAGCTCCGCCGAATGCGCGGCGCGCGTGACTCACGTGGATGCGGCCACGGGCCATGTACTCTTTGGCTGCGCGCCGGCGTGGGGTCAGCGCCGCGACATGTTCTTGCGCACGCCGACGGCACGCAAACAGCTGGGCTTCGACTTGGCGGCGTTCGAACAGGACATGCATCGCGACATCGACCAGCCGCGTGTCCCGCTGTACCCGCGCAACGAAAGCTTGATCTTCAACGTTCGGACCCAGGAAAGGTGGAACTTGTTGGAGGGGACGCGCGTGCTCGCCCTGCACGGCGCTACCGCGCTGCTCGAGCGCCAGGACCAGATCTCCATCGTCACGTTGAACGCGGACGCCACGCTCACTCAGGCTGAACCGACGCTGCGGCGCCCCCCTTTGGCTCGGGTATTGACGCAGGGGCAATGGGTGGCGGTGGGCGCCCTGCTGTTCGATCTCGAAACGAAAACCCACGCGGGTAGCTTTCCGCCGATTGGCAGCGTGCATCGCGCGCCAGAAGCGCTGTCCATCTCCGGCATGGGCTTGTTTGCGAGCCGAGCGGCCAGTACCCAGCGCGTGAGTTACGGCCCTTACCGCTGGCAAGGCGCGAGCTGAATACGTTGCTCGGACGACGGGGCGCTCGGACGACAGGGCGCTCGGACGATGGCTCGAGTCGAGTTGCTCGCCTGACGCCTGGAATTTGGGAGGGCGCAAAGCTTTGCTCAGAGCGTTCAACGCGGCGCGGTCACCGGGCCTAGGTGGAGCGGAGGCTAGCCAGGCCACGGAGCGTCCGATACGCTGCCCGGGAGGTGAAAAAGAAATGCTACTAACTCGCCATGCTACGCCAACGGCCGAGGGCTATCGCTGGGCCTTGGATGGGCACTTCCTGCCGCGCCACTTCTCGCTCAAGCTCTTGCTGGAACTACCCCGGGCCGTTGCCACGACGTTGTGCACCACCTTACGCACCGACGAACCTGCCGTCGGTGCACTGCTCGCGCCCGTAGAGCCTGAGCACGAAGTGTGGGCAAGTGGCGTGACCTACTTGCGCAGCCGCGAAGCGCGCACGGCTGAATCCGCCGTCAAAGACGTGTACGAGCGGGTGTACGAAGCGGAGCGTCCGGAGCTGTTCTTCAAGTCCACCGGCATACGGGTCATTGGTGAACAGGGGCAGATTGGGATCCGCCGCGATTCGACGTGGCACGTGCCGGAACCGGAATTGACGTTGGTGGTGAATCGCCACATGGAGGTCGTCGGCTATACGGCAGGCAACGACGTGTCCTCCCGCGACATCGAAGGAGACAACCCCCTCTATTTGCCTCAAGCAAAAGTGTTCGTGGGCTCTTGCGCGCTCGGCCCTGGTATCATGCTCGCCGATGCCGAAACCGTAGCTGATCTACCAATAGCTTGCGTCATCGAACGCCAGGGCAAGGAAGTGTGGAAGGCGCAAACGCGCAGCTCCCAGATGAAACGGCGCGTGACCGAGCTCACCAATTATCTCGGTAAAGAATTGCAGTTCCCGCACGGCGTTTTGCTGATGACCGGAACGGGCATCGTGCCCGAAGAGTCGTTTTCGCTCACGCACGGCGATCGTGTGCGCGTGAAGGTCGGCGAGTTAACCCTTGAGAATGTAGTCGAGTAGATCCGATGGACGTCAACCCAATCCTCGTGGCCGGCCAGTGGCAAACGGTCGACCCTGCCGCGGAGTTTTTCTGTGCGGTCAACCCTGCAACCCGTCAGCCCCTCCAAGAGCGGTTCCCGATCTCTGGGGCGCGCGTGGTGCGCCAGTTGCTGGAAGCCGCCTCGGCGGCCGCAAAAGAGCTACGCGAAGTTAACCCGGATGCGATCGCTGCGTTTTTGGACGCTTGTGCCAACAACATCGAGCGCAACGCGGCGGAGATCGTACGCTGGGCACATCTCGAAACAGCTTTGCCCGAGCAGCCCCGTCTCTTGAACGTAGAATTGCCGCGCACGACGTTGCAGCTGCGTCAGGCCGCCCAAGCCGTTCGCGAACGCTCGTTCTGCGAGCCAGTCATCGACACGAAGAACAACATCCGCACCAAGCTCGGTCCGCTAGGAGCGCCGGTGGTGATTTTTGGACCGAACAATTTCCCGTTGGCCTTCAACGCGGTCATGGGTAGCGATTTCGCGAGCGCAATAGCCGCAGGCAACCCGGTCATCGCGAAACTGCACCCGAGCCACCCCAAGACGTCGCAACTCCTTGCCGAAGCAGCGTTCGACGCCGTGCGCGAGGCAGGTTTACCGTTGGCGACGGTGCAGGCACTGTACCAGCTGCCCAGTGAGCTCGGACTGAAACTCGTGGCAGCCGAAGAAGTAGGGGCCGTCGGATTCACCGGCAGCCGAAGCGCGGGCTTGGCGCTGAAGGCCGCTGCTGACGCCGCGGGTAAGCCTGTGTACTTGGAGATGTCCAGTATCAACCCCGTGTTCCTGCTGCCTGGTGCGGTGGCTGAACGCGGAGCGGAACTTGCCAAAGAGTTGTTCACCTCATGCGCTATGGGTGCGGGTCAGTTCTGTACCAATCCCGGCGTGAGCGTCGTCTTGGCCGGTCCGGAGAGTGAAGAACTCTTGGCGGAGCTCCGAACGCTGTTCGAGCAAACGTCGCCTGGACCTTTACTGAGCCAACAGGGACCCAAGAACATCCGCGAAAGCGTAGCCGTCTTGACGTTGAACGGAGCTGAGTGCTTAGTCGGGGGTCAGGAGGTCGGCGAGGGGGCATTCGCTTTCCAGAACACCCTGCTACGCGTTTCAGGCGAACAGTTTCTACAAGCACCAGAAGCGCTACAGACCGAAGCTTTTGGCACCGTGCATCTGATGATCTTTGCCGACAGCGTCTCACAGATGGTGGAAATCGCGCGCTCATTGGAGGGCAATCTGACGGGTTGCATCTACAGCGGCAGCCAGGGGCAAGATGATGCCTCCTATGACGACATCGCGCGCGTGCTGCGGTATAAAGTTGGACGCCTGCTCAACGACAAGGCGCCGACTGGGGTTGCGGTTTCTCCGGCCATGCAGCATGGCGGTCCCTACCCATCAACCGGGCACCCTGGCTTTACCGCCGTGGGTATGCCGTCCGCCATCAAACGTTTCTGCGCCCGCCACTGTTACGACGGGGTGCGTCCGCACCGCCTACCGGAAGAACTAGTGGACGCCAACCCGCGCAAGATCTGGCGTTGCGTGGACGGCGACTGGACCCAAGCCCCCATCTCCGCCTGAGGGCGGTGGTTCATCACCCATCCTGCTCGCCACTGCTCATCCATGACCCTCCCTTCGTTAAGCGTTGATGAAGTTCTCGGTGACGCCGCGGTACTGCAGGCTATCCGCACCCAAGGCGAGGGCCCGCAGGGGCAGCTACCGATAAGTGAGGATAGCCTGCTGCGCAAGCCGAGCGGGCACTTGTTTGGGCTTACGCAAAATGCGGGCATGGGGTGGCGGCCCGATCAGGTGCTGCGCGACCAGTACTTGATCCTGAGCACGATGGGTGGCGTGCGCAATCCGGACGGCACGCCGACCGCTTTGGGTTACCATACGGGGCACTGGGAAATCGGGCTATTGGTCCAAGAAGCGGCCAAGACGTTGTCCGAACGAGGTGCCCTACCCTTTGCTGCCTACTGCAGCGATCCTTGCGACGGCAGGACTCAAGGTACGGTCGGCATGTTCGACAGCCTGCCGTATCGTAACGATGCGGCCATGACCATGCGACGCCTGATCCGTTCGCTGCCGGAGCGCAGGGGCGTGTTGGGCGTGGCGACGTGCGACAAAGGGTTGCCGGCCATGATGATGGCGGTAGCCGGCGTCCCGCACCTGCCTTCGGTGGTGGTGCCTGGCGGTGTCACTCTGCCCGCGCGTCACGCCGAAGACACCGCGATGGTGCAGACGCTGGGAGCGCGCTACGCCCACAACCTGGTGTCGCTCGAATACGCCGCGGAGATGGGGTGCAAGGCGTGCGGCTCACCGGGCGGCGGATGCCAGTTTTTGGGCACCGCGGCAACGTCGCAAGTGGTGGCAGAAGCCTTTGGACTCAGTGTCCCTCACTCCGCGTTGTGCCCCTCCGGAGAGCTCGCGTGGTTCGAAATGGCTCGTCGCTCAGCGCTGGCTTTGCTGGCGCTGGCACAGGCGGGGCGCACGACGCGCGATATTTTAACCCCCGCAGCGCTGAACAACGCGATGCTCGTGCACGCCGCCTTTGGAGGGTCCACCAACCTCTTGCTGCACATCCCGGCCATCGTTCACGCTGCGGGCTTGAAGCGCCCGAGCGTCGATGACTGGACAGCCGTCAACCGCCGCACACCCAGACTCGTAGACGCTTTGCCGAATGGCCCTCGAAGCTTTCCGACCAGCGTCGTTTATCTGGCGGGAGGCGTACCGGAAGTCATGCTGCATCTGCGCAGCATGGGCTTGCTCGACACGAGCGTCACGACCGTCAGCGGACTACCCCTGTCGCAGGTGCTCGACTTGTGGGAGCAGAGCGAGCGTCGGCAAGTGTCTCACGAGCGCTTGCGCCGCGAAGGCATCGATCCGCGCGAGGTCATCATGGATGTCGATCGGGCGCGGCAAGCGGGCTTGACCAGCACGGTCGTGTTCCCGAAGGGGAACCTGGCGCCGGAAGGTGCCGTCGTCAAAGCCACAGCCATCGATGCGTCCGTCATCGATGGCGACGGCGTGTACCGGCATCGGGGACCGGCTCGCGTGTTCACTAGCGAGCACGATGCCATCGCTGCCATCAAAGGCACCACAGCCCCGCCCGTGCAAGCCGGCGATGTGGTGGTGGTGATTGGCGCCGGCCCCATGGGTACGGGAATGGAGGAAACGTACCAGCTGACCTCGGCCTTGAAGCATCTGCCTTGGGGCAAGCACGTCGCGATTGTCACCGACGCGCGCTTTTCGGGCGTGTCGACCGGCGCGTGCATCGGCCACGTGGGTCCAGAAGCGTTGGCTATGGGCCCTGTCGGCAAGCTCCGGGACGGTGACGTCATTCAGATCGTGATTGACCGTCGCGAACTGACGGGAAGCATTGATCTCGTAGCAACCACCGAGCAGGAATTGTCTGAAGAGCTGGCGATAGCGCTGCTCGAGCAACGAACGCTCCATCCGCAAGTGGCTCCGCACCCGGAGCTGCCTGCTGATACGCGATTGTGGGCGGCCCTTCAGCACGCCAGTGGTGGGACTTGGGCGGGATGTGTGTACGATAGCGAGCAGATTGAAGCTGTCCTGGCAGCAGGACTGAAGGCGATGGGGTCTCGGTGATGAAGACAGCGCTGCGATGGCTGATGGGGCTCGTGCTGGGCGCGAGCGTGGGGGGCGCGATTGGTTGCCGTTCCTCGAGGCCCGAGGCCGACGATACTCCAGCCACCGCCCCGCAGCCGACCAGCATTGCGCCGCAGCCGACCAGCATTGCGCCGCAGCCGACGATGATTGCACCGCAGCCGACCAACATCGAGCCGCCGACAGCACCCGTATCGGCGGGCCCGAGCGCTAGCGCTGCAGGAGCCCCATCGGCCACGACAGCCGAGCCGACGACGGCCCTCGACCCGCGGCTACTTACGGCTGGGATCACTGACGTGACGCGGCAAACTGAGGTGCGCCGGCAAGTCGGAATGCGCACGGGACGCCACGAAGGTTACGAGCGCGTCGTCTTCGAATTCGAAGCGGGCGTACCCGGTTATCACGTCGAGTATATCGACAAACCCGTACGAGCCTGTGGCTCGGGAGACGTCGTAGAGATCGCGGGAGATGGTTGGCTCGAGGTGCGGCTATCTCCCGCTGCGGCGCACACCGACGAGGGGAAAGCGACCATTGGCGAACGTCAGCTGACGCCGAAGATGAACGTGATCCTCGAAGTGGAGCGCACGTGCGACTTCGAGGGCATCGTGACGTGGGTCGTCGGCACGGCTTCGCCCAACAAGTATCGCGTCTTCGAACTGTCGGACCCGCCTCGGCTCGTGCTCGACATCGCCACGCGGTAACCAGGTGGGCGGAGCGGACGCGGACGGCTAGCCGCTCTCTGAAGGAACCGTTCGGAACGCAGCTTGCGGTAATCAACGGCCCGTCAATACCGTCCGGAAACACGACGCTATCGCCATTGCCGTGCGCTTGAAACTGCCCCAGCCGCGGGGCATCTTGGCTGCGTCGCGCAGCCGAAAACCTACCGAATGGCAGCATCGCCAGCCACGAAATGGTGTATGTGAGCGGTCACACCCGTCATGCATGTACTGATCGTAAATAGCGTCTCACTCAACGGTGGGGATGCCGCCATCCTGACGTCAATCGTGGCTCTCGTTCGGAACCGTTGGGGCGCGCACACCGAAATCACGGTGATGGACTCTCACGCCGAACAGGCTGCGCGCCACTTGCCGCACCTGCGCTTCGTGCAGACGCTGACGCTCAAAGGCGATCAAGCCCTGCCCAAGCAAGAAAGCTGGCTCGAGCGCAAGACGAGGGGGTTGCCTCGAATAACCCAGCTTGCTGCAGCCGCCGCCTTGCTCGCAGCCGGTGCAGACAGAGCCGCACGGCGGCTGTGCTCGCCAGCGGAATACGAGCGACTCCTTTGCTTCAAGCAGGCGGACCTGGTGATAAGCACCGGCGGCACGTATATCGTGCCGCACTATGATGTGCGCGACAAGTTACTGAGTCTGGCACTAGCGTTTGCTAGTCGGACGCCCTACGTCCTGTACACGCAAAGCATCGGCAAGTTTGGCAAAAGTAAGCGCGCGACGTTGGTCGCGGCGAGCTTACGCCAGGCGGCATTCGTCCTCTTGCGTGATGAGGCTTCGCTGCGCAACGTGTTGGCATTGGGGGCACCGCCCGCGCGCTGTCGGGTAGTGCCCGATGTCGTGTTTTCCATGGCCAAGGACGAGTTGTTGGCACCTCGGCCGCCCTTGGCCGATAAGACCTCGCTGCGCATCATCGTATCGGTGCGAGACTGGCCGCACTTCGTCAACGATGCCCCCGAGACAGGTATGGCCCGCTACAAGCAGGCCGTGGCCACGGTACTCACGGAACTCGTGCAAACACGGGGCGCGAGCATAACCTTTCTGTCCACCTGCCAAGGCATTCCGCAGTACGCGTACGACGACTCAGTCGTCGCTCGACAAATAGCGGAACTCATGCCGGCCCCGGAGCGGGAGTCCGTCACCGTCAATGGCAGCCACCTCACCGCTGAGCAGCTGCAGCAGGAGCTTGCCCAGGCGGACGTGCTGATTGGTACGCGCATGCACATGGCTATTCTGGGCCTGTCTGCCGGCACGCCGGTGTTGCCAATAGCCTACGAATTCAAGACGCAGGAGCTGTTCGAGCAGCTCGGCTTTGCCGATTGGGTGCAGTCCATCGACGAGGTGACGACCGAGAGTCTACGAGCGTGCGTGCGACGAGTGCTCACCGAGGCCGACCCACGCCGCACGGAGTTGATGAACGCCGTGCGGGCTGCCAAGGACGCCGCAACGCGCTCGATCGACCTCATTCCGTCACTCGCGCAACACGGAAACCTTGGGGAGCGGCCGGTGGGGCCAGCCGTCGTGAACGCTGGCTAGCAGCAGCGAACCCACTCACGAGGAGCGGCTGTCACGGCTTACCGTGCCTAAACATCACAGCGACGCTTCGAAGAAGGTCATCGCCTCGGGAAGGGCGAAGCTATGACGCCCTTCCGGACTGGTGAAGCGCGGAGTTACCCCACCGAAGTTAACAAACACGGGCTCAATGAGCTGTAGCGCTCGCTGCGCATCTGCGGGTGGGAATGTGTCGGCGCGGTTGTTGTTGATGTGAAGGGCGCGTGGGACGACGAGTAAGGCAAGGCGAGGCAGGTCGAAGTTCGGTAGCGCGCCGTCAATGGTGCCGCAATCACAGTGCAGCCGACCGTCGCGGGCAAAGCTGTCGGCTAGGCTCGCGAAGATGCCGTGCACGGACGCAGCTTTGACGCGTGGTTCGAGGGCCGCGGCGGTCAGAGCCAGCAAGCCACCGGTGGAAACCCCTGCCACGCCCACCGCGTCCGCGTCGACTTCAGGGTCGTCGAACACCACATCGAGCAACATGCGTTGGTGGGCGAACAACAAGGAATACCACCCGTACCCGGCTAGGCTCAACATGGAGTCCAGTTGTCGGTGCGCCTCCTTCGGATCTCCAGGGCCCATGGCGACGTTGTCCATGACGAACACGACGTAGCCTTCCTCCGCGAACACTTTGGCCGCAGCTCGCTGATAACTCCGCTCGAGCTCCAAAAGCTGGCTGATGTTGCCATGTCCCATGAAAGTCACGATGGCTGGGGCTTGTCGAGCGACTTGGTGCGGGCGCAACTTGTAAAAGCGAAACACCCGCCGCTGCCCCACGGATACCCAAAACTCCTGCTCGTGATAATCGCCGCGGGACAGGCCCTCCCCCACCGCCAAAACCTCTATCTCACCAGAATAAGGGAAGACCAACTTGCGCGTGAATACCTCGCGCTGTGCCGCTTGCCATTGAGCAAAGTCTTCGGCTGACCACCCTCCGAAGTCAGGTCGCGGAGCACTTCGGTCCAACGTCCACTGCAGGTAGTCGAACTCCGTGCTCGACAAGCTGCTCGGTGCATCTTGCGCAACTGGAGAGACAGATGCGCGGTTCAAGCGATGTCGCTGCTTGCCACCCCAGTACGAAACTGCCATCAGCAACAGCGTCACGCTCGCCCAAACCAGCTGCCGTCGCTGCGACGCCGTGAATCCAAAGCGCACCGCGTTTCAGGCTCCGTCGAAGTACTGGCTGAGAAACATCTCTAGGCTAAGCAACATCCACACCTGCATGCCCTCGTTCCACGACGCGGATTCTAGACCATTCAGCCTTTGTTCGACCGCCGCGACGTCCAGCAAGCCGCGCTGCCGACACTTATCAGTCAGCAACATCTGTTTACCCACGCTGGTCAGCTGACCTCCCAACCAGCGGCCCAAGGGTACCGGAAAGCCGACCTTCTTTCGCTCCAGGATCGATTGCGGCAGAAACGGTTGAGCGGCTTGACGTAAAACCCACTTGGGCGTGTCGTGCACTTCACTGATGGCGTCTGCAGACAGTCCCCGCGCTTGTTCTTGGTTAGCCAACGACTTCCAGCGCAATTTTTGTGATACCGGCAAGCGTTGCCCGTACTCGACCAGATGATGATCGACGAAAGGCACCCGTCCTTCCACACTGGTTGCCATGGTCGTCGTATCGAGGCGCTGGAGAAGACCCGGAAGGTGGTGCTTCTGGAATACCCACATGAACTGGCGCGCTACGCTGAGATCCTGGACCGTGTCGAAGGCTGCCTGGAATACCTGGGTCGGATGAGCGTGAGCCTCCCGATCGTTGCGGAAGGCGGGGCTCAGCACCGCTGCTAGGGCTTGGGCATCGTAATACCCGTAGCGCTCTAGAAAAAACTCGAGCACGGATCGCCCGCTACTTGCCTGGTCAAAGGCTTCGGCTGCACGAAAGATACGCCCATAGCCCCCGAATAGCTCGTCGGCGCCCTCCCCTGAGAGCACTACGGTGATGTCCTGCTTCAGGATTTGACTCATCTGCCAAAGGGGCACCTCGTTGGGAACTCCCAGGGGCGCGTCCTTGTACGCGATCAGTTGCGGCATCAACGTAAAGTAGTCCGACTCGGATAAGACGAGTTCCTTATGATCCGTATGGTAGCGCTCGGCAACCAGCCGCGCGTATTCAAACTCGTTGTAGCCCTCCTCCTCGAAGCCAATCGAGTAGGTCTTGATGGCAGTGTCGTGTTGCTGTGCCATCAGTGCAACCACGAGGCTAGAGTCGACGCCACCACTGAGGTAGGCGCCAAACGGCACATCGGAGATCATGCGTTGACTCACTGCCCGGCGCAGGTGTTCACGCACCTCTGCTACCGCCGTTTCATCGTCGACCTGCAAGGTCTCTGGCTCATGGGGAACGTCCCAATATTGCCTCGCCTGCACCCCTTGTCGCGTTACCCGCAACCAATGGCCCGGGCTCAGTTGACGGATCCCTTCGAAGAACGTCTGCTCCCCGACCACGTACCGGAAGTTGAGGTAACTCGTGACCGCTCCTCGGTTGAGTCGGCGCGGGAAACCGGGATAGGCCAGGATGGCTTTGACTTCCGAAGCGAAAATGAGCGCGCCGTCAAACTCGGCATAATAGAGCGGCTTGATTCCAAGCCTGTCGCGCACGAGCATCAGCGTGTCGCTCGTCTCATCGACTAGAGCGAACGCGAACATGCCGTCGAGCTTGCCAAGCATGGCATTGCCCCACCGCTCGTGTCCGTGGCCGATGACCTCGCAATCCGACCCCGAACGAAACACGTGCCCCGCAGCCTCGAGTTCGGCACGCAACGCGCGGAAATTGTAGATCTCGCCGTTGGCTATCACCCAACGTGTTTCGTCTCCATTGGTGAGAGGCTGCTGACCCCCGGCCAAGTCGATGATACTCAGGCGGCGGTGCCCCAGGGCGTACCCCTTGCCGTAGCGGTACCCGCTCCCATCGGGGCCGCGGTGAGCTAGGGTGCTCGCCATCGACGAAAGCTGCGCCTCCGGGCAGGCTCGCTCACGGTCAAAGTAGAAGACTCCAACGATGCCACACACGCGGTTACCGTACTCGTGTCCGTGCGACGTGGCGAGCAAGGATCAAAGGGCCCACAGCGCGGAAGGACCGCAGGCCGGTCAGGCGCGAGAGGCAACGACTGGGGGAGCCACAAGTGACGGCTGCCGCTGCAAACTCTCCACCATCTCTGTGACACGTCGGCAGGAGCCGGTGTCTTCGTAGGCGTGAAACAGCGCCAATGCGTGGCCGTAGTTGGGGTGCGGCTCGGACTGTTCGAGGGCCTCCTTCACCGCCTCGGTGAACTCGTCGAAGCGAGTGACACGAGCACCAGGAAAAACAGCCTCCAAGTCGTACACCAAGTTGCTTTCTTCAGGATAACGCTCTCGATCGTGACAAAAAGCGATCATGGGGCGCCGCGTCAGCAAGTAGTCCACCCAGATCCCCGAATAGTCGGTGACGAGCGCAGCCGCTTCGCGCAGGAGTACTTGGGTCTCCATGATTTCGCTCGGTCCGAGCGGCAGTGACCCCGAGGGG
Organism: uncultured Polyangiaceae bacterium; assembly: GCA_964577325.1. GTDB lineage: Bacteria > Myxococcota_A > Polyangia > Polyangiales > Polyangiaceae > SZUA-265. The sequence goes on from CAZNZA010000070.1 coordinate 12,154, forward strand.
AGTTCGTCGTGTAAAGCATTGACGTGGGCACGGCAGCCGAAAACTAGATTGTGTCGAGCGAAAAGTTCTGACAACCGAGTGAGCTCAGCGGCGTTGAAAGGATAGAAGCCGGCGCTAGGACGACCCGACGGATTGGGTCGAAAGGTGGGCGCATAGAGCACCAGGCGGCGCCCGTTGAGCAGCTTTCGTAGATGGCGCAATTGCTCGGTGAAGTGCTCTGGAAGTTCAGACTCCGGGCACAGCAGCCAGTCATTGCGCGGCAGGCCGGTTGCAAAGACGCGTTGCATCGGCACGGCGAGCCCCTCGGACAAGGTGCGGCGATTGGCATCGGACGATGCCGTCACGCCCGCATATATTTGCGCCAGCTGCTCTAGCTCTTGGCGAGTCAGTTGAGTGCCAATCGCCTTGATGTTCACCCCATGCCACACATTATAGACGACCCGTCCAAACAACGGGCGTCGAGCGAGCAGCTTTCGATAGTCCGTGACACCGTGATGAACGATGACCGTTCGGGCGCGCACTAAGTACCTCAAGGCGCGCCAGCTCACGGGAACGTACTTGCCACGCTCACACAAGTCGATGGTCACGGCTTGCAAGTCCGGACGCTCGCGCTGGATGTAATCGTAAAGCGCCCGCTGATTGGAACCCCAGTATTCTGGACGCGTATACGGAAAGACCCATAGCCGCGGGGACTTGGGGAAAGCCCAGTCGACGGCGGTGATCAACTTGGACGACAATCGCCGTGTCGCGTTCGCCAGCTTCGAAGAAAGCATCCGCAAAGGCTCAGTGTCCGGCGCCGTCAGCAGCGGTGTCTCGGAGCTTGTTCAACACTTCGTTGATCAGCGTAGAAGATGTTCCTTTGGTGTACGGGAAGTAAACCACTCGTACGCCGACTTGCTTGAACTTGTCCTCGAGCTCCTTCCAGCGGTCGCTCGCGTACCAGTCGTCGCCGACGAACAGCACGTCGAACTTCAGCTTCTCCCAAGCCTGGTACTTGTCGATGCTTTCTTGGGGAATGACGGCATCCACATACTGACAAGCTCTCACTATTTCCATGCGTTCATGGAAAGGGATCACGGACTTCTTGTGCTTGTAGCTGACTAGATCGTCCACCGTCACGCCTACGATGAGACGGTCACAAAGGGACCTGGCGTTGCGCAGCAGGTTCAGGTGACCGATGTGGAACAGGTCGTAGACGCCCGTCGTGTAGCCTATGATCATGGGGTGAGGGTATACCCCACCGGAGCTTGAAGCTGCAGAGCCAGATTGCTGCTTTTCGACCCGCCAGTGCCAAGGCTACGTGGCCGCGCTGGTTCCTGGGTCGGGTCCGCAGCCCCCACAGTCACTCATCGCCCACGATGAGCAGTACCTGGAGCATGGGACGGTTGTCGTCGCCGCGAACGGAGCGAACGGCCAGGCCGAACCGGGCGGTCTTGGACGTGCTCAGCATTTGAGGCACCTGCAGGAGGGTCGAGTCGGGCAAGAGCTGAGCCCCCACCGCCAGCTGGCTCACGTCGCTGAGCCGCCGTTCGGCGAGTTCTTGGGTCAAAGCTTGACCCACGTCCTGTACCCGTCCCTCGTCGGCACCGTCACCCAACTCTGAGAGATACTTCTCCGCTAGCTCCTGCAAAACGGGGTGCGTGCGCGCCGTAGATAAACCCTGGTCGCTACGCGCAGCATGAATGGCGCGCTCGATACGACCTCGCGCCTCTGCCGCCGATTCTTCCCGGCCGGGTTTGGAGAACACTTGGGTCACTGTGAGATTGCGGGGATCGACCACGCCGCCCTCGACGATGCCGACGCCGACGTGGGTGACGTCCGTGGCCATGATGTTTTCATGATGCGGCGGGCTTTGCATCAAGCCTTCTTGGGAGCGCTTCACGTCTGGGGCTTCCGAGAGATTCTCGCGGGCGCTCAAGAATAGATAACCTGCAGCATTTAGTCTATCATCGAGAGAGCCGCTGTTGGGCGAGTCGTGTTCGAAAAACTGGTGATCCCGCATATCCGCGGAATGATAACGTGCGACATCGGCGAGGCGCTCGTCGTACTTCAAGGGCGGAAGCCCTAGAGCTGCCCGGTCACGGTTCAACAACTGAAACATCTCTTGCTCTTGCTGCCGCACGTCGGCACTGGCTGCTACCTGCGGCAATCCGCTGCCAAAGGCGGCGCGTGGGCCCGACGCGCAACCGCTGCTCGCGAGCGCGAGAAGAAGACCGATGCACACCGTATATGAAAGACGTACGCCGCCTCCACGGGCGGGTACGAACTCATTGGATTGGCAAGTCACACGTCTACTCTGACACCTTTCTCGGCCGTGGCCGTTACCTGGTCGCGAATCGTTGGCTACCGGCAATTTGGAACGTGGACCAAAGCTGCCGATCGTGCTCCCATGGGCCTTCATGGTTCGGATCTGGCTGCCGTTTGCATTGTGCTGCGCATTGGCGTGCGACGCCAAGGACGACGATGACGTGGCGCGAGGGACGGAGCCGACCAAACCGCCTCGCACTGCTAGCGTCGATGCCCCGCTTGCCAAAGTCGAGACGGTACTTACCCTCGACCGTTCCGCGTACGGGGTGAAGGTGGCGCTCGGCGCCTCCGGTTGGACATTAGTAACGGCGGACGGGCTGTACTCGCAGCGTGGCGACGGGTCCGTCGCCCATCGCAACACGCCGTTGAGTCCACCCTTCTCGATCATGGCAAACGAGATCGTGCACTGGCGTGACGGCACCCTGTTGGCCACTCCGCTCAACGAGGTTCCCCCACGCAAGTTAGCTGCGCTCGAACGCATGCCCCGTGACGTGTTGTCCTCAAGCGATCACTTCGCTTGGCTCGAGCGCCGGGACGGGGGCTACCGCATTCAGGTGGCCCAGGGACAAAGGGCGCGCACCATCTACCAAACTGGACACAACGTCGTCAGCGCTGCGGTGCTTCAGGACTGGGTGTTCGTCACAGAAGTCATGCCAGACGGTCGATGGCGATTGGCAGCCACGCCGCTCCACCGCGCTGCCGCGCCGGATAGTGCCTCAACGGCAGCCGCCGTGGGCACCGCGCGCCCGGGACGTCCCCCAGCCTTCTTGGTCGCGGCCGATGACATCTACTTCTACGATGGTACGACACGCTCGGTTAGGCGGGTCACTCCCGACTTGCAGGAAGAAACGGTGTTAGCAAGGGACGTCATCTGTTCCCCCATGGCCGTGGCGCAGGAGGTCTACTGCGCCCACGTCGGCGGCGTGTTCGCTTTGGCAAAACACCCTCAAGCCGACCGCCAGAGTGCTCAGCGACGCGTCGTCGAAGCTCACCCTGGAGGACCGATCACCGCCATTGCCGCTGATCGGCGCAATCTATTCTGGGTGGAAGACCTGGGCGAGGGCCAGCTGCGCGTGCGTGCGGTGCGCCTGCCGTAGGGCGAAGGTACTGCTACTGAGGCACCGCTATTAAGGGCACCGCTACTAAGGTATCGGTCGACCGAGCTCGTTCATCAACCACGTCATGGCGGGTCGCGCTTCACCCGAATCGCGCACGAGGCCGCTGTTGGGAGCACTCGCCCAGGTGCGCCCGTAGATCCATCCCCAGATCGTGATCCCGGGGACGAAGTCCGTCTCCATGAAGTAGGGGAAGTACTGCTGGTACTGCTCGAGCTGTCGCTGATCATCCGTGTAGTCGAGGTCGAGCTCCGTGATGTAAACCGGAAGCCCTGTGTCATTGTGGAGCTTGTTGAGCAGCTCCTGGACGCGCTGGAACGTCACGGAAGCGTGGTCGAGGTCATGAGACTGCGCCCCCAACGCATCGATGGGACCGCCGTTGTCGAGTACCGTCTTGGCAATGTTGATGAAGTGCTGGGTTTCATCAGGCCACTCGATGTTGTTGTAGTCATTCAGGATGAGGATCGCATTGGGGCAACGCTCGCGCGCCCAAATGAACGCGTTGGTCACCCACTGCCAATCTCCATTGGTGCCGCCGCCAATGTTGTTCGCAAACTCTGGAGTGGTGTGGGGAGGCGGTTCATTGACGACGTCGATGAGCTTGGTTTTAGGATAGCGCGTACAGAACGCTTCCATCCATTCTTGAACGTCGCTCGTCTGAATGGCACCAGCGTTACCAGGTGCTTGGCGACCCCAAATGAACGCGTGCTGCTTGAAGATGAGCCCGTGCTGCTGAGCGTAGTCATAGATCGCATCTAGCGTGCTCCAGTTGTACGCAGCACCCGCAGTTGCCTGGACAGACCCCCACTTGCCTGCGTTTTCCGGCGTGATCTGATCCCAGTAGTCGGCGTACGTAAGCCCCACGGCGTCGACCTGGTTTCTGGTGGTGATGTTGCCCACGAACTTTCGGTCGTCGTCAGGCTCATCCTCGTCGTCAGTTGCACCGGCGTCCGGCTCACCGCTGTCACCAGTTTCTGTCGGCTCGCTCGCATCGGAGGTCGTCGTACCGTCCGTGCCGTCATCGCTGCTATCGCTCGCCGTATCCGATGTGGCGTCCGATGTGGCGTCCGTTGCGTCGCTATCGCTGCCGTCGCTCGTGCCATCGGGAGACGAGGTTGTGTCCGTGCTGGCCGTGTCGCTTGTCGAATCGGAATCGTCTGAACCGCCGATACTACTGCCGTCGTCATCGCTACCGGCGGTCGAAGTCTCATCGCCCGTGGTCCCGGGGTCGACGGTGCCGCCCGTGCCAGGCGGAGTGACAGTTGTACTTGGCCCCCCCGTGGTGGGGCTGACGTCGCCTGTAGGACCAATCGTGGGGTCCGTCGAAGGAGAACGCTGCGCCGACTCACCGCAGGACACCGAGAGGACGAAGGAAAAGAGGGCGACACTTCGGAAGGACTGCATGGATATCTTTTCAAAAGTCGGTGGCGAAAGCGCGGCGCGGGGAGGAGGCCGTCGTTGCTCGGACGGATGTTCCATCACGAGGCACTCGATCCGCAGTGGGAACACCGCCCGCTACCTCGACGTAGCGCTGTGCGCGGACGTCGGCCACATGCGTTCGCCACGCTGCGCGCAACTGAAGATGGCACCGCCATGACCCTTCAGGAAGGGGAGGAGCATCTCCCTGTTTGAGTGCAACCTTCCAGCAGGACCCGATCCAAAGCCGCAGCGTTGCACCTACTTCAACTGGACGACTTCAATACCTTTCTTGCCCTGCGAGCAGAGCGTCACGTCACCTCTCACTTCCAGCGACTCGCAGCCGTATTCGGTACCCCGCCGGTTTCACCATTTCACCGTTTCGTGCTAGCAACGCTCGGCCCCTGTCTCACGACTCTCCGCTCGTTCCCACACTCACTCAGATGCTCAGCATTCGTGAAGCCAGCGTTGAAGACAGCGAAGCCATTGCTCGCATCCAGGTCGATGGTTGGCGCGCAGAGTACCACGACATCGTCCCGCACCAGACTCTCGACGAGCTTCGCTACGACGAGCAAACCAGGCGTTGGAGGCGTGTTCTGAGTAGCTCGCCGAGCGTGACGCACGTCGCCGAAGACGGCGGAGTCATCGTCGGGTTTTCCAGCTTGGGACCTGCCCGCGATTCGGACGCGCCACCGAACAGCGGCGAATTGTACGCTCTGTACGTCGCGCCGCAGCGAGTTCGCCAGGGCGTCGGTAGCAGTCTGCTGCGTCATATGCTCCAAAGCGCTCGTCCTCGCTACAAGCGGCTCGCGTGCTGGGTGACCAGCAACCACGTGGGCAGTATGCGGTTTTTCAGCGCGCTCGGCTTCGATGCCGACGCCGCTACGCGCATCGACGCGCCCTTCGATGGCGTTACCGTACCGGTGGCACGTTTGGCGCGCTGGTTGTTGCCTCCAGATGAAGTTGCGCACGAAGTCGAGACTCCATCCGACACCGGCTCAGGCTAACGGTGTCTCACGATGGACGAAGCGTTTGGCTAACGGGGTACGGCGCGCGCCGCATAGCGTTTATAAAACCGACGGGACTCACTCCACGTCCGCCGTGAAACGGGTTGAAACGCAGCACCTGTTGATCTAGCTCAGGCAAACCCGTCAAGCTCAGACGTACGAGCGGCGCGAAGCTCGTGGCTTGCGGTCTGCGCCACGCGCCGGAGTAAGGCGCCCACTCCAAGAGCAATGAACAACGGCCAGACTGCGCCGCTAAAGCGAGCCGCTCCTCGCGCGTTCCGCTGCCCGCAGCCGCGTTGTGCACGGAGATGCGAAAGTCGACGCGCCCAAGCTCCGCGGCAGTCCACGGCGAGAGACTGAAGTAGTGATTGTGCAAAAAGTCCCGATGTCGAGTGGTCAGGAATGCCGCCGGAGCGCTCCACGGGCGTTGCGGAGTAGCCAGCAACAGGTCCTGATCATAGGGCCGAACGTTGGGGCTCAACGGCAGCTCGGTGAAGCGGATCGCACAGCCGAAGACATCCGGCTTCGCGCCACGCTTCCACAGCGCCGCGGAGAACCGCAACAACGCTGGGCCTGCCAGGCGTTCAGCCAGTTTTCTGGCGCTGCCTGTAGCAACAGGTGTTACCTCGGCCCCACACACCATACCGACCGGGTGCAGCACCCGCGCTCTACGCAGGGCGCTGCCCAATCCGAACAGCGGCGCCAGTGCCAATCCCAGCAGCGCTCCGCCGCAGCGCTGAAGCTCCTCGCGCGCGACAATGTGCTTAGTGAAAGCTTCGCGGCCCGCCTGCCTCGCCGACATCCGTCATCCATGGAGCCAAGCCATGCCTGCGCAAGCTCCGGCGCGCGCTCGGTTTAGTCTTCGCCGACCGGTACAGGCTGCAACGGCGCGTCGTGCTGCTTGCTACGACTGAGCAGCTGGCGCACCACCACGTACAGGCCAGGAATGATGACCAGATTGACGACAGTCGACACGAACATGCCGCCAAACACGGCCGTTCCCAGTGAATTTCGCGCCGCAGCACCAGCCCCCGATGCAAGCATCAAGGGCACGACGCCGCTCAAAAACGCAATCGACGTCATCAAGATCGGCCGCAAGCGTAGCGCGCTGGCGGTAACTGCTGCATCGATGATGTCCTTGCCCTGCTCCCTGAGCTGTTCCGCGAACTCCACGATCAAGATGGCGTTCTTACTTGCGAGACCGACCAGCATGACCAGCCCCACCTGGCAGAAAACATCGTTGGGAAATCCACGCAACACCTGGAGCCCGAGCGCTCCAATGATAGCCAGCGGCACCGAAAAGATGATCACCAGCGGTAGGGCAAAGCTCTCGTACTGAGCAGCCAATACCAAGAAAACGAACAGCACTCCGAGGGCAAAGATGATGAGCGTTTGGCCGCCGCTTTGCTGTTGTTCGAGGCTCACACCAGTCCACTCCGTAGCCACGCCCTCCGGCAGCGCATCGGCGGCAAGCCGTTCCATAGCCGCCATGGCATCACCCGACGATGTCCCGGGCGATCCTTGGCCGTTGATTTCCGCTGACCGAAACAGGTTGTAGTGGCGGATGACTTGTGCGCTCGTTATTGGTGAGACATCCACGAGCGCTTCGAGGGGAATCATCTCGCCCGTGGCACTGCGTACATAGAAGGCGGTGATGTCTCCAGGGCTGTCCCTGAACTCCTGCTCGGCTTGTAGATAGACGCGATACGTACGGCTGGCGTAGTTGAAGTCACTGACGTACTGGCTACCCATGTAAAGCTGCAGCGTACTGAAAATCTCGTCGATTGAGACGCCGAGTGCTTTGGCCTTCTGCCGATCTACCTCGAGGTCGAGCATGGGCGTCGACGCCGTGAAGCTGCTGAACACACCTCGCAGCTTTGGATCGTTGCCGCCTGCGGCGACCAGGTTGGTGACGACCTCCGAAATTTCGTCCAATGATCGCGTGCCGGATCGGTCTTCTACGACGAACTGGAAACCACCGACGCTCCCTACACCACGGATTGCGGGAGGTTGAAAAGGGATCACTCGCGCATCACCGATGGCAGCGAACGGCCCGCGTAAGCGTTCAACCAACGCCGCCACCGACTCGTTATCGCCCGTGCGGTCCTCCCATGGGCGCAGCGTCACGAACAACATAGCCATGTTCGGTCCACTTCCAAGTTGGGAGTAACCGCCGACGGCAAACATCTTCACCACTTCGGGTTGCTGCTGAAGCACCCCCTCGACCTTACGGATCACTTGCTCCGTCTGGTTCAAAGACGTCCCCTCCGGACCTTGAACGGCAACGATGATGTAGCCTTGGTCTTCGTCGGGAATGAAGCCGGTGGGTACGGTTCGCACCAATAGCACCGTGGCGCCCAAACATAGTAAGAAGCCGGCCACGACCCAAAGTGGGTGGCGCAGCAGACGGCGCAACATCTTACTGTAGCCGTCCCGCAAGCGGTCCAACCACGTATCTATCTTGCGATATCCTATCCACTTCGGCCCCTCGTGGCGCTTGAGCAGAAGGGCACTCAGTGCAGGCGTGAGGGTGAGCGCGCAGAAGGCGGAGATCGTCACCGCGGCCGCAATCGTTAACGCGAACTGACGATAGATGGCGCCTGTCGTGCCGGGAAATAACGCCACGGGCAGGAACACCGCGACCAGCGCGATCGAAATCGAAATCACGGCGCTCGTGACCTCGCGCATGCCCTCGCGCGCGGCCTGGACGGCGGACAGCTTCCGCTCGTGCATCACACGTTCGATGTTTTCGATGACGACGATGGCGTCGTCGACCACAAGACCTGTGGCGAGCGTGAGGCCAAAAAGCGTCAGCGTATTGATCGAAAAGCCGAACAATTCGACGAAGGCAAAAGTCCCGAGCAACGAAACGGGCAAGGTCAACGCGACGATGAGCACGCTGCGCCAGCCGTGAAGGAACAAGAAGATGACCAGGATCACGAGCCCAATGGCTTCGAATAGCGTGCGTAGCACCTCGTTGACCGAGGCGCGCACCGCTAGCGTGGTGTCGTTGGCCGGCTCGTAGACGAGGCCCGGCGGAAACGACTTTGCCAGCTCGTCCATGGCAGCGATTACCCGGTCGCGCACTTCCAAGGCATTGGCGGTCGGCAACTGAAAGATGCCGAGCCCCACCGCTGCGCGTCCGTTGAAGCGCAACAACTGCCCGTAATTCTCGGCCCCCAATTCGACACGACCCAGATCACCAAGCCGCACGATGTTGCCGTCATTCGACGCCAAGACGACGATGTCCGCGAACTCGTGCGGCTCAACGAGCCGCCCGCGCGCGCGCACCGCTATCTGATAGGGTTGGTCAGCCTTGGCCGGCGGTTGCCCCACCTGTCCAGCTGCCACCTGCAGGTTCTGCTCCTGCAAGGCCCGACTGACATCTCCTGCGGTCAGCTTTCTGCGCGCCAGTTCCGTAGGATCGAGCCAGATGCGCATGGAGAACTTGCGTTCGCCGAAGATGCGCACCTCGCCCACTCCCGTGATGCGCTTGAGCGGATCCTTGAGATTGACGTCTGCGTAATTAGAAAGAAACTGCGGATCGTACGTCTCGTCGGGGCTGTACAGCCCCATCGCCAACAGTAGTTGACTGGACGCTTTGTTGACGACGATTCCGGTTTGATTCACCTGTGACGGCAAGCGAGACGCCGCACGGCTGACGCGGTTCTGCACGTCGACGGCAGCCACCTCGATGTCTCGCGTGGGTTCGAAGGTGATGGTAATTTGAGAGACGCCATCGTTACCGCTCGTGGAAGTGATGTAGCGCATCCCTTCCACGCCGTTGATCTCTTGCTCGAGCGGAATGGTTACGGCGCTCTCCACCAAATCCGAACTCGCGCCAACGTAGTTGCTCGTGACCACGACTTGGGGAGCCGCAAGATCCGGGTACTGAGCAATCGGCAGCCCCGGAATCACCAGCAGCCCGGCGAGCGTGATCAGGATCGAGCAAACGGTGGCAAAGATGGGCCGGCGGATGAAAAAGTCGACAAACACAGCTTCACTTCCGGGAGACGAGCGGTTTCAGCGCTGTAGCGTGTCAGCGGGCGCCGAAGCGGCTGCTGCGGGGCTAGGCTTGGGCGTGACGAGCGCGCCGTCTCGCAGCGCCTGCAAGGACGAAACAGCGATTTGGTCGCCCGCAACGAGGCCTTTGATGACGGGGTATGAGTGCTCCCCCAAGTCACCGAGTTGGACCGGCTTTCGGCGCACGATGCTGCCCTGCTCTCCGCTCTCGAGCGCGAAGACGAAGGCCTGCCCACTCTGACGCACCACCGACAAAGCGGGGACCTGCACCGCCTGGCGGCTGCCATACACGATGCGGGTGCGCACGAGCTCGCTCGGGCGAATGTCGATGCTGTTGTCGAACACGGCTATGACGTCGACCAGCTGCGTTCGCGGGTCGGCGTCAGGGGCAACGAAGTGGATGGGTGCAGTCAATGCCACTTCCCCTTCCGCATCCAAGAGCTCTAGGCGCGTGTCTGGTCCGATCGCCCGGGCGCGCTTGGGTGGCACCGTGACGTGTACCTCCAACGCTTGCGACTGGGTGAGTGTCGTCAACGGGGTAGTCGGTGAGACATACGAGCCAACCTTGACCAAGATGTCGCCCAGCTTACCGGAAAACGGTGCGCGCACCGCGTGGAACTGCAACTGTACCTGACGTCCGGTGACGTCGGCTTTGGAGGCGTGGAAAGCCGCCTCCGCGGCCTTGGCTTCGGCTTGCGCTTGCTCGAGCTCCTGGGTCGTTGCCAGGCCTTCGGCATGCAGCATCGCCGCGCGCTCGACGGACTGCCGAGCGAGCTCCATGTTGGCTTGGGCGGATTGCTGCCGCGCCCGCGCGCTTTCCAGATCGGCGGTTTCTTGACGAGCGTCGACCTGGATTAGCACCTGCCCCGTTTTGACCGTCTCACCGGGCGAGACCAAAATTTGGCGAATGGCTCCGCCCACCTGGGGCAGTATGCTGACGTTCTGACGAGAGACGACGTTGCCCAGATACTCGCTCGTGTCGCGCACTTCGCTGGGCGCTAAAGTGAGTAGCTCTACGGACACGGGCCGCGGCGCGGCGGCAGCCTGAGGTTCATTGCACGCCGTCTGGGACAGCCCGAGCAGGACAACCGTGAGCAGAACGGCCGCCCGCCGCGCCACCTCGGACACGCGCCCTGCTCGGCGCATCACCGGCTCGGCCCGAGATGTCCCTTTAAGCGTCTTGGTGCGCGCGTTGCTCACGGAAGACATGTCGGCTTCTGTAGTATGCGATAGGAGAGAAAGCGATCGAAGAGTAGCGCACACCGTGCCCCGTAGCGTTCCGGAGAACTGCTCTTGCTCAGGTTTCCAAGTGTTCCGAACGTAGCCATGTCGAGACGTCTCTGATTGACCCGGGGAGATAGGGCAAGCTTCCGCTCGTGACCAGCCCCAGACGGTGCAGCATGCACAAATTGATGAGAGTCGCGCGCACCCCTCAATCGTCAGCGCGCCGCGCTTGACCTGTGGGCCGCTGACCCTTTAAGGCTCCAGGCGCATGTTTTTGGTTGATAAGGTCATCCTGGTTGCCGGCGTGATGATGGTGCTCGGTACCTTGTCGAGCAAGTTCTCGGCACGGGTAGGCCTTCCGGTCCTGGTGCTCTTTCTACTTTTGGGCATGCTGGCAGGCTCCGAGGGGGTCGGGGGCATCCAGTTCGACAATTACGCGGTGGCCCACGCCATCGGCACCGTCGCGCTCTCGATGATCCTTTTCGATGGGGGGTTGAACACCCCTTTCAAGAACGTCCGCATGACGTGGAAACCATCGGCGTTGCTGGCCACGGTCGGCGTGCTGGCTACTTCCATCATCACCGGATTGGCAGCGGCTTGGGTTTTGGATCTCCCCTTGCTCGAGGGCATCCTGCTCGGAAGCATCGTCGGCTCCACTGACGCCGCCGCCGTGTTCTCGTTGCTGCGCTCGGCGGGGATCCGCCTTCAAGAGCGCCTCTCGGCAACGCTAGAGATCGAAAGTGGTTCCAACGATCCGATGGCCATCTTTCTCACCATCGGATTGCTCGAGGTGCTGCTCGGCCGCGTGTCTTTGGGCGTTGACCTGCTCGGTCTGCTGGCTCTGCAATTGGGTTTGGGTGCCATCGTGGGTTTGGCGATGGGCAAGCTCGCCGTCATCCTGATCAATCGCATCAACTTGCAGGCAGCCGGGTTGTATCCGGTTCTCACGGGTGCCTGTGGCGCGACAGCATTCGGCCTGGCCGCGGTGATGGGAGGCAGCGGCTTTCTGGCGATCTACCTAGCTGGCATGGTGCTCGGCAACAGTCGTTTGGTGTTCGCTCGTGGCACGTACCTGTTCCACGACGGCTTGGCGTGGACAGCGCAGATCGTGATGTTCGTGGTGTTAGGGTTGTTATCTAGTCCCACGCAATTGCTCACCGTGGGATGGAGTGGCCTATTCGTCGCTGCGGTGCTCATCTTCGTGGCTCGGCCCCTCGTCGTGTTCCCGCTCTTGCTGCCCTTTGGCTTCAAGTGGAAGGAAATGCTGCTCGTGAGTTGGGTGGGGTTGAGGGGAGCGGTGCCGATTATCTTGGCGACGTTCCCTCTGATTTTCGGGCTCCCCTCAGGCTTGTTGCTGTTCAACGTCGTGTTTTTCGTGGTGCTTGTATCGGCCATCGTTCAAGGGGGCTCGCTGCCGTACGTGGCACGCTGGCTCGGGCTCGAACTGCCGCCGCGTCCGGCACCTCCCGTTTCCCTCGAGATCACATCGCTGTTCGACGTGGACGCCGACATCGTCGAGTACGTGGTCAAAGCAGACTCTCAAGCCGCAGGGCGACGACTCAACCAGCTTTCGCTCCCGAACGATGCAGTCGTGGCAATGATTTCACGCAGTAAAACGCTCATCCCGCCTCGTGGTTCCACTCAGATCCTCACCGGAGACTACGTGTTCGTCGTACTGCGACGCGAATCTCGTGCTGCGGTCGACATGTTGTTCACGCGGGGCGGAGCGCAAGCACCAGAGCCTATCCTCGAACTGCCCGGCGGTACGACTTTGGCCAAACTGGCCGCGGTCCACGAAATACGTCTCACCGGGGAAGACGAGTGGACATTGGAGGACGTCCTACAGCGCGAGCTTCGGCGGCGGGTAAAGGTGGGTGACGTGGCTCAACTCGACGGCGTGCTGCTGCGCGTGCACGAAGTGCGGGACGGCCGCATCGTTTCCGTGAGTTTGCAGCCGCTGGACAAGAACTCTCCCCAGTATGAACGCCTGAGTCGCGAGTTTTCCCGGCTGCCCGAGGTTCCGACGAGCTGACGAGTCTTCAAGAACGAAGGTCGCCGCTAGGAGCGACAGAACCATCGTTGCAGAAACGCCGGATCACGCTCTGCAGTCGGTCGAGGTTGATCGGTTTCTTCATGATCAAGTTTCCACTCGGGGCTCGCGACGGGTCAGACGTAGATATGATGACGGGGATAGCGGCAAGACGCGTGTCGCTCTGCATCGCCTCATACACTTCGATGCCACTCATCACTGGCATCAGCAAGTCGAGGATCACGATTTGAGGGGGTACTTCCGAACGGAGCCGGTCCATGGCTTCGGCGCCGTCGGCGGCGACGGACACGCTGTACCCCTCGTCCACCAGGAACTCCTCCAGGGATTCTCTGATCTCTCGTTCGTCGTCAACGACTAGTACTCTCATCGGTCATTTCTCAGACTGCGGGCTTGCGCCCAGGTGGGGTCCCCGAGGCAAGACAGCGGCAAACGTCGTTCCCAGTTCAGGGGTCGACGCCACGGCGATGCTGCCCCCGTGCGCTCGAATGATCTGGTGGCTGATATACAAGCCTAAGCCGAGACCATCCGAGCGGTGCCGGCGCGATTCGCCACCGGTCATGGGCTCGAACAAGTGCGGCAGCACTTCCTCGGGAATGGCACCCGCGTTGTGCACCTCTACCCGCACACTCTCTGGCGCGCCGCCGTCGACGAGCACGTGCACGTTGGCATCTGCCCCATGCTGAAGGGCATTGGCGATCAGGTTCGAAAAAACCTGAGATAGACGGTCCTCATCCCACGTACCGTTCGTCTGCCCCTGATGAGTCAATTGCACCACCCGTCCGGGGAGCGCGCCATCCAGTTCATCGATCACTTGTCTCAGCAATTGGACCAGATCCACGGCGACCGGTTCGACCGGCATCCCGCGTCCAACGCGCACGCGGGTGAAGTCCAGCAGCTGGTCGATCATGCGGGCCATCCGTTGGCCACTCGTAATGATCCTAGAAAGCGGCTTGCCGGTTCTTTCGTCGGGCGCCCTTCTTATCGCCACCTGAGCCGAAGCCATGATAGCGCCCAGTGGGTTGCGAAGATCGTGACCCAGCATGCCGGTGAACATCTCGTTGAACTTCACCGTCTGCTGTAAACTCGTGACGGCCTCGAAGCGAGACACCGCCGCCGCCACGTGGTTGGCGATGGCACCAGCCATCTCGATCTCATGCTGGCTGAGCTCTCTGGGCGTGTCGTAGTAGACCATGAACTTACCCACTAGTTGTCCCGCGGCGGAAAGAGGGAAGAACCCCAATGCCCCAATGTTTTCTCGTTTCAGGACCGGCCAAAGCTCAGCCAAAGACGGGTCACTCAATGCATCTCCGATGAAAATCGGCTTCGGATCCCGCGCGTCCTTCGACCAGGGGCTGTGACCCTCTACCGCCGCACGATAAGGGTCGGACAGTCCGCGCCACGCTCTAAAGCGCATCACGTCGTCAGCATCGAAGGTGAGTATGGCAGCGCGCGAAGCGTGGAGCGCCTGCTGCAGGGCGTCGAGGGCCGCTTGGAAAACGGGCGCCGTGTCCGGCGCTTCGATAACGGTACGGGCCAGGCCATACAGCAGCTCCGTGCGCTGGCGCGCCATCAGGTTTTCCTGATACAGCCGAGCACCCTCTATTGCCATGGCCGCCCGTTCACCGAGGGCCTCCATGAAAGCCACGTCCTCGGGGGCGAAGCAGGTTGCTCCCGTTCGCCGCACGGCGGCGACCGTTCCTATGATACGCGCCCGGGCGCGCAACGGAGCAATGATGACACTGCCGGGCATAAAGCGCTCGAGCCAAGCTCGATACGCGACGGGTGCCGACGCCTTGACCGCTTCTGGGTCGAGGCTGCGAATGTACGCTGACTGACCGCTACTGATGACGCGCCCAGAGTTGCTATCCGCAACCTTCGGTGGAGCATCGAGTAGAGCCCGTTCGAGCAGCCGATTCACTTCAGGGTCCTTCTGGTGCATCGCCTCGAGCTTGAGGTGCTCTCCTGCGATCAGAGAGACGCCGCAGAGGTCCGCGTACTCGTCGGTGACGAGTTCGACCATTACCTGGAGCACGCCGCTCGAGTCCTTGCCGGCTTCCGCGAACGCGCGTGACGCTCGGCTGAGCAGGTCTGCCCGTGCCGCCGCGCGCTCAGCCAGATTCCGCTGAGCGCGCTCCTGAGCAAGCATGCGCAAGCGTTCCAGCGCTTGAGCGCAATAGCGCGCTACGAGCAGCAAAAACCCCTGTTGCTCGGCGTCCAGGGGAGGCGACCCGTCGAAGGTGAAGCCGAGGCACCCCAGCGTGCGACCACTGGCGGTGATAGGCAAACACGCGACGCAGTAGGCGCGGCCCGGTGAGACAATGGGCTGCAGGTGTGGGTAAGTGGCGACCAAATCCTGTTGAGATGCAAACCAAAGCGGGCGACCGGTGCGGATGGTGTCCAGTGCGGGAAAGCCAGGTTCCTGGCCCAGTGGTACCGAGCGTAGTGCCGACATTCCCTCCTCGCCGTAACCCACCGCGTGGACGAGCTCGACGGTCGCTTCAGCTTCCCGCACCAGGAAAAGCCCCGCGCTCGAGGCGCCAAGCGTCTGGGCAACCTGCTCGACGACCGCCTCGTAAACCTGTCCCGGTGCTACGGCTTCGGCCAGGGCAGCCGTGATGCGTACCAGGCGCTCCGTACGTCCCGACGCCGACGCCCGCTCTTGCTCCAAACGCTTGCGCGAACTCACGTCCGTAATCGCCGCGACCACGCCCTGAACTGTGCCTTCTGCCGAGACGTGTGGGGCGTAGGTGACGTCGACGTGCCGCTTTTCGCCCTCCCCATCGAGCCACGACTCGAAGCGTTGCGTTGCCCCCCCAAGCGCCGCGGTGAGATGGGGCGCAATCCGAGCATAGGCCTCCGCGCCCAAGACCTCCGCGACCGTGCGTCCGCACATGGAGCTACTCGACGTTGCAAACCATTGCTCGTAAGCCGCATTGACCATGCGGTAACGCTGGTCGACACCGATGTAGGCGATCAATACGGGCAAAGAGGCAGTCATCGCGCGCAACAGCGCGGCCTCGTCTCCCGGAATCGCGACAGGCTGCTGAGAAGGCTCCCGTGCTTCAACCGCGCCGTCTCGCCTTGGGAGGACTGGGTGCATCGGATGAACGGTGGATACCGCTTCCGCCTCGCTCGGGATCCCTTCCGGCTCTTGAACTCGTCCGCTCATGCGGCCTGCCTGAAACTGCGCGGTGGCATCATTTACCGGCCAGTGTTCACCATCCCGCTAGGAAAGTCTCGCGGTGATGCTCCTGCCCCAGAAGCTTCTGTTGCAGGCGCACCGCGAGCAACACCAAAAACCAGAGCTGGCCCGCCCCGGAAATGCCCCTCAACGGAACAAGCGTGGCAGAATAGCCCCAACGCCGACAAGCACCACCCTAGTGGCTCAGTAGTTGGTCGCCGCAGTTGGTGGAGGAATGACACCTTGTGCGCGAGCGCGTTCGCACCCTCTGGGCACTCCGGTGGGACCATCGAAAGTGCGTACGACCTTGAACT
>CAZNZA010000071.1:0-22118 GCA_964577325.1 uncultured Polyangiaceae bacterium
CAGAGCTGCGCGCAGTATCGAGCGCTGTGGCTGGTCAAGCCCCAGTGCCGGTGGACACCACGACGCTACAGTACCCCGTGCCGGCGCCGCAGTGAGTCCAGGCCGAGAAGCGTTACTTCGACGTCGAGCCGGCGCTGTCGAGCAATTGGCGCTTCACTTCTGCGAGCTCGGCGCGTGCTGTTGGTCCGAGAGGTGAATCGGGGTAGCGCTTGAGAAAGCGGTTGTACAATTGCGCTGCGAGCTTGGCATTGCCGCTGCGTTGAGCACCAAGGGCTCTGGCGAACAACTGGTTCTGTTCTGCCAAATTGCTGGTCGCGCCGCGAACCGGCGCTTCGACCACTCGCTGCACGGGTTCTTCCTCGTCGGGAGAATCCACGGCGAGCACCGGTGGTTCGGAGCTCCAACGCTCGCCAGACTCCAAGATGTAGGAGCTGCCGCCGTGCTCCACGGCTACACTGCCGCGGGTTACCTGCACTCGAGTCACCGACTCACCACTCACGTTACCTACCTCGACGGAGAACACGGTGCCCAGCACGCGTACGGTGGTGTCGGGAGTGACCACGGCGAGCCGTTGATACTCACCGGGTACTTTCGGGATACTGACGTCAATCCTGCCGGCTCTCAACTCGTACGCCTGATCATTACGACCGGTGCGCAACAATTGCACGGTCGTGGCGCTTGCCATGTCGATGCGAGCACGTCCCACATCCAGACTGGCGTACGCTTCTGCCGTGGTGCTCACTTCATCGCCGCCGTAGAGCGCCGAGCCCGGCTTGAGGATCTCCGTCGTGCCCGCCTCTCGGCGTGCCACCACCTGCCCGAAGAACTGACGCAACTGAGCTTCCGAGCTGGCCACGACCGCCGGTGATTCGGAGAAAGTGGGCGACTGCGTGAGCATCGAGCCGACGACCGCCACGACGAGTGCTGCGGCAGCCGAAAGGCTCCACAACCACTGGGAGCGACGCCGCATTCTTACCCTTTCGGCAGGAACGCTTCGGATCAACGTGCTCAACTTGTCTATGTGCGCGGCGCGCCGCTCCTGAGTTTTGGCGGTGGCCTCATGCGATGCCTGATCCAGCAGACTTTCGCTGTCCCGCACCGGTGCAAGCCATCGATCGAGCCGTGGTTCGAGCTGGGCGGCATTCTTGTTGTGGATTGGCGAGCTCATGGCTCTCTCCCTTCTCCGCGCTCAGCGGATCTCACACGCACGACCTTGGCAGGCTCCTGCTCTCGAGGAGAGCGAGGGGCATCCTCGACGTCTGGCCGCTCTACCCATTCGCCCGAGCGGCGCAGTTTTGCACGCTTTTCGTGGGCATCCAGTCGTTTGAGCAGTTCCTTGCGACCCCGCACCAGTCGCGATTGAGCTGCTGCCACCGAGATTTCCGTCATGGTTGCGATTTCTTCGAGGTCATAGCCTTCGATGTCATGCAGGAGCACGGCTTGGGCCCGCCTCGGGTTCATCTCTGACAGTTCGCCCATGACGACATGGAGCATGGCGCGGGCGTTAGACTGAGCTTCGGCATCGACAGCCAGCGCCGCGACTGCGGTCGGAGCTCCAAGCACTCCGTCCAGAGCCAGCTCTACGGTTCGGTTGATGTAGTTGCGTTCGCGGCGCCGGGACCTCAAGGCGTTCAAAGCCACGTTGCTGCTGATGCGCGCCGCCCAGGTTTTCAGGCTGCAGTTGCCGGAATAGCTGCCTCTTACGAGAGTGACGATGACTTGTTCGAACACGCACTGCACCAGGTCGTCGTGGTCGGCCTCGCGCCGACCAAACACGCGGTACAACGACCGCTCGATGGTTTTGTGAAGGCGGTCGTACAAGGTGGCGGTGATGCGATCGTCGCCGCCCAACACGGCACTTATCAATTCATCGTCGCTCAGCTCCGCGGGCTGCTTCGCGCGCACCGGGCGCAGCCAAGGACGGGCCGATTTGGACGTGGTCATTACGAGCATGGGGGTGTCTGCTCAGTAACCGTTGGGAGGTCCGGCAGGCAGTTGCCTGGTGAAGCATTCCAGGTCTGGATGAAGGGAGCCTGGGCTTTCTTTGCGCATTGCTCCTTTGTGGCCAAGGTGCCAGGCTTGGGCCGGTGGGATCTTTGGCTTCATGGGCAAAAAAGAGCGGGCGCCGGGGTCATTCCGGGCGCGCCCCGCGCCAGATGGTCGCGCTCGTGCTTGGGCTCAGCTTTTGGATCGGCGGTTGCGGTCGCGGCAGCATCGACCTCATCGATGAGCAAGGGCCTCCCGACGAGCCCGCTCCGCTCGACGCGGCGGTTCCAGATGAATCCACTGCTTTGCCTGTGGAGGCGGGAACGCCGACGGCGCCGACTCAAACACCTCCAGCGCCGCCCTGGCCGACGTCACCTACACCGCCGGACCCGTCGTGCAACGAGGCTTGCCCGCCAGGCAAGTTCTGCAACATCCAAACGAGCCGTTGCGTGGAATGTCTCATCGATCCCCACTGCGGGCCACGCATGGTGTGCGACCGCATCCAAAACCGCTGCGTGCAGTGCGTCCAGATGAGCGATTGCGCTTACTTCAACCACTACTATGCCTCAGTGTGCGAGAGGAACGAGTGCCGCCCCTGTGTATCTGATGCCGAGTGCCCGTTCAAGATGAGCTGCTATCGAGGGGGCTGCTTCTTCTTGCCTCCGCCCGACGAGGAGCCGTAGCTTCGGCTCAGGTTCGAGTAGCAGGCGCCCCACAGCTCAACGGCCATCGAAACGAATCGACAGACCCAGTTGAGCGTACCAGTGCCATGGACCGTAGGTGAGCCCGCCGATATCGGTGTCGAGGGGACGGCCGAGGGCTCCGCCGACGGTCAGGAACGGAGCCACGAGCGGGCGGCGCGGGAGGAACGTGAGCTCACCCGTACCCCACCACTCCGGATGCGCAACACGTTTTCCCCCCGCGGCAGATGAACGGACCCAGATCATGTCCATCGCACCGCCCAAGCCCGCGTGGACCTCCAGCCACCCCACGGCGAAGCGAGCCGCCGCCCCGAGCCCGAGATTCGCGTAGTCGGCGACGACCAGTTGCTCCGAAACGGTTTCCCGCGCGTAGCGGACCGTCAACTTTATCGTCCACGGCGGGTCAAATCTCAGTCCCACTCCTGCCATGGCTCCCAGACGGGGTTGGGCGAAACCCGAGCCCGCGTCGAAGGCGAACCAGAGCTGAGGCGCAAGCCAGGGAGCGGAGTCAGGGCTCGGGCTGAACCCCGTAGACGGCCGTACTGGCTCGGGCGGTGCGGCTGGTGGAGGTACCGCCCGTGCCTCACCTGCTTCGGGAGGCGGACTAGGCGTACTCGTCGTCGGCTGCTCGTGGTCGTGAGACTCCCGCTCGAGGCGCGCCACTTCTGCAACCGTGCCAGCCAAGCTGCCCAAAGCAAAGCCAACGGCCCGGTGCCGTTCCAAAGGCTCGTCGCCGTCTTTGAACGTGAGTTCTCGCTCGAGCCAGCGGTTGTTTCGCCAATGGGTCAACCCTAGTTGTAGCTCCGCGGTGAAGTCGTCGACCCACACGACCATACCTAAGATGGTGTCGTCCCCATTGGAAGGTTTCGCTACCGCGGGCGCGTCGAGTGGGGTTGCTTGGGAGGAGTCGGCGCCGGGGGGCGGTGGCGGTTGCACCACTGCGGTGGGTGGGATCGGCGCGGACGACGCGGCGGGGGGTGGCTGAGGGGTGCTTGGGGTGACTGACTTCGGCTGGCTCGCCGCCTTCGGACCGTCCGCCGCCTTCGCCTGATCTGGCGGCGCGGCCGTCGCCCCGTTCAAGCGGCAACCCCCTACCGGGTACGCGTGGCTGCATGCTTCGATGAGCACTGCGGAATACGCCGGAGGCGTGTCCGGGGGCAGCGTGACCGCGACGAACGGAAAAGGCACCCGGCCTTGTTACATGGGCAGCGGCAGTGATGCAAAGCATCCCCGATGCCTTGGCCTCTTCACGGCTCAGGCGGTAACGTGAGTGGGTGGCACTCACCAAAACCGTGGCGCTGATTGCGCATGACAAGAAAAAACTCGACCTCATCGCCTTCGCGAAAGATCAGCGGGACGTACTGTCGCGCTTCAATCTAATCGCGACGGGCACGACCGGCACCTTACTGCGCCAGAAGGCGGGCCTGAACGTCATCCCTCTGCTGTCTGGACCGCAGGGGGGAGATCAACAGATCGGAGCAGCGGTCGCTGAAGGCAGAGTGATTGCGGTCATATTCTTCCGTGACCCGCTCACCGCTCAGCCGCACGAGCCGGACGTCTCGGCACTCATGCGCATTTGCGACGTGCACAACGTACCGCTAGCGACCAATCTGGCCGCCGCCGAAGCCGCGCTCGAGTGGTTGCGTCAGCACCCAGAAGCAGCCCGGCTTCCGACAGAGCCGGACCCTGCCCCGTGATCGATCTGTTCAGCGACACCGCGACTCAGCCCAGCGAGGGCATGTGGCAAGCGATGCGGACCGCACGTCTAGGCGACGAGCAGCGGGGTACCGATCCCACCGTGACGCGACTCGAGCATCGCATGGCACACCTGCTTGGGCAGGAAGCGGCCCTATTGATGCCCACCGCCACCATGGCAAACCAAGTCGCGCTGACGGTACACTGCGGCCATGGTGCGGAGGTAATTTGCCACCAACTCTCGCACGTCTATCATGCTGAAGGGGGAGGAATCGCCACCAACGCTCGCGCACAGGTTCGGCTCATCGACAGCGATGACGGCACCTTTGACGGGCAAGCACTCCGCGACGCGGTTCGTCCCGACGACCCCCACTATCCGCGCAGCACGGTCGTAGTGGTGGAAAATACATGCAACCTCGCTGGCGGGACCGTGTGGCATGAGCGACCGTTCCGCGAGGTGGTGCGCACGTGCCGGGAGCTCGACATGCGGCTGCACCTCGATGGCGCTCGGTTGTTCAACGCGTCCGTTGCCGTAGGGCACGGCGTGGCCCACTGGGCAGCCCTGGTGGATAGCGTTCAGGTGTGTTTCTCGAAAGGTCTAGGCTGCCCTTTTGGAGCCATCTTGGCTGGTCCGGAGCGCTTCGTGCGCGAGGCGCGAAGGGTAAAGCAAACGTTCGGTGGCGCATTGCGCCAAGCGGGAATCGTCGCCGCCGCCATGCTGTACGCCTTGGACAACAACGTCGATCGTCTCGCAGAGGACCATCGACGCTTGCAGCAACTGGCCAGCGAGCTCGGACAGTTTCCCCAGCTGACCCTTTCGCGGCACGAAACGAACATCCTTTACTTTTCTCACGCAACACGTCCTCCACAAGAACTTCGGGAGCAGCTGGAGAAACACGGGGTGTGTGTTTCCCAGTCTGGAAGACGGTTGCGCATCTGCACCCACCTTGGCATCCAAGACTCCGATGTGACGTCAGTGAGCGCTGCGTTCCATGCGGTGTTCGGTGAACCCCACTGATACGAGTGCATGCGTAACGGCAGGCCCTGGATTGGAGCCTGAGAAGCTCGTAGTTTTCTTGACTCACCCTTGCACTGCGCGTTGAATGGTTCACCCGGAGTGGGTTTTTCGCAAACAAGTGTTATTGGGGCGCGCGCGTCAGGTGCATATTGCCTGGCTTTCTGGCGTCGGATAGAAACGGAACCATGGCAAAACGAATGCGGAACGGGGCAATTGCGGCGAAGGACGTGAAAGCGCTACCGTGGCCGAAGGCAATCCATGAGAAGGATACGCCTCTTACCGTCGACGACTGCTACGAGATTGGTGAGATAATATTGGAGAAACTTGCGTGGACGGATACCCGCGCCCGTCAAGAGTGGAGTTTGCGCCGTCTGAAGAACGAGGTGCTCAAGAATGCCAGTGTCTCCACGCTCAGCCGTTGCGTCCGCGTATACCGCACCGCCAAAGAACTTGGACTCAGCCCGCCCTGGAAGAATCTCGACATGCGCCACTTCGTGGCGACAGCGTCGTTGCCGTTGACCAAGCGACGAGCATTGTTAGCCAAGGTCGAGAAGGAAGCTTGGAGTGTCTTACGCTTGGAAAACTTAGTGCGCGCCAACTACGGATCGCCCGGACGCGGCGGGAAAACTTCGGTCGAATGCGTGCGTGCCGTAGAGCAACTGGAGAGACGGAACATGTTTGCCGATCTCAACCGCCTGAACCTCCTGTCGCGCAATGAAATTCGCAAGCTCTCGAAGCGACTCGAGCTTCAGGAACGCAATCTGAAGCTGGTTCGCGAACAGATCGGCGCTTTGGGTACTCGTTAAGACTTAACAGGGTGCTGAAAAATGCTTTTCAGCACCCTGCTGGTGCTCATCCGCGCCAAAACGAGATGGGGCCGGATTTCAAAAACCCCATGAAAGTGAGGGTTTTTGAAATCCGCAGCGGCGCCTCGATTGCGCGGGCACCCTGCTGTTTCATTGGCAGGTTGCTTTTTCAGCAACCTGTTGGTCGTGGCCGTGCACAGCGGCCGCGTTCGGCGGCCGTGTTCGGCGGCCGTGTTCGAGCCTGCGGCTCACCTGCGGCGGAGCAGGAGGAGATGCTCGAAGCGCGGCTGGCTTTGGTAGGCTCGCTCCGAGGCGCGGTGAAACAAAGGGCGCGCCTGTTTGGCATGAGCGACGATATCCAGTTGGCCAGGCGCAGTGGCGAGTCTAGTTTCATGATCGGCGCGCAGCAGCGTGCCCTCGATAGCGGAGTCTGCCATGATGATGCACGCCAGCGCACCGGGTCTCATCACGCGGCCGAGTTCGCGCAGCACGTCCGTCAAATCACGTCTCCACGCGGCGGCGGGATCCGCCGCTTTGCTCAACATGCGTTTGGCGCCTAGCTCTTTGGTCCGAAAATCACCCGCCGCCAGCTCGAGCCACGCCAGCCGCATCGAATGGTGGGCGTAGTAGTCGTAGACGCCTGGGTACGGCGGCGAGGTGACAATCAGATCGACCGTGGCATCGGCGATCGGTTGCAGGCTGCGCGCGTCACAGGTCCACGTGTTGTACGTACGCGCGCTCGACGGCGCGATCTCGTCGAAGTGCGAAAGTTGTCTCACCCACTCTTCCGTGCGCCGGAAGAAGAGCTTTGCTGGGTACCCCGCCGCATAGCGTCGCGGCGCCTCTTGCTCGACCGTGTCCGATGCCTTGCGGCTCAGCTTCACGAGCAGCGACGAAAGAACCAATTGAAGCGTCTGCTTGCGGGCACCAGGTGGCAGCTTTTCGATACCTGCGCGTAGGCTGTCTAGCTCGAGCAACACGTGGATGTCGAACTGCGCGCGCTCTTCGAGGCTGTACTTGCGCGTCGGTCCCGCCTTGTCCTGGCGCCGCTCGTCGGCGAACTCCCTAAGCTGCTCGGCCGTTTCCAGCAAGTCTTTGCGTTCGGCGGGGGTGGCGCCTCGGCACTTCGTTTTGGTCAAGGCCGTCGCGAGAGGGTTCAGATCGGTGCCCCACGCCGTCCGGCCCGCTGCCAGTGCTTCGACCAAGACGGTGCCACTGCCACAGAAAGGGTCCAGAACCGTCTCACCGGGTTGACTATGAGCCTGGATGAGGGCGCGAGCGGTCTTCGGATGCAAACGCGCCGGATAGGGATGGAAGCCGTGCACGTGAGCGCGCACTTCGTCTTCGTCCGCGCGTTGCGTCAGCGCCTGACGGCAGGCTTGCTCGAATGCGGCATCGCCGCTGAACGTAATGCGTCCGCCGACATGGGAAAGGGCCCGGCGCTGTCTGCGGTCGGAGCTCGTGGTACGAGCACCCGGACGCTCCCCGGGGGCGCCCCGACTGCGATCCGTCGTAAGCGCACCGCGTCCATCCGAGCGGGAGGAGCGGGGAGCAGGCTTGGCCGAGTGGGGCTTGGACTTCGGCTGCGGCCTGGGGCGCGGTCTGGGCGGAGTATCGGACTTGGTCACGAACGGGTCTCTTCTCTGGCTCGAGGCGCCCTTACGAAAGGCGCGGACGCGATGTACCACATCCAGAAAGCGTCGCAGCATCGAGTCGGTCCCTTTGGTGACGGCCAACCCCACTGCGGCTCGTGTCGACACAGTTTTCAGCGTCGCCGCGCGCTAGGGTGGGCATTTCTCAGCAATTCCGTCATTCGCCGCTGGGTTGCGCTATATGACGAGCAGTTCACCATGTTGTCACCAGTCTACCGGCGCTCGATCGCGCAGCGCCTCGCCGACGAAGTGGGGCGTATCGACAAGGATGCCCCCGCACGCGTGGCGCTAGCCTACCCATCTCCGTATGCCGTGGGTATGAGCTCGCTCGGCTACCAGAGCGTCTACCGCGCCGTGCAGAGCATGGCCGGCGTTTGTGCAGACCGGGTGTTTTTGCCGGACGAAGCGGAACGCATCGGCCCCTGCGAAACGCCGGTCAGCTATGAGCGCTTGCTGACCCTCGACGAGTACCCGATCATCGCCTTCAGCGTGGCGTACGAGCTGGAATTGGCCGGGCTCGTGCGCATGCTGGACGCATCCGGTATTCCGGCCTTGGGGGCGGAGCGCAAGGAGGCGGATCCGTTCCTGCTGGCTGGGGGCCCTCTGACCTTTTCTAACCCTTTGCCCCTGGGTCCGTTCGTCGATGCCATGGTCATCGGGGAAGCGGAAGGCATCACCGAGTGGTGCGTCTCGACGATCCTCGGAGCTGCGAGCAAGCAGGAGGCTCTGCGACAGCTGGCGGAGCACCCGCACGTTTACGTTCCCTCGATCCACCACGACCAGCTCAAACCGGTGGCGAAGTGTCCCGACGACCAGCTGCCGGCGACCAGCGTCATTCGCACGCCGCATACGGAACTCAGCAACATGTTCCTGATCGAAACTGAGCGGGGCTGCAGTCGGGGCTGCAAGTACTGCGTGATGCGCCGGACCACGAACGGGGGTATGCGACTCGTCCCTCAGGAAAAAATCCTGTCGCTCATTCCCGAAGGTGCCACCAAGGTAGGCTTGGTGGGGGCTGCCGTGAGCGATCACCCCCGTATCGTCGACATTCTCGACGCTTTGGCCGACGACGGCAAACGCGTAGGTCTATCGAGTTTGCGGCCTGATCGCCTCAAGTTACCGCTGGTGACGGCTCTGCGTAGGGCCGGATACAAGACGTTGACCACAGCCCTAGATGGCGTGAGTGAGCGTATGCGCGATAGCATCGAGCGCCGCGGACGTGAGCCCCACTACCTCATCGCTGCGGAGAATGCGCGGGCAGTGGGGATGGATCGTTTGAAGCTGTACCTCATGCTCGGATTGCCCGGTGAGACGGATGCCGACGTCGACGAAGGCGTCGAGTTCATCGCAGGCTTGTCCAAGTTGGTCCCGGTCGCGTTAGGCATCGCACCGTTTTGCGCCAAACGCATGACACCGCTCGACGGACAGCCGTTTGCAGGCATCGACGTGGTCAGCAGCCGGCTCGAGCGTTTGCGCAAGGGCTTGCGAGGGCGAGCCGACGTGCGTTCGACGAGCGCGAAATGGGCATGGGTCGAGTACGTGCTGGCCCAGGGTAACGCCGTTGAGGGCGTGGCGCTGATGCACGCCGTACGCGCCGGGGGACGTTTTTCGGACTACCGGAAAGCCTTCTCCGCTCTCGGTTACTCGGTGAAGGGCGAGCAGTCGCCGCGGCTGGCGGCTACCCCGTGGCTAGACCCACCGCGTAAAAGCCAGCGTTCGCTCGATGTGATTCACTCTGGATGAACGGGTGCACTGGGCGAGGCCGCTCTGCGGGTGACTCGTTCCAGGGGCACGAGCTGCGGCGCCGGCGTTCCTTCCTCGGCAAACGAAGCCACGCCTCCGCGGGGCGCCGTGTCGGAGAGCCCGTTGCTGCTGACGTGGGGGAGCAGCATGTGGCTCAGGCGTACGTTGTGCAGCGCAGCCAGCAAGTTACCGCGAAGCTTGGGATTCTTCAGTTCCAGATCCGCCAAGAGCTGCTTCACTTCTTGGCGCTTGAGGTTATCCTGAGACCCGCACAGGTTGCAGGGGATGATGGGAAAGCGGTGCAGCTCTGCGAGCTGGGCAAGATCCTGCTCCGCGCAGTAGATGAGAGGTCGAATGACCGTATTGCGCCCGTCGTCGGACCGAAGGCGCGCCGGCATAGCCTTAGTCTGGCCGGAATAGAAGAGGTTCAGCAGCAGCGTCTCGATGGCATCATCGCGGTGATGTCCCAGAGCCAGCTTCGTGGCCCCCAATTCTTCGGCCACGTTGTACAAAACTCCGCGCCTCAGGCGTGAGCACAGGGCGCAGTAGGTCTGCGTTGCCGGGATCTTCTCCGCGACGATGGAATACGTGTCCTCCTCGACGATGCGGAAGTCGTAGCCTTGCTCGGTAAAGTAGCGCGGCAGCACGTCCTCGGGAAAGCCAGGCTGCTTCTGATCCAAGTTCACGGCGATGAGTGAGAACGGAAAAGGCGCCTTCTTCTGGATCTCGCGCAGGAGGTACAGCAGGCCGAGGGAATCCTTGCCACCGCTGACGGCCACCATGATCCGGTCATTGGGCTCGACGAGATTGAATTCGGCGCTCGCCTGAACGACCTGCTTGAGCAGCCGCTTTTCGAGCTTCCCGTCATGGCGCTTGGCAACGGACGGGTCAATATGAGGATCGGCTTTCACGCCAGCCGGTGTAGACCGAGAGGGCGACGACAGCAAACACATCAGCGTACGCCAGTTCCGGAACGTGGCCACGGCTCCCGCTCAGGGCAGTTTCCATTGTAGGCGCTCGCCCTGCCCATTAGAACGAACTCATCGAGCGCTCGAGCGCGGCAACCCCCAGAGAACGGACCCTCCATGAACAGCGCTGTTTCTTTGTTTATCCAATTGGCATTCGTCGCGTTGGCAGCAGTTGGCGTCTATTCGTTCGTCGCTTCAGCCAAGGAAGGGGAGACGCGACGCTTGTGCACTCCCGTCTGCGCGCTTTCGCCCGACTATGCCGGCCGCAACCGCGTAGCGCCGGACTTCGAGTTGACGACCATCGAAGGGCAAAAGGTGCGCCTCTCGGACTACCGCGGCAAAGTCGTGGTCATGAACTTCTGGAGCAAGACCTGCAAGCCATGCATCGACGAGATGCCTTCGCTCAACGACCTTGGCAGCGTGCTGCGGGACCACGAGGATATCGTGCTCTTGACGATCAACACCGACGAGACAGCCCAGGACGCCTTAGCCACGTTGCAAGCCGTGTTGCAGACGAAGCCCAATTTCCAAACCCTGAGCGATCCTGGGGGAGAGGTGGTGACGGGCAAGTTTGGTTCGAAACTGTATCCGGAAACCTGGTTCATCGACCCGAGCGGTACCATTCGGGCGCGCATCGACGGCCCGCGCGACTGGCTGCAGTTTGCGCCTCTGACCATCGATTTTGCCCGCACCTTGATGTCCCCGCTGGCCTGCGAAGTGGAGTTCGATCGTCGGCAGTCGCGCGGCACCCAGTGCAGCGGGATCCCCGTCGCCGGCTGAGCGACGGCGCGTTACTCCGTACGCGATGTTGGACGGGAAGCAAGGGTTTGGTCACTGGGCGCATGGCGACGGAGCTCTGCGGCGCGCTGCCGATGGCTCAGTTGCGTCGCGTACTCTCGCAGCACGCTGCGCACGTATGCCCGGGTGCGCAGCGACGTCGGCACGCCGGAATGATCCCATACCGACGTCGGGCCCGCATGATAGGCGGCCAGGATGAGCACCAGGTCGCCGCGGAACAGACGGGCGAGCCGCGTGAGGTAAACGGCGCCGCCGAATATGTTCTGCGCCGGATCGAACGCGTTGCGTACGCCGCACGACTTCGCAGTCAGCGGCATCAACTGCATGAGGCCTTTGGCGCCCGCAGGCGACACGGCTTTCGGATTGTACGCGGATTCGACGGTGATGATGGCGTGGATCAGATCTGCGGAGACGCCGTACAGGGCCTCAGCCCGTCGGACTAGGTCGTGGTACGGCCGTGCGTCGGCCGTCCACGGGGTGACGCCGAACGGTGAGGCCAGGCGTCGAGAATGCGCGTGCACGTGAAGGGGCTGCGCCTCGACGCGGCTGCCAAACGTGAGTGACGCCCCAGCCACCGAGGAGCAGACCACCCAGAGCGCGAGGGGCGCGCGTTTTATCGCTGGTTTCGGGCACCGGGGCACCCTCTGACCTTAGCGCGCCGCTCGGGCATCGGCCCAATTCGCGGAGTCGAACGCCTTGACGGACCGCCAAGGGTTAGCCATCAAAGGCGGGTGCGGGTCGGGCTCTTCCTTGCAATTGCCTTTGGGGTGAGCTGGACCTTCGGGGGGCTTACGCTGCTTTATAGCGGTGACGCTTCGCCTAGTGCTCAGGCGGCGAGGTGGCTTTTGGCCATCGCGTTCATGTTTGGACCTCTGGTGGGCGCCGTCGTAGCGCAGCGCGCGGCAGGATTACCCCTCCTACGCCCGCTTGGAGTCGCGGGGCGATTGAACTGGTGGTGGTTGGTTGCCTGGCTCAGTCCGTTTGCCTACGTCTGGTTAACGCTGCTTTGCTCACTCCCGCTACCGGGAGTGTCCTGGAGCGGTGACTTCACTGGCTTCTGGGAACGCATGAGCGCGCTGTTGCCGCCGGAACAGCTAGAAGCGTCACGGCGCCAGGTGGAGACGACGTCTCCCTGGCTGTTCTGGCTGCTCATTGTCGGTCAACCGTTGCTGCTCGGGGCCTTGATCAACTCGTTGGCCGCCTGCGGCGAGGAACTCGGTTGGCGGGGCTTTCTCTACCGGGCTTGGGCCCGCTTCGGATTCTGGAAGTGTTCTTTTCTGATCGGCGCTGTGTGGGGAATTTGGCATGCCCCTCTGGTTGCCCAAGGGCACAACTACCCCCAGCACCCGTGGCTGGGCGTGGGGCTGATGGTCGTGTGGTGCGTGCTTCTGTCGCCCCCGCTCACCTGGTTGCGGCTGCGGACTGGTTCCGTTCTGGCGGTCGCCATTGCCCATGGCACGCTCAATGCCAGCGCCGGCCTGGCGGTGATGTTCATCCGTGGTGGCAATGACTTGCTGGTGGGCGTCAGCGGGCTTGCTGGGATGACGGCGCTACTCATCGTCAATGCGCTGATTGCCGTGTTCGACCGCCATCTCGCGCTTCCGCACGAGGCGTCGGCGCCCCAGAGCGCGCCAAACACCTGAAGGACGCACCGCTGAACGGGTGTAGCACTGGACGACTAGTGCACCCAAGACAAGTAGCGCGACGTGGGGGGCGGCCAGCTCCACAAGGCCGGCTTGGGCAGGATGTCCCGCGCCCATTGCACTGGGCAGCGCTGGGCGGAGTCCAGCGTCACGATGGCGTTGACGTGTTCCTCGAGTTCCTTCAGGAGTTGGCGGCCCTGTTCGCTGAGGATGGCTTCATCCGCGATGACGAGCGTGGGTTTGGCGGCCACCCGATAACCCAACAGCGTAGGCCACAGGTCCTGCACGAAGGACGCTTCATCGACGGCCATGGTGACGTCGAATCCGTTCAGACGAGCGGCCTCAGATATGGCTTGCCGTTGAACTTCAGAGAAACCAACGAGGTAAATCAGGTCGCGTCCGAACGCGGGCTGAGTGTCGAAATCCTCTGCGTTTTGGATGGGTGAGTGATGGTCCACGGTTGCACCTCCTCTGATGCGAAACACTGGTGCCGAAACACTGGTGCCGAAACACTTGCCGTACCCGCGCCAAAAGCGGCGCGTCGAACGTACGGCAAAGCGCGGTAGTTCGAGTGTTGAATCCTAGTGCCAAGCTAACGCAGACGTCTCGAAGTAGACGGAACTTTCCGTTATCCCCCCATCTTGACCCTGCATGACCAGGGGCGCACGCAGAACCGAAAGGGGGGAGGGCAGATTCGAGGGCCTGCCGAGTCAACCATCCAGCTTGGGCAAAACTTCCCCGTTCATGGCTCCCCCAAGTTACTAACTTTCAGTATTGAAATCTGCCCGTAACCGGACGGCCCCCGAGCTGTGCCCCGAGCGCGGCCGCGCGCTGTTTCGACGCCACTAGCCCCGGGCGGGCGAGGGCGGCAGTTCCCGCCGGGCTAGCCGCACCAGGCGCATGCCTGCAGCCACTTGCAGCAGACCCAGAGCCAGAAAGCCCAGGTCCCAAATCAGCTGCGTTTCGCCCGGGCGAACGTGATGAATGCCAAGGATCTGGTGATTGAGCAGACCTTCGATGAAGTTGAACAGGCCCCAGCCCACGATCATCGAGCCCACGAGTGTGCGCCCCGACCATGGCACGTCCTTGTGCCGGCCGCAGAGCCATAGCCGCCAAAGGCCCAGCACCACCATGCTCCAGGTGAAGGCGTGGAATATGCCGTCCCAGACCATGTTGTACTTCATCTCGACGAGCGTCAGCGGCGGGCGAACTGCCGACAGCATGTTGTGCCACTGCAGTAGCTGATGCAGCACGATGCCATCCAAAAACCCGCCCAGTCCGGTGCCTAGGAGTATCCCTGCCGAAATGAGAGGGCTCGTGTTACCAGCGGTAGACGTGTTCGACGCGACGTTCACAGGCGGTCCCCCCACGATGACTGCGGAGAGACAGTGGAGTGTTTCGCCAATAGTCGCAGCCGTCGCAGCCGTTGCGGAAGCAATCCGCCGGCGCCCAGCAGCTCGATGCTCCGGCAGATCAACCCGACCATCACGAATGGCAGCAGGGCAACGACGAGGTAGTACGTGAAATTATCGTTCCACACCTCGCTGCGCGCTTGGACGCCAAGGGGACAGTTGGGGCACGCTAGCGCATGGGGCGCGTAAAGAACCACGATTGCCATGCCCATCCAAAGCCGTCTCATACGGCGCTAGCGCAGCAAAAGGCGTGCCCAACCCCGCGCCGAGCTGGTGCGCGTCAACGCGTCACAGGTCGAACGCTCCGCTCGCTTCCGGCTGAAAACGGACGTCGATCACCTTGAGGCGCGTCTTGCGACCGTGCGGGAGCGTCCACTCGAAGGTGTCGCCGATGCGTTGCCCAAGCAGAGCCATGCCCAGGGGCGCGAGGATCGAAACCTTGTTCTGCTCCGCGTCTGCCTCTGGAGGATACACGATGGTCAACTCCCGTTGTTTACCTAGCGTAATGTCTTCGCACACCACTCTGGAATGCATGGTGACGACATCCGCGGGGATTTGGTCCTGGCGAACCACTTGCGCTCGGTCGAGTTCCATCTCCAAGGTTTCGGCCGCATCGGCAAGGGTGCCACTGCCGTAGTCGTCCACGATGTCGCGGAGGCGTTTCATGTCTTGTTCCGTGATGTACAGTTCGGGGACAGCCCGAATACTTTCTGCTGCGCTCATCTCAAAGCTCCTTTCAAGGTGCGTTGGCTAAAGGGTTCAATGAATCTGTGGTGACGTGGCTCCGGAAAGGCTTGTAAAAAACCCTCAGGCGTCGAGGGGGTGAGGGGGGCGAGCGCTTGACTTGCAAAGCGCATGACTGCTCGCGAACGACTGGGTTTGTATGGCTGACGACTCGCAACCCCTGACCTGCTACCCGCTACGCCCTGCCTGCCTGCCAACTGGGCAGCCTCGGCCGTGAACGGGCCCTCTCTTCGAGGCGGCCCTGGCAGTAATTTCGGGCCCTCCGAAGCACCACTCCGGAGACTCTAGCCATGGCTACAGGGCAGAAAAGGCGCCGCAGGTCTCAGTATAAGACAACACTGGCGCCTTCACCGTGCCAGGCCCACGCTCCCCGCGAGGCTGGCTCGCGAAGTGCAAGCGCGAACAAAGGGAGACAACAAGCCGAAGCCATTCCAGGCTATGCTCGCACACGGCTGCGACGAGCGCAAGGCGAACGAACGCCGGGTTGCGAACGCAGGGCACGGAGGAGCGAGCTCGGATAGTGGGAGCTCCTTGGCACGCGTCTCGCTCGAAACGTCGCTACCACCCGAAAGGACCGCAGTATGAACGTAAGTCAGCCTCAACCAAAGGCACCTGAACAAGAAGACCCCGCGGATACGTGGGATTGGGTAGACCAAGCCGGTTGGGAATCGTTCCCCGCCAGTGATCCCCCCGCTATCCACTCGCCGTCTGAGCGGATCACCGTTCCTCCTCGCGATCGCTGATACGGAGATCTGTGTCCCTCCTGTCTCTCTCGAGGCATTGGCCCACGGGCATATAGCCGCGTCTGGCAGTTGGTTCGCCGCTTGCGGCCTAGTCGCAGCCGATGGGGTCGGTGGCTACGACGATGTCGTCCATGAAGAGCTTCTCTGTAAAGCCGGAGAAGCTCTGCCAGCCGAAGACCAGCTGATTGAAGCGATCCGCAATCCAGCCTGACGTCCAGTATTCGTGGTCCGACTCTGGAAACGCGTGCGTCCAATCATCGAGCGAGTCGATGCTGTGGACGAGTTCGCCGTTCACCCAGGCGTGAAGCTCATTGGTTGGGGATTCACCCAAAAACGCTAGTTCAACACACGCCCATTCTTGGACGGGGATTTCGGGGCCGGAATTCCATTGGTCGGCGGGGGGACTGATGTTGTCCGTCGGCTCGACGTTAGTACCGATAACACCCTTGATCTCCCCGAAGCGGATTTCGTTGGTAACGCCCTCTGGTGAACCCCGCAGCGCGATGAGGGTTTCGTGGTTTCCGTCACTGTTGTTGCCGAGCTTCCGCTGGCTGAGAAACACCCAAACGCGCGTGTACAGGCGTGTGGTACCCGGCGGTATGTTCCAAGCCAGCTGCGCTGCGCCGCTCGAACCTTCGAACAGGATCGACTGACTACCTCCGCGGGCGTTTTCACTGCTCACGGCTACTTCGTGGCCGCTATTGCACGAGTCTGGGTTGAGCACGTAGTTGCAGAAGACGTCGTAACCCTCTGGACGGGCTCCCGCGGGATGCGCTTCGAAGTCTTCTTGGAGCAGGATGGACCCCGGCGATGTCGGTGTGGGCTGGGTGGGCGTGTCGTCGCTGTCCTCACCGCTGCTCGTCGAGGGCTGCGGAGCGGAAGAGGTGGTGTCGTCGCTGCTCGAGGGGGCCGGAGTAGTCGGCTCGGTCGCATCCGTGCCGGTCGATGAGGGGCTTGCAGACGGCATGGGACTCACCGTCGCCGAGGGCGCAACGGGAGCCAAGCTTGTCGGAGCTACCCCGGAAGTGGGTGCCACCGGCTGAGGCCCACTCGGCGTGGATGGGTTCGGGGCCGGAGTAACGGGTGCCGTTGCTGTTGGCGCTGTGTTAGCAGGAGTCACTGAGTTACCAGGGGTTACAGCCGAACCACCAGGCGTTGGTGCCAGCGCGGTAGGCACGCTCGGCGTCGTCGGAATCGTCGCCCCGGGTGCCGTGCCCTCATCCACCGGATCTCCGCACGCAGCTGTGAGGAGCGAGCCGAGGACGAGGCCGCCCGAGCGACGCAGGACAGAGGCCAGTGGCTTGATGGGGAAGAGCCCGAACTTCATGCACGAGTTCTAGCTTTCGCGGACGCGGAGCAAAAGGTGCTCCCAGCTTGGCGGTTACGAGGTTGGGCGGAGTCGCCCCTGGATTGACCCAGCCTGGTGTGTTTGTGCGGGCAACTGGGATCCGTCCGCGCTGATTGCCGACGCTCCGCCATAAGTTTCCACTGCCGCCAGACGGGGCCAACGGTCTCGCTGGGGCGGGCTCGACTCCAGGCAGGATGACGACCCCGGGGCTTTCGACTAAGTATCTGCCCATGTCGCCGTCCGCTCCGTCGCTCCTCCTATTGGCAGCCTTGCTTGCCCAGGGCTGCCAAAAGAGTAACCCGTCGGATAGCTCGCGTGCCGAGCAAGCGGTCCCTTTGGCGCCGCCAGACCAAACGTACGTAGTGCGCGGCATCGTCAAGCGCGTCGACCGATCGCGGCAGGAAATCGTGATCCAGCACGAGGCGATCCCCACCTTCGTCAACGCCAGTGGGAAACAAGTAGGGATGGCGGCCATGGCCATGCCGTTTGCCTTGGGCCCGAATGCTGCAGCGGCAACCATCGCCGAGGGAGACGAGGTCGAGTTCACTTTCGAGGTACGCTGGCAGTCCGAGCCGATGAGCCTGGTTACCCAGCTGACGAAACTGCCCCCCGACACCCAGCTCGACCTCGACTGACCCTGCCGAGCGGGGGCCAGACGAACGAAGGACAGCGCTTTTCAACATCGTGGTATTGGGTTACTGGACTGGTATGGGTGCTGAGCAAGAATCGCACGACCGATATTCGGGCATTGCCCGTCTCCTTCGCGTCGTGGGCGGGTTACAGGATGCGTTGTTGCGACCAGCTCGCCGTCGTGCGGTGGAGATCCTCCGCGCAGACGGAGCCGTTCGGGTGTTGGACGCCTGTTGTGGAACCGGAACGTTGGCGCATTACTTGAGTCAGGCGGGAATGGACGTCATGGGCGTCGATGCTTCAGCGTCGATGCTCGAGCTGGCTCGTCAGAAAGCTCCCGCCGTCAACTTCGTGCTTGACGACGTGAGCCGTCTGCAGTTGGACGCCCCCGTCGATGGCGCGGTCATAGCTCTAGCCCTTCACGAAATGCCCGAGCCGGTGCGGGTCGACGTATGGCAAGCACTGCGCCGCTCGGTAAAGCCGGCTTCACCCGTGGTCGTCATCGACTACGCGGTGCTCGATTCGCCCAACCTGCTCCGCAAGGTCGCGGCCAAAGTGATCGCAGAGGATGAGCGTTACGTCGGCAAGTTGGATCCGGGACACTATGAGAATTTCCTCGACTTTCAAGCGCGGGGCGGCACCCGAGGATGGTTGGAAAGCCACGGTGAGACGGTTACCAGTGATACGCGCTTTTTGTTTGGTAACTTGAGCGTTGCCGTCGTGCGACCGTGACCGTTACCTGGACGCCCTTAGCAGGGTGCTGAAAAATGCTTTTCAGCACCCTGCTGGTGCTCATCCGCGCCAAAACGAGATGGGGCCGGATTTCAAAAACCCCATGAAAGTGAGGGTTTTTGAAATCCGCAGCGGCGCCTCGATTGCGCGGGCACCTTGCTGTTTCATTGGCAGGTTGCTTTTTCAGCAACCTGTTAGGTTTCTTCGCGGAACATGATGCTGATGCGGGCGCCAGTCTGCTTGGTCTTGGGGATACCGTGCAGCCAATCCGCTTGACAGCGCCCTCCCATCACGAACAGGTCCCCTCGCCCCAGAGCAAACGCTATCGATGGGGTCTTGACGCGCGAGTGGGACACTGTGTTGGTTACTGTCCGCGGACGGAGGCGCAACGTTCTTGGTTGTCCCACGGAAAGAATGGCAACCACGGTATCGGGAATGAGCGCTCCCAATTTATCACCGTGGGGAGCGACGCTGTCACTGCCGTCGCGATATAGGGCGAAGCTCAGTGCCGTGAGATTACGGCCGTAGCGCAACGACAGGAGTCGAGATAGCGCCAGCAACAGCGTCGTGGAGCGCGTTCCTGGCGATGGCCGCCCGAGTAGTCGCGGGACGTCGACGATGCGGTCGTACATCTCCCGGCGCTGTTTCTGCCAGGCTGTATCTCGCATCAAGGCTTCGAACACTCTGTCGTCCGGCGAGAGCCAGCCGGGCACGTGTTCGACCCATGACGTCGGTACTTGCTCCTGGCGTTGCGCGGCCATTGAGGGTGGCGTGGGCCATGGCTGCAAGCGAGCGTGGCCATCCGCCGCCAATACGAAGCGCTCCGCGCGTTGAAAGCCCGGGTCTACCCGGACCAGCGCCAAATCTTGCCCTGAAAGGGCCCCCGTCCGAGCACTGCTGGAAAGGAGCTTGGCGCGGGGGGGGAGGGGCCTAAAGAGGGAGAGCTGGTCCGATGCCGTCATGGGCGTTCAGTATCTGATCTTTTGTTCAGTATCAATGCCTCCGTTGAAGGTCGCGATCGTGAGCCGACCTCGAAGGCTGGTGCGTCTGGCACTGGCGATGACTGAATGGGCGAAAGCGCTGCTTCGAGGACAGTTCACAGTCGTGCCAGTTGGTGTCATACAGCGACACCCAACTCAGTCGGTCCGCTAGAGGGCCGCACCGTTGCCCGCGAGGAACCTCATGCATCGATCCCCTTTCTCCGACGTCCCCTTGGCCCCAGCTGACCCCATTCTTGGGTTGACCGAGGCCTTCATTGCCGACACCAACGCGAACAAGGTAAACCTGGGAGTTGGGGTCTACCAGGATGGCAACGGTAAGGTTCCCGTGCTCAACGTCGTGCGCGAAGCCGAGCGGCTTTGGTACGAGAAGGAGGACTCCAAGTCGTACCTGCCGATCGAGGGTGCGCCGGCATTCCGTCAGCAAGTGCAGCAGCTGTTGTTCGGTGCCGATTCCGCCCTCGTGCGTGATGGGCGCGTGGTCACGGCCCAGGCTTTGGGTGGCACGGGTGGACTCAAGGTCGGCGCGGACTTCCTGCGCCGGTTCCTGCCTGAGCCCGTCATCTACATCAGCAAGCCGAGTTGGGAAAATCACCGCGCATTGTTCGAAGCCGCGGGCTTCGAGGTGAAGGAGTACGCTTACTATTCCCCGGAGCAGCACGGCTTGGATTTTGCGGCCATGCGCACGGCCTTGCAGGCCTTGCCGAAGGGAAGCTTGGTCTTGCTCCACACCTGTTGCCACAACCCGACGGGTGCGGACTTGAGTCCCGCGCAATGGGACGAAGTGGTAACCTTGTGCAAGGAGCGCGCTTTCGTTCCCTTTCTCGACTTTGCGTATCAGGGGTTCGGCGACGGGATAGAGCAAGATGCGTACGCCGTGCGGGCGTTTGCCGAAGCAAACCTGCCGTTCGTCATATCCAGTTCCTTCTCCAAGTCGTTCTCTTTGTATCGCGAGCGCGTGGGGGCGTTCACGCTCGTCGCCAGCACCGCGGATGAAGCCAAACGGGTGACGTCGCAGCTCAAGCGCGTGATCCGCACCAACTACTCCAATCCCAGTTCCCACGGTGGTCAGGTGGTGGCGCTGGTGTTGTCGGATCCAGAACTGAGAAAGAAGTGGGAAGCGGAGCTGACCGAGATGCGGGAACGCATTCAGCGCATGCGCTCCTTGTTCGTGGAGAAGCTCTCCTCGCTCGGCGTCAAGCGCGACTTCTCGTTCATCCGCGACCAGAAGGGGATGTTTTCCTATTCTGGACTGGAGTTGGAGCCCGTGCGTCGATTGCGCTCGGAGTTCGGGATTTACATCGTAGACAGTGGTCGGATCTGCGTGGCGGCGATGAATGAAAAGAACATCGGCGGCATCTGTGAAGCCATCGCGAAGGTTTTGTGAGTTCAGTTTTTTCCAATTGCGCCCTTCTCATCTGCGGTTTGAGCCTCGTGCTCGCGTGCGGTGGTCCACCGGCACAAGAGCGCGAGGTTCCGAAGGAGACGGACGCGGCACTGACTGAGCCGCGTCCGCCTCGTTTCGACGCCGGTGTTCAACCGTCGCATCCGAAGTTCGTCGGCAACATCACCCAGGGCTTCCAAGTACCGAGCGACTTTGGTGTGTACTGGGATCAGATCACGCCTGAGAACGAAGGCAAGTGGGGGCTCGTGGAGCGAGAGCGCGACCAAATGGAGTGGCGCTTCCTCGACGCCGTGCACGACTACGCGCGCGAGCAAGGCATTCCGGTCAAAGGGCACACCTTGGTGTGGGGAAGTCAATCTCCCGAGTGGATCGACGGGCTGTCGGAGGCCGAACAAGCCGAGGAAGTGGAAGAATGGATCGCCGCCTACTGCGGGCGCTACCCCGACGTGGAAATGATCGACGTCGTCAATGAGCCTGACCATGCCACGCCGAGCTTCATCGAGGCGCTGGGCGGGCGCGGGCGCACGGGCCACGATTGGGTCATCTGGTCTTTCGAAAAAGCGCGCGAACATTGCCCCAACGCCGTGCTCATCCTCAACGACTACAACGTGTTGCGTCACGACACGTATCAATTCATGCGCGTGGCGGAGCTGCTCGCCGAGCGCGGGCTATTGGACGCCATAGGCTGCCAAGCCCACGGGCTCGAAACGCAGCGACTGAGCGAGCTGCGGGACAATCTCGACTACGTCAGCCGCTTGGGCGCGCCGATTTACATCTCCGAGTATGACATCGATCTGGCTGACGATGAGGAGCAGCGCCGCGTGATGGAGGAGCAGTTTTCCCTGTTCTTCGAGTCAGACGCGGTGGTCGGGATCACTTTGTGGGGGTATGTGCACGGTCAGACCTGGAAGCCGAATACGGGCCTGATTCGAGACGGGCAAGCGCGGCCGGCGCTGACCTGGCTCTTGGACTACCTCGACTGAACGCCCTGCGCGGGCCAGCCTTGCGCTGGGCTGTGTTGTTCTGGGGCTATGGCGTTGTTGGGCGCCGGCCGTAGCTCCGACAAATGCTTCACATGCTAAGCTTGCTCCCATGA